>JBMOMO010000199.1:0-4200 GCA_049324135.1 Chloroflexota bacterium
CAAATTATAACCCACACACACGGCCAAAATGGGACAACCGTCTCCTTGACACCCGGCGCAAGGCGGTGCATACTGATAGCATGTCTTCACCCACAACCAAAGAACGGCGGGGTACCCCTATGAATCTTACCACTTCGTGGCGCTTTCGAATTTCCTGGCGACTGCCCGGCATGATCTTCCTCAGCCTGGCGCTGCTCCTCTCCTCCTGCGCGGGGCCGCAGCCCACGCCCATGCCCACGCCTACACCGGTCGAGACGCTTTCCGTGCAAGTAGAACCGGGGCAGGTTGGCCCGCAAATCATCGCGCAAACCCCCATGCAGGGACAGCGCCTGGACCTGGGCGCGCCCGTCCGGCTCGAATTCGACCGCGACATGGACGCCGCCCAAACCGGGGAGTCCTTCGCGCTTCTGGGCGTGGACGAAGAGCCTGTTCCCGGCCAACTGGCCTGGCTCGACGCCCGCACCTTATCCTTCCAACCCGACGACGAACTCGAACCGGCCACGGTCTACACGGCGGTCATCGAGAGCGCCACAGGCCAGGACGGCAGCGCCGCGCAAGAAGCCATCCGCCTGGAATTCAAGACGGTCGAATCGCTGGCAGTGGCGCAGGTCTTCCCGGCGCCCGAAACCGAGGAGATAGACCCGTCCACCAGTATCACGGTCATCTTCAACCGACCGGTCGCGCCGGTGGTGATCGCCGAGGAACAGGAGGGCCTGCCCCAGCCGCTGGAGTTCTCGCCCGCAGTGACGGGCGCGGGCGAATGGCTCAACTCGTCGGTGTACGTCTTCCAGCCGGGGGAACCCCTTTTGAGCGGAAGCAGGTACACGGTGCGGGTGGATGCGTCGCTGGCGGATGTCGCCGGGAATGGGCTGGAAGAGCCGTACCTGTGGCAGTTCAGCACGCGCGCGCCGGTCATCGGCTACTACGGGTTGAAGGGGGGAGTCCAAAACCCCAAGAAGACCGTCGAAAATGTGTTACTCGACCAGGCCTTCACGGTCACATTCTTGCAGCCCATGAACGCCGATAGCGTCGCCAGGGCGGTGACGATCCACGACCGCGAGACCGGGCAGGCCTTCCCCACCCGCCTGGAATGGAACAAGGACTTCACCAACCTGACGGTCGAACCGGCCGGGCGCTTCAAGATCGCCAGTTTCTACCAACTGACGGTGGCGGATACGGCCCGGTCGCAGGACGGCGCGACCCTGCGGGAGGGGCTGGCGCTGCTCTTCGATACCGTCTCCCTGCCGCGCATCCTGAACGTGGATCCTGCGCCCGGCTCCGCGCCTTCGGAATACCGCTCCTCGCTGCGGGTGGACTTTGCCTCGCCGATGAAGTTCGAGACGCTCGAAACGCGGGTGCGCGTCTTGCCGGAACCGGAAGGCGGGTTGGAATTCTATTACAACGACAGCAACTGGCAACTCACCGTCTACGGGCTGGAGCCGGCCACCGAGTACGTGGTGCGCCTGCTGCCCGGCATGACCGACCTGTACGGCAACGCCATCCAGTCGGAATACGCCTTTACATTCACGAACCCGGATTATTCTCCCTACGCCCGCCTGGCGCTGCCGTGGACGCCGCTGGTCTACCGCGCGGGCGGGCCGCAGGAGGTGTTCTTCGAGCATCTCAACCTGGACACAGCGCAAGTGTCCTTGTATGCCTTGGGTTACGTCGAATTCAGCCGCCTGTTGAAAGGCGACATCCCGACCACCGACTTCGAGCCTCGGAACCAGCCAGTACGCACCTGGCAGCCGGATGTGAATGCCGCCCGCAACCAGACGCACTACCTGAACCTCGAACTGGAAGACCCGAAGGGGAATCCACTGGCGCCGGGCTATTACTTCATCGGCCTGGAAGGGGCGCCGCTGGAATATGAGGGCGCATACTACCAGGGCTTCCTGTTCATCGTGGCTACGGACAATATCACCTTCAAGGCCACGCCCAGCGAGGGCCTGGCCTGGGTGACCGACCTGGAAAGCGGGCAGCCGCAGGCGGGCGTCCCCGTCACGTTCTACGACGCGAAGTTCATCCGGTTGGGCCAGGCCACCACCGACGCCGACGGCCTGGCGCGCCTGGGCGGCAATGCCCCGCTCTACGCCCGCGTGGAAGGGGATGGACGCGCCGCCTTCACCGCCCTGGACTGGGGCAGCGGCGTTTGGGCGGGCGACTTTGGACTGTACGAAAACTACTACGACAACCGCCCGGCCTCCTTTGCTTACCTGTACACCGACCGGCCCCTGTACCGCCCCGGGCAGGAGGTGTTCTTCAAGGGCATCGTGCGCAAGAACGACGACCTGCATTACAGCCTGCCCGCCCGGGAGACGGTCTTCGTGACGGTGGACCACTGGGGCGAGCAGGTCTACGCCCAAGAACTGGCGCTTTCCGACCTGGGCAGTTTCAACGATTCGTTCACCCTGTCGGACGCCGCCGCGTTGGGGACCTATAGCATCTATGTGCGTTACGCCTGGGATGAAACTGCGTTCGGCAACTTGTCCTTCCGCGTGGCGGAATACCACAAACCGGAGTTCCAGGTCAGCGCCTCGGCCACTCCGTCCCAGGCGCTGGCAGGGACGAGCGTGGATTTCAGCGCGCAGGCAACCTACTATTCCGGCGGGAACGTCGCCAACGCGGACGTGTCATGGTTCCTCGAGGCCAGTCCTTACCGGTTCGAGCCGTCCGAGGCGTACCAGCGTTTCAGTTTCACAGACTGGGAGCGCGACACGTACTGGGCGCCGCGGTCGGCGAGCGCGAGCGGCACCCTGGCCGAGGGACAGGGCGTAAGCGACGAGAACGGGCTGTTCACCGTGACGCAGAAACTGGCTGCCGGCAAGGGCGGCCAGGTGATCGCGTTCAAAGCCAACGTGACCGACGTGGGCGGCAACCTGGTCAGCGGGGGGACGAGCGTGATCCTGCACCCCAGCGAAGTGTACGCCGGCATCCGCGCGGAGAAATACATCGGCGCGGCGGGGGAGGCGCAGTCCTTCGAGGCGGCGGTCCTGGATTGGGATTCGCAGCCGGTCGCAGGTCAGGACGTGAGCGTGCAATTCGTCGAGCGCAAATGGTACAGCGTGCAGGAGAAGGACAAGCAAGGCCAGTTGCGCTGGGTCACATCGGTCGAGGAAATCCCGGTCGGGACGCAGAAGGTCGTCACCGACGAGAAGGGACTGGCGACGGTCTCGTTCACGCCGCCCAACGGCGGGACGTTCAAGGCGCTGGTCACGGTCAGGGACGCGAAAGGCAACAGCCACCAGGCTTCCACGTACGTGTGGGTGGCGAGCCGGGACTACATCGCCTGGCGACAGACCAACGACCGCGCCTTCACCCTGGTGGCCGACAAAGAGAGTTACCAGCCCGGCGAGACGGCGGAAATCCTGATCGCCCAGCCGTTCGCGCAGGATGTCTACGCGCTGGTGACGTATGAACGCGGGCATATCTATCACCAGGAAGTGCTGCGGCTGGAAGGCAACAGCATGGTATACGAACTGCCCATCACCGGCGACATGGCGCCCATGATCTACCTGTCGGTGGTAGCCGTGAGCGGGGCGCAGGGAGAGTCGGCGCCCGATTTCAAGGTCGGCATGACGCGCCTGGGCGTGGACACCAGCCAGCAGGGCTTACAAGTGGAGGTGGCCGCCGACCAGGAGGCCAGCGGGCCGGGCCAGTCCGTGACCTACACCATCACCACCAAAGACGCCGCCGGCAAGCCCGTGCAGGCCGAAGCCTCGCTGGCAGTGGTGGACAAGGCCGCGCTGGCATTAGCGCCGTCCAATTCGGGGCCGATGCTGGGCAGTTTCTACCCGCAGCAGGCGCTGGGCGTGCGCACCGCGCTCGGGCTGGTCTCCAGCGCGGACGATTTCAACGCCCAATACCGCGAGAGCATCGCGGAGGGCGGTGGGAGCGGAGGCGGCGGGGGCGGAGGCGACGAGAGTTTGGGGGTGGTCACCGTGCGCCAGGATTTCAAGGACACTGCCGCGTTCGAGGCGCTGGTGACGACCGATGAGGACGGCCAGGCGCAGGTGACGGTGGAACTGCCGGAAAACCTGACCACCTGGCGGGCGGATGCGCGCGCCGTCACGGCCGACAGCAAGGTCGGGCAGGCGACGAATGAGGTGCTCAGCACCAAACCGCTGTTCGTCGAACTGACCACGCCGCGTTTCTTCGTGGCCGGCGACCAGGCCCAGGTGGGCGCGATCGTGCATAACA
>JBMOMO010000199.1:4300-33454 GCA_049324135.1 Chloroflexota bacterium
GTCGGCACATCGGGATTGCTGCGCGAAGCGGGTTCGGTCACCGAAAGTTTGCAACTACCCCAAACGCTCGATTACAGCGACGCCAGCCTTTCCATCCAGGTCGAGCCGTCGCTGGCCGCCTCGCTGCAAGGCGGGCTGGCCTATCTCGAAGATTTCGATTACCTGTGCATGGAGCAGACCGTCTCGCGCTTCCTGCCGAACGCCATCACGGCGCGCGCGCTGGCGGCCGCCGGGCTGGACGACCCCCAACTCCAGGACGATCTCGACCGGCAGGTGAACGCCGCCCTGCAACGCATCTACGCCAAGCAACTGTACGACGGCGGCTGGCACTGGTGGGACGGCGGCGAGAGCGACCCCTACGTCACCGCCTACGTGGTCTACGGCCTGCTCGAAGCGCGCGAGAGCGGCTACCCGGTGGCGCAAGCCGCGCTGGATGCCGGGCTGCGCTATCTCAAGGACAACCTGCCGGATATCGCCTCCCATACCCTGATCACATTGCGCGGCGGCGGGGGCGGCGGCGGAGGCGGCCTGGCCTGGCAACTCAACCGCTACGCCTTCATGATGTACGTCCTTGCGCGCGGCGGCGAACTGGGCGCAGGCGAACCCAACGGCCTGTACGAACAGCGCGCCATCCTGGGGCTGTACGCCCGCGCCTACCTGATGCAGACCCTGCACCTGCTCGACCCGGAAGACGAGCGCATCGCCTCGCTTCTTTCGGACCTCGGGGCTGCTACCGTACTATCGGCCTCCGGCGCGCATTGGGAGGAAGCCGAGACCGACTACTGGAACTGGAACACGGACACGCGCACCACTGCCATCGTGCTGAACGCCTTCGTACAGGTCGCGCCGGAAAGCCCCGTCACGGCGCAGGCCGTCCGCTGGCTGATGGCGCACCGTAGCGCCGGTCACTGGGCCTCCACGCAGGAGACGACCTGGTCGCTGATCGCGTTGACCAACTGGCTGGTCGAGTCGAAGGAGTTCGAGACCAGTTACCAGTACGCCCTGGGGCTGAACGGCGAATCGCTGGCGCAGGCAAGCGCAAACCGCGAGAACCTGACCGAACCCATCGACCTGCAAGTGGAACTGGAAGACCTGCTGAAAGACGAAGCCAACTACCTGGTGTTCACGCGCGGCGAGGGGACCGGCAACCTGTATTACTCGGCTTACCTGAGCGTCACATTGCCGGTCGAGCAGGTGCAGCCGCTCGACCAGGGCGTCAGCCTCGCGCGCGAATACTTCACGCTCGAGGATCCCAAGACGCCCATCACCGAAATCGAACGCGGCGAACTGGTGCGCGTGCGCCTGACGGTGGTCGTCCCGACGGCGCTGCATTACGCCGTGGTCGAAGACCCGCTGCCGGCCGGCTTCGAGGCCGTGGACGCCTCGCTCGACACCAGCGCCGAAGCGCCGCGCAAATACACCGCCGCCGATTACCAGCAACGCGGCTGGGGCTGGTGGTACTTCACCCACAAGGAATTCCGCGACGAGAAAGTGGTTCTGTCCACCAATTACCTGCCGGCTGGGACGTACGTCTATACCTACCTGGCGCGCGCCAGCACCGCCGGCGTGTTCAAGGTCATCCCGCCCACCGCCTCCGAGTTCTACTTCCCGGATGTGGGCGGACGGGGAGCGGGCAGTGTGTTCACTGTAACGCCGTAAGCAAACGAGACAGTCGCCTCCCGCAGGCGACTGTCTCGTTTCTTTTCGCCCTGCTGGATTGTCAAATCCGGCCGGTTAGGGTTGTGGCTATTCGCGCATTCGCGGCTATTCGTGGACGGTTCCCCCATGCAAATTGCCGCACAGGATGGATTCAAATCCCTGGAATGGTTGTATACTCGTAGCGCGGAATTCATTCCGCAACCAATTGTCATTCCCCAAAGGGGACGCTGTGCGAGACCGGCGTTTTTTGCCGGTCGAAGCAATCCCCTCGCAGGCCAGGAGACTGCCTGTCCTGGCCTGACCGCCAGCCTGTCCTGGACGGACAGTCCAGGGGACAGGCAATTCCCTGTTTTTATCGAATTTACCGCTAAAATAAGCCAGGAGACTGCTTCAGCGGGAGAACGCCGCTTCGCAGTGACACGATAAAACCACGAAGGAGAACCCCATGAAACCATCGCAGCCTGAATACGGTGAATTGCACGGCAACATCCCTTATGTCCGCTGGGGGACAGGCGACAAGAAGATGCTCATCTTTGCGGGCGGGCCCGGCAACACGCTCCCCAGCCCGTTCGTGATCCGCTCCTTCTACCGCGAATTCGATCCCTTCACGGAAGAATACACGCTCTATTTCGTCACCCGCAAGAAGGGACAACCCCAGGGCTACTCCACCAGGGACATGTCCAACGACTATGCGGAGGCGATCAAGAAAGATTTCGGCGGCCATGTGGACGTCATCATCGGCCTCTCCTTTGGCGGCATGATCGCCCAGCATTTCGCCGCCGACCACCCCGGCCTGTTCGACCACATCGTCATTGCGCTTGCGGCGCACAAGATGAGCGAAACCGGCAGGGAAATCGACACCCGCTTTGCCCGCTTACTGAGCCAGGGCAAAACCAGGAGCGGCTTCGCCGCGTTCGTAGACGCGCTCTATCCGCCGGGCATGTCGAGAACCCTGTACAAGGCCGCCTTCTGGCTCCTGGCAGGCATGTTGTTGGGCCAGAAACACGACACGTACGAGAACGATGTCCTGGTGGAAGCGCAGGCAGAAGTGACGCATGACGCCGTGAACAGCCTCGCCAGGATCAAGGTCCCGGTGCTGGTCATCTGCGGCGGGGCAGACGCCTACTTCCCCAGGGAATATGCCAAAGAGATGGCCGGCCTGATCCAAGGCGCGAGCCTGAAAATATATGAAGGCAAAGGCCACGTAGGCGCGCTGGAGGACGAAGCCTTTGCAAAAGATATCTTCGCCTTCATCGGCAGCCAAAGAGCCTGAGGCAAAGTCACGCCATGAAACGACTTCTCCAACTCACCCTGCTGGCGTTGTCCGGCCTGCTGCTCGCCTCGTGCGGGGACCCGGACCTGCTCCAGCCCAGCCAGAAGATCGGCCCCATGTGGGTCAACCGCTACGGCCACAGCAACGCCCAGTCCATCTGGGAATACTGCGACGACAGCCTGAGCGCCGCGCCGGGCGTCCAGGTTACGGATTGCGCCGTCCCCTGGGTGGACGAACTATTCATCGGGTATGGCGTGCGCGGGCAGGACGCCGCCCAGCGCGACGCGCTCTGGGAAGCCCGGACGTGGGAACTGTCCATCGACGGCCACGCCGTCGACCTGCCGTCCTTCAACATCGCCGATTTCGACCAGGAACTGGACGGCGTACCCTACGCCTGGCGCGTCTGGCGCATCCGGCTGCGCAAGATCCCCGCCGGCCTCCACACCCTGCGCTACGTGATGCAGGTCGGCCAGCCGGTCGAGGGCGACCCGGATGCCAAATCCCCCGGCCTCTACGAACTGATCGTGAACTTTACCTTCGAGGAAAAGTAAAACCAGGAGGGAGTGTTTCCCATGAAAACGAGACAAGCCCTGCACCGGATCGGGATTTTGATCCTCGTCCTGTCCCTGTCGATGGGATGTAACGGGACTCCGGCCGCTCCCACCCCAACCGCCGCCCCAACGCTTCCTCCCACGCCCGCGCCTGCTACCGTTACCCCGGTCCCTGCCCCCGCCGTCAGCGGATTCTTCGTCGGCGGCCAGCCCTTCACCTTCCTGGGCGCTTTCGTCCCTGGCTGGTACTGGGGACAGCGCAGCGAACAGACGGACATAGACCTGCTGCAAAGCGCCCGGCAGGCGGGCTTCACCGTCCTGCATGTCATGCCGCCGATCATCGACCTGGAATTCGGGAAATATAACGAGACGGAATTCCAAAAACTGGACTTCTTCCTCGACCAGGCTGGCAAACAGGGGCTGCGCGTCATGATCCCCTTCATCCACGGCCTGGGCATGACCCAGCCCGGCTACGGCGCGTTCCACCATCCCTTCGGCATCCAGGCGCTGGTCAAAGACCCCGATTTCAAGAACGGCTTCCTCCTGCACATGCAGGCTATGACCGAGCGGGTCAACTCCGTCAACGGCCAGGTCTACGCCCAAGACCCCACCATCATGGGCTGGCTCATCATCGAAGAACCCATCTCCGGCCCGCAGAATTACCCCCAGGGGCCGCCGGATGTCACCTGGCTGGAAGTGCGCGCCTGGCTGGACGAAATGGCGACCGCCCTGAAAAGGATGGACCCCAACCACCCGGTTGGCGTCAACCTGACCGCCTCCATCGAAGGCGCCCCCGAACTGGAAGACAAAGCCGCCAGCCTGCTGGAAATCCCCTCCCTGGACTTCCTCGAAATGGAAGACGGCGACGTGCGCGTCTTGCAGCAAGAACGGTCGAACCACTTGTACGACCTGGCCTTCGAGACGGGCAAGCCTGTCATCATGTACCTGTCCTTTACCGGCATGTCCTACCCCGACCCCGGCCAATTCGAAAATAACATGGAACGGATGATGGAAATATGCCACGACTACGACTGGCAGGCGCAAACGCTGTACGACGAATTCAGCGCCTACCGCGAGAAAGGCGCCGCCGGTTACATCATTTTCAGTTGGAGAAGCGCCCTGACGCCTCCCCCGGAGTACGACCAGTGCTTTTCATATTCACAGGAAAACCAGCCAATTGTGGAATCCCTTCAAAAGATCAGCCTGGAGATCGGCGCGCAGGAAACGCCCGGCTTCGTAGAAATCCATCCGCTCGAAACCCCGTGATACCCAAAGTCCGAAAGATTTCAAAAACCTCCGTGAACTGGCTGGCAAGATAAAATCATGCTAAAATGGAAGAAATTCGGAAATTCTGATTTCCTGGAGAAAAAGTATGACCACACTTCAAATCCGCAGCAAAGGCACCATCACCTTGCCCGCCCGTTTGAGGAAGAAATATGACCTGGAAGAAGGCGATACGCTCACCTTGATCGATATGGGCGACGGCGACTTCATGCTCATGCAAAAAGAATCGAAGGTTGCCAAAATCGGGGATCGCATTGCCAGGCGTCTCAAAGAGGAGAATGTAACGCTCGATGATCTATTAGCTACACTCGATGAAGAACGTGAACGATACTACAAAGAGCATTATGTCAAAGTGTAAAATCTTCTTTGACAGTAGCGCCCTTATCGCTGGCGCTATTTCGGCAAAGGGCGCGGCGAGGGCCTTACTGCAACTTGCCGAAGCAGGAAAAATAGAACTCGTCATCAACGAACAAGTGATTTTAGAAACTGAGCGTGGCCTGGCAAGAAAATCCCCGAGGAATTTACCAGATTTCAGGATGCTCATCAAAGTTGCCCGCCCACTGATTGTGAAAGAGTTCCCTGAAGATGTAATCCGTTGCATCTACATGATCTCCGATCCAACCGACGCTCCTATCCTGGCGGCAGCGATCAAAGCCAGGGTGGATTTCCTGGTCACGCACAATCGCAGGCATTTCCTGGATGACCCCAAAGTGGCCGAAAAATCGGGCTTGCAGATCGGTACGCCGGGCGATGCGCTGGCATGGTTCAAGGAAAAATTGTAACCCCGCGCGGGGAAATCATGCAAAAAACCGGCTTGCAAAGCCGGTTTTCCTTTTCGTGGAACACGTCTCATGTGGATTGTGACCTACGCGGCTTCTGCCCCTCCCGGCTGGGCCGCGACCTGGTAGGCCTCCTCCCAGGCTTCGGCAAATTTCAGGCGCAGGTATCCGTAACGCGCGAGCAGCATGATCCCGCCTGCCAGCGCCATCAAGGCCGAGACGGCGGTGGTGTAACTGACGTCCGTGCCGGGGATGCGCGGCTGGTCGGGACGGAAGAATTCGATCAACACCCGCCCCACGCCCGCCAATACCAGCCACCAAGCGAACATGGCGCCGGGCTTGAACTTTTCGGGGAAGCGGCGCGCCGCCCATAGCAGGAGTCCGGCCGCCAGGAAGTTCCACAGCATTTCGTAGGCAAAGGCCGGGTGGAAGCGCGTGCTTTCGGGATACAGGCTCATGTCGCTGTATAGCGGGATGCGATGCTGCATCTCGATTGGGATGCCCCACGGCAGCGTCGTCGGCTGGCCGTAGAGTTCCTGGTTGATGAAGTTGGCCGGGCGCGCCACCGCCTGCCCGATCATGGTGACCGGGGCGGCCACATCCAGCAGCAGCCACAGGTCCAGTTTGTAGCGGCGGATGTAGAAGAACATCGCCAGCGCGCCGAAGAGCAGGCCGCCGTAGAAATGCAGCCCGCCAGCAGGGATGTTCAGGATCTGGCCGGGATTGTCCATGTAGTAGGAATTGCCGCCCAGGGTGGCGTTGGCCACGTACCACAGCCGCGCGCCGATCACCCCGGCCGGCAAGGCCCAGATGAGCGAGTTCCAGATATGCTCGCCGTTCTCGCCGCGATGTTTCAATTCGCGTTCCGCCAGCCAGGCGGCCGCCATCACGCCCAGCATGACCAGAACGCCATACCAGCGCAGGGTGAGGGTCAGTCCGCCGAATAACTTAATGGAAAAGATAACAGGGTCTATCAAGGAAGCACCTCAAGGTTTGGAGTGCGGCTATTATATCACCCTGAGTATGACGAAAGTCATTATATTAATGTGACATTCGTCACGTTACTTTTGGTTGATAATGCTTACAATATAAGTAATCGTTTACCATTATTGTAAACGTTTTCCAGCCACCATGATCCGCATCAACCGCAAGACCGACTACGCCATCCGTGTGCTCCTGGCGCTCGCCAAACAGGGGGATGAGGCCATGCTGCCTACTTCCCAAATCCAACAGGAAATGCTCATTCCCAAGGCGCTGGCTATCCGTGTGGTGGCGCAACTGGCGCAAGGCGGGTTCATCACCACCTTCCCGGGGCGCGACGGCGGCTTGAAACTGGCGCGCCCGGCCGCGCAGATCAACCTGCGGCAGGTGGTGACGCACATGGAGGGCGACTTCCAGGTGTCGGAATGCCTGCACGGAGGCGGGACCTGCCCGTTCGATAACAGTTGCCCGGTGCGCACGCGCTGGGCGCGCCTGCAAGCCATGATCCAGAACGAGTTGGAGAACACCACCTTCGACCAGTTGGCGCAGGAAGCGCAGGCGGGGGTGACCATTCCATTCGTCGTTGCGCAGGCCGGGGCGTAGGGAGAACGGAGGGAAGGAGGCTGCCGAGGAAACGTCAACCATCGCCTGAAATTATTTTGCTTGTCGAAAGTTCAAATCCCTGAAAGGAGAATGTACTATGGATGCACTTGCTCTTGCCCGATGGCAATTTGCCATCACAACCATCTTCCACTTTTTCTTCGTCCCGCTGACGCTGGGGCTGTCCATCTTTGTGGCCCTGCTGGAGACGAAATACGTGCGCAGCGGCGACGAGATGTACAAGAAGATGGCAAAGTTCTGGGGAACGATCTTCCTGATCAACTTCGCCATTGGCGTGGTGACGGGTATCGTCCAGGAATTCCAGTTCGGCCTGAACTGGTCGGAATACGCCCGCTTCATGGGCGACATCTTCGGCGCGCCGCTGGCTATCGAGGCGTTGCTGGCCTTCTACATGGAATCCACTTTCATCGGCATGTGGGTCTTCGGCTGGGACAAGGTCTCGAAGAAAACGCACCTGGCGGCCGCCTGGCTGGTGGCCATTGGCTCCAATATTTCGGCGTTGTGGATCCTGATCGCCAACTCGTTCATGCAGAACCCGGTTGGATACGCCATCGAGGGCGGGCGCGCCACCATGCAAGATTTCTTCGCGCTCCTGACCAACCCGAATGTCTGGTACCAGTTCCCGCACGTTCTCACGGCCGGGATTTCGATGGCCGGATTCGTGGTGATGGGTTTTAGCGCCTGGCACCTGCTGCGCAAGCATGACGTGACCATCTTCCGCCCCTCGTTCCAGTGGGCGGCGCGCTATGCGCTGGTCGGTTCGCTGCTGGTGGGCGTGATCGGCCACTTCCAGGGACAGTTCCTGGTGGAGCACCAACCGCTCAAGATGGCGGCTGCCGAGGCGCTGTGGGAGACCGAATCCCCGGCCGGTTTTTCGGTCGTTGCGGGGATCAATGAAGGCGCGCAAAGCAATTCCTTCGATTTGAAAATCCCGGGCGCCTTGTCCTTCCTGTCGTACAACAATTTCAGCCAGGAAGTAAAAGGCATCAAGGACCTGCAAGCCGAGGCGGCGGCGCAGTACGGCGAGGGCAACTATGTCCCGCCGGTGGCGCTCAACTTCTGGTCGTTCCGCATCATGGTCGGCGCTGGCTCACTGATGGTGTTGCTGGCGCTGCTGGCAGTGGTCTGGAGCGACGGCAAACGCGAAATCGACAGCAAACAGGGTTTCCTGAAGGCGTTGATGTTCGCGCCCATCCTGCCCTACCTGGCAGTAACCACTGGCTGGATCATGGCTGAAACCGGCCGTTGGCCGTGGATCGTGTTCGGCCTGCAGAAGATCGAAGACGCTGTGTCGCCCAACGTCCCGGCCTGGAACGTGGCTTTCTCGTTGGTCGTGTTGGGGCTGCTCTACGGCGTGCTGACCGTCGTGGCTGTCAAACTCGGCCTGAAGTACGGCAAAGCCGACGTCAAGATTCGCGAGTCCGCTGCGGCGGCTGACTAATTCGGAGGAGAATTATGGACCTCAACACTGTCTGGTTTATCCTGGTCACTGTCCTGTTCATCGGGTTCTTCTTCCTGGAAGGCTTCGATTACGGGGTCGGTATCCTGTTGCCCTTCCTGGGCAAGAAAGACGAAGAACGCCGCGCCATCATCAACACGATTGGCCCGGTATGGGACGGCAACGAAGTGTGGATGTTGACGGCCGGCGGCGCGATGTTCGCTTCCTTCCCGCACGTCTACGCCACCCTGTTCAGCGGCTTCTACCTGGCGCTGGTGCTGATGCTGGTGGCGCTCATCTTGCGCGGTGTGGCGTTCGAATATCGCCAGAAATACGCGGATCAAGCCAGCCGCAACCGCTGGGACTGGGCCATCTTCATCGGCTCGGCCCTGCCTGCCCTGCTGTGGGGCGTGGCGGTCGGCAACCTGATGCGCGGCGTGGCCATCGACGAGAACATGTACTATTGGGGCGGGCTGCTCCCGCTGCTCAACCCGTTCTCGATCCTGGGCGGGCTGGTCTTCGTGGCGCTGTTCACCATGCACGGCGCGAATTACCTGGCGCTGAAGACCGAAGGCGCAATCGAAACGCGCGCCAAAGACGTGGCCTTCAAAGCCTGGATCGTTGCCACTGTCCTGACGGTTGCCTTCGTGGCCTGGACGTTCTTTGCCACTGACATCCTGACCAAACCGGGCGTCAACGGCTTGATCCCGGCGGCGCTGGCGGCGGTAGCCCTGCTGACGGTCGGTTACTTCAGCAAGACCGGCAAATATGGTTCGGCCTTCGTCGGCGGTTCGCTGGCAGTGGTCTTTGCCACCATCATGGTGTTCGCCGGGCTGTTCCCGCGCATCCTGATCTCCACCATCGACCCGGCCTACAGCCTCGACATCTGGAACGCCTCCTCCACGCCCTACACGCTGACCGTTATGACCATCGTGGCCGTCATCTTCGTCCCCATCGTGCTGGCTTACCAGATCTGGACCTACCGCGTCTTCCGCGCCCGCGTCAAAGCGGATCCGAAGACCCTGGTATACTAAACCATCCGCATCTCACCGGAGCGGGCTGTCCCTGGCCCGCTCCGGTATTTTTTTCTCGCGAGCGAAAAGACAATGGCAAAAATCGTTATCCTGGGAGCAGGCTTCGCCGGGCATACTGCCGCCCTCTACCTGGGCAGCAAACTCGGCAGGCAGCATGAAGTCACGGTGGTCAACAAGTATGACATCTTTGGTTACGTCCCATCCTGGGTATGGGTGGGCGTCGGGCACATGAAACCGGAACAGACCACGTTCAAACTTGCGCCCGTCTACAAACGCATGAACGTCAAATTCGTCCACGCCAGTGTTACCGAAGTCCATCCGGATGCAGGCGACCAGTACGTCCTGGCGGAGAAAGACGGCTCGAAAGAGCAAGTGCGCGTGGATTACGACTACCTGGTGATCGCCACCGGTCCCAAACTGAACTTCGAAGGCACGCCCGGGTTGGGACCGCACGGCGGCCACACCTACTCGATCTGTTCCCTGCCCCACGCCATCCAGGCGCGCGACAAATACCTGGAGATGGTGGAACGCATGAAAAAGGGTGAACGCGTCAAGATGGTCATCGGTACCGGTCATCCCGGCGCAACCTGCCAGGGAGCGGCCTTCGAATACATCGTCAACGTGCATGAGGACCTGGTCAAGAAAGGCTTGCGCGACAAGGCCGACCTGCTGTGGCTCTCCAACGAACGCGCGCTGGGCGACTTCGGCGTGCGCGGCTTGCGCGTGCGCCAAAAAGGGAAGATGCTGACTAGCGAAGAATTCATCACCGCGGTGTTCAAAGACCATGACATCAAATGGCAGGCGCAGACCGGCGTCACCAAAGTGGATGAAAAGAAGATCTACTGGGAGAATTACGAGGGTGAGATGGGCGAAACGGACTACGATTTCGCCATGCTCATCCCGCAGTTCAAAGGCCAACCCATCAAATACATCGGCAAGGACAGCGAAGATGTCTCGTCTAAACTGGTCAACCCGGCCGGCTTCGTGTTGGTGGATGGCATCTATGGCTTGTCATACGATGTACTGGAACGCAACCCGGATGCCTGGCCGTCAGCCTACCAAAACCCCACCTATCAAAATATCTTTGCGGCGGGTATCGCGTTTGCGCCGCCAGGGCCGATCTCGGTACCGCACACGACCAAGAACGGCACCGCCATCACCGCCGCGCCGCCGCGCACCGGCATGGTCTCTGGCATCATTGGCCGCGTAGTGGCGCTGAACATCGTGGACCTGATCAAGCGCGGGCGAATGACGCACCACGAGCGCATGTCCGAGATGGTGGCGGCCTGCATTGCGTCCATGGGCGATTCGCTCTGGGATGGGAATGCGGCTGTCATGGTCATCTATCCGGTTGTACCGGATATGAAGCGCTACCCCAACGAGGAAGGCCGCGACCTGTTCGTCTCGCACATGGAAATGGGCGTGAGCGGCGCATGGATGAAGCGCATGATCCACGAGACGTTCATCTGGAAACTGCGCGGGTTACCCGGTTGGCAGATCATTCCTGAATAGGTATCCTACAGGAGGCCGAAATGGAAATTACCCCCAAAGATAAATTCTGGATGAACTTCAAATTATTCCAGTTGTGGCGCTTTGTCGTCCTGAATATCAAAATCCTCAAAGCGGTGGACCACAGCAAGCGTTCGTGACCATTGCTGTTAATCGGGCGGCACGAATTGGGTGTTCTTTTGGTTGAACACCCGTTCGAGCCAGCGTCTCAAGCCGTTCAACAGGCCCAGGTGCGCCAACATCAACAGGCTAATGGCGGACGTGATCAGGAAGAAAGTGACATCGCCCCACAAATAGTCGAATTTGACTTTCTCTTCAGGTACGAAAATGTAGTGGAATACGATCAGGTATAAATGCGCCAGGCTGATGAACAGGATGGGGAAGGAGAAGGGCGCCAGGGTATGCTTCTCGAGGATCAGGTGCAGGCCGATCAGCGCGCCCAGCCCTACCCCGAACATGAGCACGTAAACGCCGAACTTGGGCGTACTGTACGCCTGTTTGAACAATTTCGAAATAATGGCGATTTGCAGCACCGAAATTCCCATCAGGGTGAGCCAGGCGTAGGCCTTGATAAAAAGCGGCAGGATCAAGTTTCCCAGGATGCGGATACCGAACAGGGCGACCAGCCAACCCACCAGGTAAGCCAACCCAATGACGACGATCTTAGGGAGCATGTTCGCCTGGCCGGACATTCCTTCCCGCAGGACGGTGAAGCCGACCCACGCACCGCCTGCCAGGGCAATGCCCAGGCTGATGGCGCTGATCAACAAGATAAGCACGCTCAACATCCCGCGCTGGGAGACGTGCTGGTGGTTGGGCTTGCCAGGCTGCGCCGCAACAGGTCTCGCCGGGACGGGCTGCGAGACAGGCTCACGCGCTGGGACGCCAGACGTACCGTTGATGACAAAGGGAGGAACTTTGGGGAGGTCTTTTCTTTGATCAGGCATAGCCCGCAGTCAACACGACAGATTCAGGTCAAACGGTTTTTGCATTGTATCACTTTTTCGAGGCATTCGCCTGGAAAAATCGCCGCGATACTCTATCCATGCTGCCAAAGCAAAAGGGTTATCCCTGTGAAAGGATAACCCTTCGATTGGTCAAGCGAGTTCTTACGGCGCAGGCGTTGGGGCGGTCGAGAGCGCGGCGGCTTCTTCTGCGGTTTGCGGCATCCCGTTCATGATCCAACGCACCCAGGCGTCCACCACGTCCGCTTTGAGCGCCGAACTGGGCGGCATGACGCCAATGATCTCCTCGCCGTTCTCGTCCAGGATGGGGGTCTGCTGGATGGTTTGCAGCAGGTAGGAGTTCATATCGCCGGGGATGATGTTTTTGTCCGCGTTGTCGCCGGTGGTCAACATTTCCTGGTAGGAGGTCATCAGGTAGTTGTTGTTCTCTTTGCCCTCGCGGTGACAGGAGATGCAGTAGCGTTTGGCTATCGGGGCAATGTGGACGTCATAGGATGGCACTTCGCCTTCGGCCAGCGGCGGGAAGAGCGGTTTGATCTCCGGCGCTTCGAAGCGGTCATCCCACATGTAGCGCATGAAGGTGATCATGTAGTCGATTTCGCTGCGGGTCAGTTCGCCGCCGTAGGCCAGGCCGAAGGGGTTCATGCCCGCGTTCGGGCGGCCATAGGCGATGACCTCGTACATGGCCGAGTCGGTGATGGTGTAGAGCACGTCCTTGCTGTTGATGGGAGTGAGTTCCTCGCCTTCGAGTCCTTCCACGCCTTCGATGACGGCCACGGAGCCGTCGTCGCCGTGACATTCGACGCAATGCACGGAGTACAGGTCCTGCCCGGCGACGATGCGGTCTGCCAGGGTGACGGGGAGCTCTTCTTCAGCGGCGGCAGGCTGGGGGGCGAAAAGAAGCGTGACCACCGTAAAGGCCACCATCAGCGCGGAGGCGGTCGCAGCCGTCCAGATCATGGCGGTTTTGGCTTTGTCCTTGAGGGTGAAGGCCATCAAGAACAGGAGCAGGAAGGCCAGGCCAGGAACGACCAATCCGCCGATGGTTTGGGTGAGGCCGGGGAGGTAGAAGCCTTCGCCGGAGGTGGTCGGGATATCAGCCATCATGGTGAGCGTGACCATGCTGACGACAAAGATGCCCATCACGCTGAGCGGCAGGACGCGCTTGCCGTAGTAGCGGTAGGGTGTTTTTTCGATGAAGGGCAACAGGGTCAACACGCCAATGGCAAGGATGGGAATGATGACGGTGGCGATGAATTCGATCTTGCCCAGCACCGGGATCTGCCCATAGAGCGCCAGGAATTTGAACAGGAACAGGAAGTACCATTCCGGGCGCGGGACGTAGGAGGTGTCGCTGGGGTCGGCTTTGGGCGAGTCATGCACCCCGACAAAGGTTGCCAGCAGGAGCAGCAGGATAAAAAGACCGAGCGCCATCACCACGTCTTTGAAGATGCTGTCCGGCCAGAAGCGCTCCCCTTTTTGCAGTTCGCGCTCATATTTTTCGTTGACTTGCTTCTTGAGTTCGTCGTTCATGCTTTGCACTCCTTAGGAAGGAAGGGTCAATCTTCCTTGTCAGGAAAATGCGACTCGCCGTGCTTGATGATGAGATATAAATGCACGCCGATGAGAGCCGCCAGCAGGCCGGGCAACATCCAGATATGCGCGGAGAAGAAGCGCTGGAGCGTCAGGGCGCTCAAGTCCGGGCCGCCGCGCAGGGCTTTCAGGATGAATTCGCCCAGGAAGGGTACGCTGCCCGCGATCTGCGTGCCGACTGTGGTAGCCCAGAATGCCATCTGGTGCCAGGGCAGCAAGTAACCGGTGAAGCCCATGCCGACCGTAAGCAGCAGCAGGCCGATGCCAACCAGCCAGGTCAGTTCGCGCGGATATTTGTACGAGGCGGTGACAAAGACGCGCAGCATGTGGATGAAGACCACCAACACCATCAGGCTCGAACCCCAGTGGTGGATGCCGCGGATCAGCCACCCAAAAGAGACATCTTGCATGATGTATTGGATGGAATCGTAGGCGTGGTCGGGGGAGGGGGTGTAGTAGACGGTCAGGAAGATGCCGGTCAGCCCCTGCATGACGAACAGGAACAGGCTGGCCGAGCCGAGCGTGTTCCACCAGTTGCCTTCCGGTTCGGGACGATCCAGGAGGTTCTTGTATATGTCGTTCAGGCCAAGACGTTCATCCAGCCATACGAAGACTTTTTTCCACATAGTCAGGCCTCCGACTTCAATTCGACCGGTGTGATGGTGATGACGCCGGCTTCGTCCACGCTGTATTCGAAGTGGCCGAGCGGTTCGGGCGGCGGGCCGTCCAGCACCTTGCCGTCTTTGTCGAACTTGGCGTCGTGGCAGGGACAAATGAAAGCCTGCGCATCTTCTTTCCAGATGACGGTGCAGGAAAGATGCGTGCAGCGGCTGGACAGGACCAGGATATCCTTGGGGTCTTCCGACTTGCGCAGGATATAGCCGCCGTAGTTGCTGGCGGTGCGCTCCCAGCCGTTGACCTTGGTGATCGTGAACGAGAAAGGATGGAACTGGCCGACCGGAATGTCTTCCAATTTGCCGATCGCCACAGGCGCCCCGGCTTTGTCTTCCCGCAGGGCCGGGGCGATCAAATAGCCGATAGCCGGGATGCCCAAAGCAGCGCCAATGATCCCCCCTACAAGGCCGGTCGTCGCCGTGATGAAATCCCTGCGAGTGAGCCGGTTGGAACCAGACATACGCACCTCCTGAATGAATTCCTGTGACGATATTACCACTAAAGCAATGATTTTCGATTAGAATGAGAAAGACAACCTGCGCACACAGGTTTGCCTAAACCAGATTATAAGGTTCTCCGCCCGCTTTATTAGAGGAAGTCTGGAATAAAATAACCAGGATGATTGTCACTTTCTACCCGAAAATGTCCGTGCGATAATCGACTTGAACTGCCTAAACCCATCGCAGGAGGCAATTATGGTTCGTAAACGCAATGTTGGCGTGATCCAGGGATTACGCTACCAGGGGGGAGGTCCACAGACTGCATGGCTATTGCACCGCATCAGCGGGCTGGGCATTGCGGTGTTTGTAGGCGCGCATATCCTGGCTTCCTATTTTGGAGGCGATATCGGGAAATGGATCAATGAGGTTTACGCAACCTGGTGGTTCCAACTCTTTATCGTCTTCTGTGCGCTGTTCCACGGGATCAACGGCCTGCGCATCACCATCCTGGACCTGTGGCCGAATCTGATCGAACACCAGCGCGAGGCCATCTGGGTGGAATGGTTCGTGTTCCTGCCTGTCTTTGGATTGGCGGCATTCGTGATCTTGCGCACGGGACTGGGAGGTTGAAGATGAGCGAGAAATCGAGAACCCTGCCTCTCAACAAGCGCGGCTTGAATTTCGAAACCCTGATGTGGCTGTTTACGCGCCTGTCTGCCCTGGCGATGTACCTGTTCCTGCTGGCAGCGGTCGCCGGCGCGTTGCTCATGGGCGCCCGCAACCAGATGAACCTGGCGGACGTACTTCGCTGGGGCTTCACCCCCAATGTGACCCACGTGCAAAGCACCAACGTGCCTGCGCTGGAACCCTGGGCGACGCCCTTCTGGAAAGTGACGGCTTGTTTGCTCTTCTTCACGGCGCTCATGCACGGACTTCACGGCGTACTGAGCGTGTTGGACGATTATTTTGCGCAGCCCTGGGCAAGGACGCTTTTCCGCGTCATCATCACGATCCTGATACCCGTTTTATCTGTAATTGGGATCTACGTCATCTGGACTTCATAGGACGGTAGGTATGAATATTCATCAATTCGAAGTCGTGGTCGTTGGCGCAGGCGGCGCCGGCTTGATGGCCGGCCTGTACGCCTCCCGCACGGCCAGGACTGCCGTCATCAGCAAATTGTATCCCACGCGCTCGCACACCGGCGCGGCGCAGGGCGGGATCGGGGCCGCGCTCGGCAACCTGGAAGAGGACCACGTCGAGTGGCACACCTACGACTCGGTCAAAGGCTCCGACTATGTTGGCGACCAGGATGCGATCCAGTTCATGTGCGAGGAGGCCATCCCGGCCATCTACGAACTCGAACACATGGGGCTGCCCTTCGACCGCACGCCGGAGGGACGCATCTCGCAGCGACCGTTTGGCGGTCACACCAACAACGTGACCGGCAAACCCGTCCGGCGCGCCTGCCACGCCGCCGACCGCACCGGCCACATGATCCTGCAAACGCTCTACCAGCAGTGCCTGAAGAACGAGGTCAAGTTCTACGACGAGTTCCAGGTCGTGGACTTGCTGCTTACAGATGGCAAGGTCGCGGGCCTGGTGGCGGTGGAACTTGCGACCGGCGAACTACACACCTTCCAAGCCAAAACGGTCATCATTGCCACCGGCGGGCATGGGCGCGTGTGGGAGATCACCTCCAACGCCTACGCCTATACCGGCGACGGCACCGCGATCACCTTCCGGCGCGGAATCCCGCTGGAAGATATGGAGTTCTTCCAGTTCCACCCGACCGGCATCTACAAACTCGGCATCTTGATCACCGAGGGCGTGCGCGGCGAGGGCGGTGTGCTCATCAACGGCAAGGGCGAGCGATTCATGGAAAAGTACGCTCCGACCGTCAAAGACCTGGCCTCGCGGGACGTCATCAGCCGCGCCATCTACCTGGAGATCCGCGAGGGACGCGGGGTGAACGGCTCGAATTACCTCTACCTGGATGTGCGTCCCGAAGTGGTCAACAAATACGCCGCCATCGATGGGCGCACCAACCCGGACGGTTCGCCCTACATCGCGACCGGCGAGCAGATCCTTGCCAAATTGCCCGACATCATCGATTTCTGCCGCGTCTACCTGGGCGTGGACCCGGTCACACAGCCCATGCCCATCCAGCCGACGGCGCATTACACGATGGGCGGCATTCCCACCAACAAGTATGGCGAGGTCGTCATCGACGAGAAGAACACGGTCTTCCCCGGGCTGTATGCGGCGGGAGAAGTGGCCTGCGTGTCGGTGCATGGCGCGAACCGCCTGGGGACCAATTCCCTGCTCGACCTGGTGGTCTTCGGCAAGTACGCCGGTCTGCGGGCGGCCGAGTACGCCAGGGGCGTGGACTTCGTCCCCCTCCCGCAGGATCCAACCTCGTTTACGCGGGAGCAGTTCGACCGTCTCAGGAACGGAAGCGGGAAGGAGAACGTCTTCGACATCGGCGCGGAGATGAAGAAGGTCATGTTCGACGATGTGGGCGTCTTCCGCACCAGGTCTGGCATGGAAAACGCGCTGGCGAAGGTGGCCGAATTGAAGGAACGCTTCAAGCAGGTGCGCGTCCAGGATACCGGCAAGATCTTCAACACTGAACTGCTCAACGCCTGGGAGATGGGCAACCTGCTCGACATGGCCGAGGTGGTGACGGCCTCCGCGTTGAACCGCAAGGAATCGCGCGGCGGCCACGCCCGCGAGGATTATCCCGAACGCGACGACAAGAACTGGCTCAAGCACACGCTGATCTGGAAGAAAGACGGCAAGTTGAAGATCGGCTACAAGCCGGTGGTCATCACGAAGTACGAGCCGAAGAAGAGAGTTTACTAGCGAAATCCCCTCACCCCAACCCCTCTCCCTTAGGGAGCCCCCTTCGGGGGGGTAAGGGGCAAGGGGTGAGGGAACGAGGTGTCATGATGGATGTAACGCTGAAAATCTTCCGCTACAACCCCGAAAAAGACCAGAAGTGGCATTACGAGACCTACGCGCTGGAGGCCGAACCGACCGACCGCGTGCTGGACCTGCTCGAAAAGGTCAAGGCGTACCACGATGGGACGCTTTCGTTCCGGCGCTCGTGCGCGCACGGCGTATGCGGCTCGGACGCCATGCGCATCAATGGCCGCAACTACCTGGCCTGCAAGGCGCTGGTCAAGGACTTTGGTGAAAAGATCACGGTCGAGCCTATCCTGGGCATGAAGGTCATCAAAGACCTGATCGTGGACATGGAGCCGTTCTTCGATAATTACAAGAAGATCCTGCCGTTCTTCATCAACGAAAGCCCCCTCCCCGAGGACGGCAAGGAACGCATCCAATCGCCCGAGGACCGCGCCCGCTTCGACGACACGACGAAATGTATCCTGTGCGCCTGCTGCACCACTTCCTGCCCGTCCTTCTGGGGCAGCGACGATTACCTCGGCCCGGCGGCGCTGGTCAACGCGCACCGCTTCATCTTCGACAGCCGGGATGAGTCCGCTTCCGAGCGCCTGCACGTCCTGTCCGAGACCTCCGGCGTGACGCGCTGCCATACCACCTTCAACTGCACGGTCGCCTGTCCGCGCGAGATTCAGATCACCAAGGCCATCGGCGAGTTGAAGTTGGCGATGGTGACCGGGAAACTGGACTGAGGGAATTGACTTTGCAAAAAGACCGAGGCCTAACCCTCGGTCTTTTTGTTCGCCGAAGCCTGGCGATAGCGCTGGCGCAGGTCATCCAGGCTGACCAGGCTGTCCTGTTCCTGCACGTACCAGTGTTCCCAGCCGTTGCAGGGAGCGCCGTCCATGTAATGGCTGCCGGCCTGGTGGATGCTGCCTTCGAAGCCATCCGCCGCGCGCAGCCGCGCGTCGGGTTTGATGACCGCAGGGCGGGCCGCGTCCCTGGAAAAATACAAAACCTGGCCGGGTTGCAGCAGGCCGCTTTCCAGCAGCGCAGAGAAGGCCACTTTTGGGGCGGACCTCTTCTTGCTGCCGACATCGAACACCTGGCGGTCGAACGCTTCCGGCTGGACGGCCTGGATGCGTTTTTGCGCCGCCTCGATATACTTCGCTTCCCGCTCGATGCCGATCCAGTTGCGATGCAGGCGCCTGGCTGCCACGCCGGTGGTGCCGCTCCCGAAGAACGGATCCAGGACCACGTCGCCGGGATTGCTGGAGGACAGGATGACGCGGTAGAGCAAGGCTTCGGGCTTCTGCGTGGAATGCGCCTTGCCGCCGTCCTCGTCCCTGACCCGTTCCGCGCCCCTCGCCAGGGGCGTCAGCCACCAATCGGAGCGCATCTGCTTTTCCTCGTTCAGCCCTTTCATGGCCTGGTGGTGGAAGGTGTACTTCGCCCTCCTGCCCGTACTGGCCCAGATCAGGGTCTCGTGGGCGTTGGTAAAGCGCACGCCGCGGAAGTTCGGCATGGGGTTGGTTTTGACCCACACCACGTCGTTCAGGATCCAGAAGCCCAGGTCCTGCATGATCGTCCCCACGCGGAAGATGTTGTGGTACGAACCGATCACCCAGATCGCGCCGGTCGGCTTCAGCACCCTTTTGCAGGCCGCCAGCCAGTTGCGGGTGAACCGGTCATAGGCTTCGAATGAATCGAACTGGTCCCAGGCGTCGTCCACCGCATCCACCCGCGTCATATTGGGACGGTGCAACACGTTCCGCAACTGCAAATTGTAGGGCGGGTCGGCAAACACCAGGTCGATGCACCTGGCGGGCAGGGCGTCCATCTTTTCGATGCAATCGCCTTCGAGGATGTGGTTCAACGGCAGGGACATGGGAAGACTCCGATGATGTAATTATAGCCGAATGGGAGTCCTTTGTTCTTCGCTTTGTGTGTAAAAACCACGAACGGCTCTTGCATTTTTCGCGGGGGATTGTATACTATTCCTAAGTGGACACATTGACTCTCATTCCAGGGACGCTTCCCGCCAACGCCGGGCCGCTGGCGCGCTTCCTGCCGCCGCTGGAGGAGGGGGTGGTCGCCGCCTGGCTGGAGGCCAACCTCGAACCCGGCGTCTGGCTGCTGGATCCCTTCGGCGCTGCGCCGCGCCTGTCCATCGAAGCGGCGCGGAGCGGCTACCGCGTGCTGGCCGCCGCCAACAACCCCATCACGCGCTTCCTGCTGGAGATGGGCGCCTCCGCGCTCCCCGCGAGCGAATTCAAGGCCGCGCTGGCCGACCTGGCCGCCGCGCGCAAAGGGCAGGAACGGCTCGAAAGCCACCTGCAGGCGCTGTATCTCACGCCCTGCGCGAACTGCCAGCGCGAAGTCCCGGCGCAGGCCTTCCTGTGGCGCAAAGGGGAAGGGACGCCCTACGGGCGCATCTACGACTGCCCGGCCTGCGGCGACGGCGGCGAGCGGCTGGCTGCGCCCATAGACCTGGAACGCGCCGTCGAAGTGGGCCGTTCGGCCGGGCTGGCGCGCGCCCGCGTGCTGGAGCGCGTCGCGCCGCTGGGCGACCCCGACCGCGAATACGCCGAGGAAGCCATCCGCCACTACCCGCCGCGCGCCATCTACGCGCTGGCGACCCTGGTCAACCGCCTGGACAGCCTGCAGATCTCGCCGGAACGCCGCCGGGCGCTGACGGCGCTGATCCTCTCGGCCTGCGACGCGGGCAACGCGCTCTGGCCGCATCCCACCGAGCGCCCGCGCCCCAGGCAGCTCTCTACCCCGCCGCAATACCTGGAGAACAACCTGTGGCTGGCGTTGGAAGATTCCATCGGATTGTGGGCAGGGGAACGCCAACCGCTGCCCTGCTTGCGCTGGCCGAAGGCGCAGGAAGTCCCCCAAAGCGGCGGGCTGCTGCTGTACGAGGGCCGCATCCGCGAACTGGCCGGGGCCGTGCGGGAAATCCCCATCCAGGCCGTGATCGGCGCCATCCCGCGCCCCAACCAGGCCTTCTGGACGCTGTCTGCGCTGTGGGCCGGCTGGCTGTGGGGAGGCGAGGCGGCCGAGCCGTTCAAAGCGGCGCTGCGCCGCCGCCGCTACGATTGGGGCTGGCAGGCCACCGCGCTGCACGCCGCCTTACAACATGTCTTCGGCCTGCTGCCGCTGGGAGCGCCCTTTTTCGGCCTGCTGGCCGAAGCGGAGCCGGGCTTCCTGGCCGCAGCCCTGACGGCCGCCAGCAGCGCCGGGTTCGACCTGCATGGCATGGCGATGCGCACCGTGCATGATCCCCTCCAGATCGCCTGGACGCGCGGCGAACGATTGAAACGTGAGCGGCAGGAGGTCAGTTTGGAAGACATGCGCGCAGCCTTGCGCGAACACCTGCGCGAGCGCGGCGAACCGGCCTCCTATTTCGCGCTGTACGCTGCGGGTCTCGGCAAGCAGGCCCAGGGTCAGGGATTGATGCGCCCGGCGGGGGATTTCGACGAGGGCGTGCGCGAATCCCAATCCGCCATCCAACAGGCCATCCAGGGCGACGGTCAACTGGAGAGGCTGGACGCGGGCGAGCGCAGCCTGGAGGTCGGGCTGTGGGACCTGCGCGAGGGGCAGGCGCGCGCCGAACCGCTGGCCGACCGCGCCGAGCGCGCGGTGGTCGCGTTCCTGCAAAAGCACCCGGGCTGCACGCTGCTGGACCTGGAGCGCGGCCTGTACCCGCAGTTCGCGCCCCTCATGGCGCCGCCGCGCGCGCTGGTGCAGGCCGTGTTGGATTCGTATGCGGTGCAGGAGGGCGGGCGCTGGCAACTGCGCCCGGAAGACCGCGCCGCCGCGCGCCGCGCCGAGTTGGGACGCATGGCCGCCCTGCTCCGAGGGATCGGCGCGCGGCTGGGCTACGCCGTCGAGCAGCCCAACGAAACGACTTGCCTCTGGACAGAGGCTGGCCGCCCTGTGCGCGTCTTCTACCTGTTGGCGTCTGCCCTGGCCGGGCGCGCGCTGGCCGGGAACCAGTACCCGGTGAAAGACTGCCTGCTGGCGCTCCCCGGCGGGCGCGCCGGCCTGCTGGCCTACAAACAGACCCGCGACCCCAAACTGCAGCGCGCCCTGGCGGGATGGCGCATCCTCAAGTTCCGCCTGCTGCGCGCGCTGGCCGACATCCCCGTGCTGAACCGGCAGACCTTCGAAGAGCAGGTCGCCAGCGACCCGGTGGAAGGAACGCCGGGGCAAATGATGATGTTCTGAGCAGTTTGCAGTACAATCCAGGCATGAAGAAAACCTGGACGCTCATCCTGACGGCGGGGCTGCTGCTGGCCTCCTGCATTTCCATCTCCTCCGGGCGGGACGCCCCCACCCCCGCGCCTCAATTCGTGACCTCCACCCTGCCGCCGACAAAGTCGTTCGTCTCCCTGCCCTCGCGCACCCCGCCAACCTCCCAGGCCACAGCCGCTACCCCGTCCACAGCCGTACCGACCGAGCCGTCGAACTGCACCAACGTGGCGGTGCTGATGGAAGACGTGACCATCCCCGACGATACGCGCCTCGAAGCCGGGAAGGCGTTCACCAAAACCTGGCGCTTCAAGAACACCGGTTCCTGCCACTGGTCGTCCTACACCATCCACTTTTTCACTGGCGACCGGATGGGAGCGCCCGATTCCGCGCCCATCCCCGACACGCTGGCCGGTTCCACCGTAGACGTTTCCGTGGAATTGACCGCCCCCGCCGCAAACGGCTCCTATTCGGGATACTTTACCTTGAAGACTGCCGAGGGGGATTCGATCCTCATCGGTACGGAAAAGACCTTCTGGGTCAGGATCATCGTCGGCGGCGGGACTGCCTCCACTGCCGCCCCCACCGCCAGGCCCGGAATGACCTCGACAGCCGCTCCCGCCACGAACAGCAGCCCCGGGTCATGCGACTTCAGCGAAAACGCGGGCTACATCGGGCAGATCCAGTCGCTCATCAACGCCGAACGCCTGGATCATGGCCTGCCGGCGCTGGGGTTGAGCACCCCGTTGAGCGCCGCCGCGCAGGGCCACAGCATCGACATGGCTTGCAACAGCCTGCTCAGTCACAGCGGCTCGAACGGCTCCACGGTCTCCTCGCGCATCGCCGCCGCCGGGTATTCCGCCTCGTACTCCGAGGAGATCATCTACGCGGGCGGCGACGCGCAGACCGCCTTCGCGTGGTGGATGAACGACGCCATCCACCGGGACGCCATCCTGAACCCCAAATCCACCGAGATGGGCATCGGCTACGCGTATGCCGCCGATAGCGCCTACGGCGGCTACTTCACTGTGGACTTTGCCAGCCCATGATCCTCATCACAGGCGGGACCGGCTTCATCGGGCGCGCCATGGTGCGCCACCTGTTCGAATCGGGCTACCCCGTGCGCACCCTGCTGCGTCCCTCCCCGCGCACGCCGCGCCTGCCCAAGGGCGTGCCGGTCGAGGTAGCGGTCGTCAGCCTGGCCGACGTGCGCGGCCTGCGCGCCGCCCTGCGCGACGTGGACGCCGTCATCCACCTGGCCGGCGCCGAGCACGCCGGGCGCAACGCCAACCTGCTGGGCGTGGACATCCAGGGGACGCGCAACCTGGCCGAGGCTGCCAGGGACGCGGGCATATCGCGCTTTCTCTATCTCAGCCACCTGGGCGCCGACCGGGCCTCCGCTTTCCCGGTGCAAAAGGCCAAGGGCATCGCCGAGGAACACGTGCGCAAGTCCGGCGTCCCGTATACGATCGTGCGCTCGTCCATCGTGTACGGCCCCGAAGACCACTTCACCACCCAAATTGCCCACATGCTGCGCCGCACTCCGGGTATCTTCCCCATGCACGGCGACGGAGGGACGCGCATCCAGCCGCTATGGGTGGAAGACCTGGTCACCTGCCTGTTGTGGGCGCTGGAAAACCCGGAGACCGTCAACCAGACCTACGAGGTGGGCGGCAGCGAATATTTCGACTTACGGCAAGTGCTGGAAACGATCATGGGCGTCACGCATACCCGTCGCCTGCTGGTTCCCACGACGCCTCCCTTCCTGCGCGCGCTGACGGTCACGCTGGAAACCTTCGTCCCCCATTTCCCGGCCTCCTCCTTTTGGATCGATTACTACGCCGTCCACCGCACCTGCCCGGTGGACAACCTGCCGCGCATTTTTGGGCTGATGCCGGCGCGCTTCACCTACCGGCTGGACTACCTGGTCCACAAGCCCTGGTACAAAGGCCTGTGGGAAAAAATAACGGATGCAACCACAAGGTTGGCAAATCACATCCTGCGCCGTCCCCGCTAACGACAAACTGCTACGCCAAAAAAGACTCGAGATGCGGCCTGGCCAGGAACAGCGCCGCCAGCGACTTGGCGTCTGGAACCTCGCCTCTTTCCGCCCTTCGGATCGCCTCCGCTACCGGGACGGCCTCCACGCTCAGGAACTCGTCCGCGTCCGCCTCGAGCGGATCGTAGCGCAGGTCGGTCGCCAGGAAGACGTGCATGAATTCGGTCGAATAGCCGGGCGCCAGGTAGAACTCTCCCAGTTTGGCGAGGTTCCCGGCCGCGAAACCGGTCTCCTCACGCATCTCGCGCGCGGCGCAGGCCTCGGGGGCTTCATGCTCATCGTCCAAGGTCCCGGCCGGCAATTCGAGCAGGTCGCCGCCAGCGGCGTGACGGTACTGGCGCACGAACAGCAGGTTGCCTTTGTCATCCAGCGGCAGGATGACCACCGAACCGACATGCTCGATGATGTCGAATTTCGTCTCGCGGTCGTCGGGCGTCTTCAAATGGTCGCGGCGGATGGTAAAGGCGCGGCCTTTCATTATAATTTCTGACTTCAACAGTTCGAAAGGCATCTTGGTCTCCTAGAAAAAAGCCCAAGCGAAGGGACTCCGCTTGGGCGTCGTGCGACATCTCGAAGTTTCTACGGAATGCTCAACTTCTGTCCAACGGTCAGGGCCGCCGTGAGTTGCAGGTTGTTGGCTTGCGCAATGGCGGCCGGGTCCACGTCGCCGTAGACGCAGGCCACGCCGTAGAGCGTCAGGCTGGCGTCGGCCACCGTGTAGGTGTCGGGGTGCGCCCGCAGCGCGCGCGTCCCAGGGAATGGGTTGCCAGACGACGGGATTGTCAAGGTCAGGTTGGCGTAATAAATATCGCCGCTGGCCAGCCCGTTCAAGTTGAGCAGTTCTCCCGGGTCCACATTGAAGCGCCGCGCGATGCAGTAGGGGAACTCGCCCTTTTGCAGGGTATAACTGGCCGGGCGGTTGGTGGTGGTGGTCGGCAGCGACTGGGTAGCGGTCGGCGTGACAGCCCCCAGGGTGGCCGTCGCGGTCGGGGCGGCGGAGTCGCTCGTCGCGGTGGCGGTCACATTGGCGTCCGGCGTGGCAGTCGCGGCGGAGGCCAGCGGCGTACCGGCCGTCAGCGCCACGGACGTTTCGGCCATAGCCGTCCCGGTGGATAATTCCTCCACCATCGCCATCGGGTTATCCGACGTGGGGAACGGGGAAACGAACAGGCCGGTCGGCAGGGCGGTCGGCGTGGTAAGCGGCGCCTGGGAGTATTGCAATTCACAGGCAGAAAGCGCAATCGCCATCAGCAGGAACAGGCTGAGAGTGATCAAGGCATTTTTTCGATGATACATGACTCTTCTCCTCAGGTCTTTCAAACGCAAGTACGAGCGATAGTAGCACAACCCTTATAAAGCGTCAAGACGCTGCGGATAGTCAAACAGTCCCCATTTTCAAGGCGCGCACTGGAACATTGCCAGCATCTCGGATGCCAAATCTTCGCTCCCCGCCTGCCCCTGGTTCCCCGCCCGGATGCGCTCCCAGGCATAGCACAATCCCTTGCGCGGGCGCGAATCGTCCTGGTAGGCCAACAGCGAAATCTCGCGCGCCGAGTCCGGGTCGCCGGTCAGCGCGTAGGCCTCGATGAAGGGCAGCCACTCCAGCGCGTCGCCGGGGACGAGGCCCTGGGCGCGCGCCTGGTCGCCCAGCGCCGCAACTGTTTTCCAGTCCCCGGCCTGGCGCGCCAACTCCGCCTTTTCGTAATAGTAGCACCAGGTATGCGGCGGCTCCTTCCCGAAGAGCGCGGGCGGCATCCCCGGCGGGGCGGCCTCCGCCAGGATCAGCGAGGGGTCGGAAAGTGGGATGGCATCCCGCAGGTAACGCGGCTGGCGCTCGTAAGTCTCCCCGCCCGCGTAGAGCGAGTCCAAGACGCGCAGGCAGGCGTTGGGGGGGACGAAGACGGTCACGGCCTGCGCCGTCGAGCCGCTGAACTTCACGGTGCGGAAGTCGAGGGTGACCGGCGCGCCCATCTCCAGCGTCGGCAGCGAAGCGCCTCCCAGCCGCGTGCGGGTGTAGAGCAGCGCGTAGGGCAGGTCGCCGCCCGCGTAACCGGGCGCGTACATCCAGTTCAGCGGCGCCGTCAGCCCCATGTCGGTCTCGTAGTCCAGCGGCAGTTCGTGGGTCAGGATGAGCGTGCCCGGCTCCAGCGCCGGTACCCGCCAGGCAAACTGCCAGAAAATCTCCTGTTGGCGCGCCCAGTCGCGGCGGAAGTCGTTGGCGGTGTAGAACTGCTGGCCGATCCCCAGCGCCAGCAGGAACGCCAGCGCATAGGCGCGGAAGCGACGCCCGCCGAAGGCCAATTCCACCAGCCCGGCCAGGAACAGCCCCCCGCCCAACATCATCGAGACCATGAAGCGGTCGTTGATGGACTGCAAGGTCAGCGGCAGGCCGGCCGCCCAGGAGGGGACGCGCCCAAGCAGGATGCCGGTCAGACCGAACATCACGGCCTGCCAGCCCCAATCCGGGTTTTTCTCCTGCCCTGGCAAATCCAACCGCCCCAGCCAGACGGCCAGCAGCGCAAAACTGACCGCCAGCACCCCCAGCGCCATCTGCGTGGACGGGTTGCCCAGTGAGCGCGCCGCCAGCGGCAGGATCTGCGCCCAACTGTACAGCCCCGCCTTCCAGACAGCCTCTCCCATCGTCAAGACGAAATTCAGGAGGACGTTTTCCGACAAAGCCACCGGCGATTCGGCGGCCACGTTGTACGAGGCATAGCCGCCGAATTTGTAATAGTAGACCAGCCAGGCCGCATTGCATAACCACACCAACAGGTAGGGCAGCCATAATTTCAACGCGCGCCGCAAGCGACCTTCACCTCGTAAGTGACTGTCACTGACCAACACCCACAGGAAGAGAAATCGTAATGGCTCTTGCGCGGCAAAGTATTCGGTCGGGAAGACGCCCAGGACGAGCAACACCAGCGCAAATAAGGTGTAACGCTTGAACTTCGCTGGGTTGTGGACGGCCTGCGCGGTAAAACCGAACGAAAGGAGGTAGAAAAGGAGGGGGATCCATTCCTGGTTGATGTGGGTATAGGCGGCCCAATGCTGGCTGTAACCGGGGAAGACCAGGAAGAGCAAAGCGGCGGCCAGCGCCTGCCAGCGCGCCAACGGCCAGACCGTCTTGAACGTCCACCAGGCGGACACGGCCAGCCCGGAGCGCAGGAGAAGCGCCAGGGATTGCCAGGCGAGCGGGTTTGGCGGGAGCAGGCTGGTCGTCCCGAAGAAGATCGGGCCGAGGAAGGGGCGGAAGGGCGCAAAGGCCGGGATGAATTCCGCCGGGCCGAGGAATTCGGCGATCCAGGCAAACGGCCAGTCGTCCCAATAGAAGCCGGTCCACGGCAGCATCGTCCCGTAGGTCAGCAGGGTCAGCAGGAAGATGGCGAGGGGGATGTTCTTGCCGGGGAAGCGCGGCATGTCAGGCTTCCCCCGCTTCCGGGCGCGCGAACAGGGCCGGCAGCACGGTGAGATAGGTAAAGATCCACAACGGCAGGCCGGTGATGATGAGACGATCCTCCTGCCCGGTGGAAATGCCCGTTACCAGGGTCTGGATCAGGAAAATGGCGTAGACAATGGCAGGCAGTTCCTTGCGTCCCCGGTACCTGGGCGAGAGCAGGAAATAGAGCGTGAGCGGCAGCATGATGAGATGCGCGTAGAGCGCCAGCGCATTGAAAGACTGCCCGAAGCCGGCCATGCGGTTGCCCTCGCCAATCAAGAAGAAGGAGCCGATCCACAGGTTGCGGTCGAGCAGGTTGTCCCGGTACGTGTTGATGGTCTGGCGGGGATGGCTCGACAAATAGCCGAACTGCTCTTCCAATCCCCAATCCTCGATCACGGCCAGGCTCTCACGCCAGGGCAGCCCTTCGGTGTGGGAATGCACGACCGCCACGAAGAAGTTCTTGAACGTGTACGGGCCGATGTCCGAGAGTCTCAAGCGCCCGTTGTAAGCCAGCGAGATGGCAAGTTGGATCCAGACCGGGATGAGCGCCAGCGCAACCAGCCCGGCCAGTTTCAATTTGGGCGGACGCGAGTCCCGCCCCTGCTTGGGCAGTTCTATATTCTTGAAGATGAAATACAGGCTGAACAGAGCAAGTTGGATCTGGTAGGTCGGTTTGGTCACCGTCAGCAGGCTGAGGAGCAGCAGTGCATAGAACCACTTCCCCTTTCCATCCGTTGTCAGCAGCCAGAGCAGGATGGCAAGCAGCAGGAGGTTGAGCGTCTCGGTCAGGCCGTGGAAGGTGAGGACGAGCGGCGAGGGGTGCGAGAAGAACAGCGCGCTCCCCAAGACGGCAAGGACGGGACGCCTGGCGCTATTGTAGATCGCCAGGTATAGGAAGGCGATGCTTGCCAGCCACATCAGGACCTGGCTGATCCACAAGGCGGTTTCCGCGTTCGGTCCCAGCGCGGCGCGGAAGAATCCCACCCAGAGCGGGTACAGCCAGGGACGCAGTTCGATGAAGGTCTCTTCCGACCGGCCGAACAGCCAGTCGCCGGTGGCGCGGTAGTCGCGCGAGTCGTCGGCCCACCAGAAGTATTTCTGCGGCGCGTAGATGTTGACCTTGGAATCGACCACCTCGCTCAGGTAGAGGCTCCATTGGGCATAGTAGACGACGGCAACCAGCAAGACCAGGAGGAGGCCAAGCAGGGAATCTTTCTGGTCGGGGTTCAAGTTTTTCAGTCGCATAGGCAGGCGGTTGGGGCGCATCCTTCTCCGGCAGTTTTCTTTCCCCCATTATAAACTCTCTTGCCGCGCTAATCAGCGAACCCCCTTCCCCCTGCGGGGGCTGCGCGGGTACAATACGACGCAAATAACCCCAGAAAATTCGCTCATTCGCGTTTCCCATTCGCCGAGACTTTGAGAAAGCCCTGATCGCCAGAGAAGGGTGCACGCAAAGGTTGTCAAACCATCCGCAGATGATGCAGATTCTCGCGGATTTTTTCAGACTTTTCTGCGTAATCTGCGGATTTTCCTTGTCATCGCTGACAACTTTTGAGTGCACACCCAGAGAAAACGGGGTTGCCAACTTGGGGAATCCCCTTTATAATCCAACCTACATTTCTTAATTGGAGTCGGATATCGTGATGGAACATATTGATGCCCTGCCCGGGCAGGGGGGCGAGCAAGAAAA
>JBMOMO010000199.1:33554-44796 GCA_049324135.1 Chloroflexota bacterium
CCAGAGAAAACGGGGTTGCCAACTTGGGGAATCCCCTTTATAATCCAACCTACATTTCTTAATTGGAGTCGGATATCGTGATGGAACATATTGATGCCCTGCCCGGGCAGGGGGGCGAGCAAGAAAACCTGCAAGGAGAGCCGGTCAACAACACCCAAAGCATGGAATCTTTGCTGGAGAGCGATGCATTCAGCGTAGAATTACCCCAGGCTGGTGAAATACGCCAGGGCGCGGTTGCCAGCATCGGCCCAACCCAGATCCTGGTCAGCATTGGCGCCAAGTCGGAAGGCGTCATCTCTGGCCGTGAACTGGAAGTCATCCCTGCCGAGGAACGCGAAGCGCTCCAGGTCGGGCAGGAAATCTCGGTCTACGTGGTCAGCCCCGAAGATTCGAATGGCAACGTTGTGCTTTCATACAAACGCGCCCAGGAGCAGATGGCCTGGAACAGCGTGGAAGAGTTGTTGCAAAGCGACAATGTCATCGAGAGCAAGATCATCGGTTACAACAAAGGCGGCCTGATTGCTGGCGTGTATGGGTTACGCGGGTTCGTGCCCGCTTCACAGATCAGCGCGCTGCGCCGCGTCCAGGCGGTGGGCGAGACTCCCGAACAGCGTTGGGCCAAGATGATCGGCGAGCCGATTACGGTGCGCATCATCGAAGTGGACCGCGGCCGCCGCCGGTTGATCCTTTCGGAGCGCGCCGCCAGCACCGAGTCGCGCCAGTCCATCAAAGAGCGCGTCATCGAAGAGTTGGAAGAAGGCAAAACCTACACTGGTCGCGTTACCAGCCTGGCAGATTTTGGCGCTTTCGTCAACATCAATGGCGCCGACGGCCTGGTTCACCTTTCCGAACTTTCCTGGGAGCGCATCCAGCATCCCAGCGAAATCCTGGAAGTCGGGCAGGAAGTCAAAGTCAAGGTCATCAACGTGGACCGCGAGAAGAAGCGCATCGGCCTGAGCCTGCGCGCCCTCAGCGACGATCCCTGGCGCTCGCGCGTCGGGCAGTATAGCGTCGGCCAGTTAGTAGAAGGCGTCATCACCCGCCTGACCAAGTTTGGCGCCTTTGCCCGCCTGGAAGGCGACATCGAAGGCTTGATCCACATCTCCGAGATCAGCGAGAACCGCATCGAACACCCCAGGGAAGCCCTCAAAGAAGGACAGACGGTTGCCCTGCGCGTTATCCGCATCGACCCCGACCAGCATCGCATCGGCTTGAGCCTGCGCAAAGTCGATTCGGCGGCGTTTGCCGACAAAGACTTCAAAATGCTGGCGCGGGAATACCACCAATCAGAAGTGGAAGAGCCAGCGGCTGAGGAGTACGCCGAAAGCGAACCCCCAGTCGAGCCGGAAGCCTGATGAAAGAAGCGCACCGCCCGGTGCGCTTTTTCTTCTACAAATCATGTCATTGATCGTCGACTCCCACCAAGACCTGGCCTGGAACATCCTGTCCTTTGGACGGGACTATACCCGCTCGGCCTATGAGACCCGCCGCCTGGAGCAGGGCAGCCCGGCGGCAATGTATAACGGCGATACCCTGCTCGGCTGGCCGGAATACCAGCAAGCGCAGGTAGCGGTCATTTTCTCCACGCTTTTTTCCACCCCCGCCCGTTGGTCCTACGAGTGGGAGACGCTCGTCTACCACACCCCGCAGGAAGCCCACGCGCAATACCGCCGTCAGTTGGATGCGTACCAACGGCTGGCCGACGACCACCCGGACAAATTCCGCCTGCTGACCTCCGCATCGACCCTGGACGAGATGCTTGCCCGCCAGCAAACGGCCTTATCTGCCGGACAGGCATACCCGGTCGGCCTGCTGCCCCTGATGGAGGGCGCAGACGGCATCCTCGCCTTCGACGAATTGGAAGAATGGTGGCAGGCAGGCTTGCGCATGATCGGGCCCGCCTGGGCCGGCACGCGCTTTTGCGGCGGCACCAAAGAACCCGGGCCGCTGACGCGCGCCGGGCGCGACCTGCTGGACGCCATGGCGGAACCAGGCTTCATGCTCGACCTGTCACACATGGACGAAGCCGCAGCGCTGGAAGCCCTGGACCGGTATCCCGGCTCGATAGCGGTCACGCACGGCAATTGCCTGGCCTTGCTGCCTGGGCATGAGCATAACCGTCACCTGTCCGACCGCCTGATCCACGGACTCCTGGAGCGGGATGGTCTCATTGGCGTTGTGCCATTCAACACTTTCCTCAAGGACAACTGGCTGATCGGCAAGAGCGACCGCCAGGAAGTCGGCCTGGAACACCTGGTAGATCACGTAGACCACATCTGCCAGTTGGCCGGGGACGCCCGGCATGTGGGCATTGGCTCGGACTTCGACGGCGGCTTCGGGGTGCAGTCCACGCCCCGGCAGGTCGATACGATTGCGGATTTACAAAAACTGGTTCCTTTGTTATTATCGCGCGGGTACTCCGAAGAGGACGCCGCCGCTGTCCTGGGCGGGAACTGGGTCCGTCACCTTCGCAGGAATCTGCCAGCCTTATGAGCGCACCTGAAACTTCCTCCCCTGCCATCGAAAGCGCCGTCTTGGCAAAACCGCTTTCCCGCCTGCGTGTGCGCAGCGGACTGTTTACGACCCTGTTGGGTTTTTTCGTCTTCATCGTGGGCGCCAAACCCGCCTGGCTGGGCTGGGACCGCAGCCCGGTGGTCGGGTTCGTTCAGATCGCGGTCTTCCTGGTCGGGCTGGCGATCATCTGCCTGGGCGGGTATGTCGGTTTGCTGGCGCTGTGGGGCAGCGCCCAGCGCTCCATTGCCGCCGACATTGGGATGCGGCTGGTCAGCACCGGCTATGTGATCTGTGTCTTTGCCGGTATGGCGGATGTCTTCGGGATGGGCGCGCACCCGCTGCCAGGCGTGCCGTATTTTGGGCCGGTGCAGGCTACCGGCGTCGTCATCGGGCAGATCGTGATCGCGGTCGGGTTTTTGCTGCTGATTCCTTACAAACCCAACCTCGCAGCGGGGAACAGGTAGAGGCGCGCAAGCAGGCCCATTTCCAGTCAGGAGGCGCTGGTCTGCCTGGCTGGCGGCCGGTATAACCCGGCCATAACGAGCAGTTCGGTATCGATCTCCAGTAGGGCTGTCCCGACCTTTAAAGCCAGTTGCTGGATCCATTTTATAAAGAAGGGCTTTCGAAATAGGAGCAAGGTGAAGGGGAAAACGACGAGAAAGATTCCAAATACCAGGCTGCCAAGAATGAAAAAAGGGATGTTGATGACGAATAGCATGGGTACAACGATGGGCGCCAGCCAGCGCGAGTGGGGTGAATAATCCCTTTTCTCAGGATCACCTGAATCCCGCTTTGCATTCACGTGGTAAGTATAGAATGCGCTGGCGAACATGAAGACCAGGATGAATGAGACGCTCCCTAAACAGTATTTCCATGTGAGAAATATCATGGTAGCCCCAATGGGTCTGTGGTATGAGGATATTATATAACCAATGGGGGGAGAAAGTCCATATTTTTTCACGTATAATAAAAATATGTTCAAAGTCATACCAATCAGTTTGTTGTTGCTTTCCATCCTGGTTGCGTGCGCGCCGTCCGTGACGGAGACGCCGGTTCCGGCCGCCCCATTGAATACCCCGCCGGCCAGCGCGCCAGGGACGAGCGTTCCCCTGCTGGATACCCCGCCGGGGCAGGAGGATGCGGTTTGCGCCTTGCCCAAATCCTGGTCGCTCACATTCCACCGCACTGGCGGCTTTGCCGGTTTCGACCAGCGCCTGACCGTGAACAGCCAGGGCGAGTTGGAGATCCGATCCGAGCAGCCGCCTGCCGTTTCCAGCAGGACGCTTTCCCCCGAAGAACTGGCGGGACTGGCCGCAGCCTTGATCCAGGCGTGTCCCTTCGAAGCGCCAGCAGACCGGGCAAAGTGCGCGGATTGCTTCACCTACGAACTGGCGATCCAGTGGGGAGACCGGGACTATAGGTTGCAGGCCACCGACGTCAACCTGCCGGAGGCGTTGCGCTCCTTGACCGGCGCGCTGGGCCAGTACTTCCAGGAAACCGACCAGTAGGCCGCATTACCAGCGGATCTCCACCGGCGTCCCCACCTCGGCCCAGTCGTAGAGCAGTTGCGCTTCGTACGAGCCAAGCACCACGCAGCCATACGAGATGGGAACGCCGAGGTAGCCGGCCCACAGCGTCGCGCCATTGGGCAGGATGGGCAGGGCGTGGATGCCGTTCTGCAGGCTGCCCGACCAGTAGATGCCCAGCCAATACGGCATCCAGATATTCCAGGTGGCGCCGTAGGCGTTGGGGATTTTTTCGAGCACGCTGAAGGAGCCGATGCGCGTGGAGTTGCCCATGCCGGTGGAGGCCACAAAACTAAAGACCAGCGTCTCCCCCTCGTAAGCGTATAAATGTTGCTCTGAGATCACCACCAGGATGTATTTGTTGCCGCTGTAGACCTGGGCGCCGGCCTGGCCGGGAGTGTACGCCGAGGGAGGCGACAGGCTTTCGAGGACGACAAAATCCCCTTCGGCAAACGCCATTGGGGAGGGCGTTTCGGAGGGCGGCGGCGTCAGGGTTGGGGATGGGGGAAGCGTCCCGGTCGGCAGCGGGGAAGGGGTGTAGGTCGGTTTGGCGATGTCCACGCCAGCGCGGTAGGGCGGCTGGCCTTCGAGCGCCAGCGCCGCCGGCGACTGCCGCGGCAGCGCAGCGCAAGCGCCCAGCAGGCTGGCGGCGACCAAAAAGAAGACGGTGTTCCTGACTGCTTTGCCCATCAAGCGTTGACCAGCACCTTTGCGCCCCTGATCTTGCCTTGCCTTAATTCCAGCAGCGCCTGGTTGGCGTCTGCCAGCGCATATTCCTGGACCTCGGGCCTGAGTCCCGCTTCGGCGGCCAGCGCCAGGAACTCGCGCACGTCTTGCCGGGTGACGTTGGCCACGGACTTGATCTCTTTTTCCATCCACAGGTGCGTTGGGTAGTCCAGGTTGAGCAGGTAGTCCTTGTCCGCCTGCTCTTTGCGGATGGCGTTGACTACCAGCCGCCCGCCCGGCTCGAGGTTCTTCAAGGCTTCCACGACCGGTTTCCAGACCGGCGTGGTGTCGATGATGGCGTCCAGCGGGTGCGGCGCGGAGGCCTCGATACCGCCGGCCCAGGCCGCGCCCAGCGAACGGGCAAATTCCTGCTCCTCGGGGCTGCGGGTGAAGACGAAGACCTCCATGCCGGGGTAAAGGTATTTTGCCATTTTCAGCACCAGGTGGTTCGAGCCGCCGAATCCCACCAGTCCCAGGGACGCGCCCCCGCTCAGGTTCGCCAACCGCAGGGAGCGGTAGCCGATGGCCCCGGCGCACAGCAGCGGCGCGGCCTCCACGTCGCGCAAGACGGCCGGGAGAGGGTGGACGAATTCGGCCGGCGCAACCATGTACTCGGCGTAGCCGCCGTCCGCGTCGCGCCCGGTGGCCTGGAAGCGCAGGCACAGGTTTTCCTGGCCGGACAGGCAGGCGGCGCATTGGCCGCAGGCCGAGAAGATCCAGGCCACGCCCACGCGCTCGCCTGGTTTGCGTGTAGCCACATTCGCGTTGATCGCCTCGATCACGCCGACGACCTGGTGCCCCAGGACGATCGGCAGATGCGGCGGCGGGGTGCGGCCTTCGATCTCGTCCAGTTCGGTGTGGCACACGCCGCAGGCCGCGACGCGGATCAGGACCTGGCCCGGGCCTGGCGCCGGCTCCGGAATCTGGAGCAGGCTGAGGGGAGTCGGATGCGCGCGCAGGTCGCCCAGTTCGGTCAGGAGCATGGCTTTCATCGTCCGGTCTCCAAAGCCCGTCAAAACAGGAAGGGGATGAAGCGCCGGGTCGCCCGCATGTAGTCCTGGTAGGCTGGGCCGAAGTACGCCAGGCATTCGCGCTCGTCGGCGCGGGCGGTGGCGTACAGGAACAGGCTGGCGGCCAGGACGAGCAACCCGGCCGGCAGCGACAGGTCCTTGAAGAAGATGCCCCAGGCGAGCAGCAACAGGGAACTGTAGAGCGGGTGGCGGATGTAGGCGTAGACGCCGGTGGTGACCAGCGCGGTGGTCTTCTCGAAGGCCAGCAGGCTGGGGTCGCCTGGCCTGTCTTCGACCGGCTGGCCGCGCTGGCGCAGGCCGCGGATGCCGAAGGCGAGCGGGAGCAACGAAGCGAACAGCAGCGTCCAGGCGATGCGTTGCTGCCAGGAAAACGGATCGCGGAACCAGAAGTCCACGTTGAGGAGGAAGAGGGCCAGGATGGCTTCCCAGGCGAAGAAACGGTAGAAGCCGTGCGAGCGCGGTTGGCGCAGCGAGGCGCGCGAGATGTAGATGATCGCCAGGCTGGCGGCAGCAAAGACGAAGGGTTTCCACATGATGGTTATTCTCCTATTGCGCGTCCTCCGGTTTGGCGCGCACGCTGGCGGTCTTTTCGTCCATTTTCTGGGGGCGGTCGGTGCGGGTGCCGATCTTGACCAGGGTGGAAATACGCGGGACGCCCATGCCGTGCAGGGTTTGGTGGCAGGTTTTGATGGCCTGCATCACCTCGTCCCATTCGCCTTCGAGGTTGGTGCCGTTGGCGTGCAATTCGTAGTGCAAGGCGGCGCTTGCCAGCACGCGCTCACAGGCGGCCACATATTCCGAAAGCGAGACGCCCACGCCAATGGGGATGACCGTGAACTCTGCAATCACCTTCATCCTTCCGCCTCACTGATAACTGATGACTGATCATCCTGTCCCGAACTGCCGGTCGCCGGCGTCGCCCAGTCCCGGCACGATGTAGGCGCGTTCGTTCAGGCGGTCGTCGATGGCGGCCAGGTAGAGGGGGATGTCGGGATGCGCCGCCTGCATGGCGCGGATGCCCTCCGGCGCGCCGATCAGCCCGACGAATTTGATCTTCTTCACGCCCCAGCGCTTCAACACGTCGGCAGTGGCAGTGGCCGAACCGCCGGTAGCCAGCATCGGGTCCAGGATGATGCAAACCGAGACGGTCGGCTCGAGCGGCAGTTTGTTGTAGTATTCCACCGGGCGCAGGGTCTTCTCATCGCGGTACAGCCCGATGTGCCAGACTTCGGCGCTGGGCATCAGTTCCCAGAAGCCTTCCACCATGCCCAGCCCGGCGCGCAGGATCGGCACCAGGCCGATCTTTTCCTGCAATTCCTGGCCGGTGACCTTGGCCAGCGGGGTTTCGAGTTCGCGCGGTATGGTCTGCAGGTCGGCGGTGGCCTCGTAGGCCAGCAAGGCGGCGATCTCGCGCACCAGTTCGCGGAATTTCTTCGGGTTCGTGTTCTTGTCGCGCAGGCGGGACAGTTTGTGGGCAACCAGCGGGTGGGGGGATGCGTAGACGTTGGACATGCGGCCTCCTGTTCGAGGGGTATTATAACGCTTTCGGGATGGTGGATGTCTGCCTGGGCAGGCGGTTTTTTGGTTTCGGGTATTGTAGTTTCCCTGCCGATTTGCTACAATGGATTCAGCCGTACACGTGATTTCAGGATTTTGCTGGCAAGCGCCGGCTTGAAGTTTCCTGTTGTTCATGCCGATTGGCCCGCCAGGCTCACAGCCGCCGGAAAGGAGGTCGAATGAGCCACGGAAAATGGTTACAACCGATTTTAGGATTGGCATTGACGCTATCATTTGTAGTGGGGTGCAGCGCTCCTACGGCCATGCCAGAACCAACTTCCACGTTTACACCCACGCTCATTCCATCCACAACGTTCACGTTTACACCCACACTCGTTCCATCTACAACAACGCCCACGCCGTCCCCAGAAGTATTGACGCTCCTGGCCTGGATCGATGCCTTCAACCGGCGGGACATAGATGCTTGCATGTCCTATGTGGCAGATGAGGCTGTGCTGGACCGGGGCCCACACGGCATCGTGACCGGCGCCGAGGCGATCCGCGCGACCCTGCTCGTGGAATTCGAGAAACCCATCAAGGCCTATGTGACCTGGTGGTCGGTCGATGGAGGCGCGGTCACATACGGTTCGTATGTCACAGTGGAAGGGCAAAGGATCGACTCCTGCACCAGCCTGATGCTCATCGAAAACGGCAAGATCGTCTCTGATCTATGCGCGCCGTAGGATGTTTCCTTTGGCCCGGCTGACGTCTTTGCGGATGGGAGTATTCCTGCCTGCGCCAGTATCGCAGGGACAGGGGGAAGCCCTGTAAAAAATTACCGCAGGTGATGCGCCTGCGGTTTCTGTGACCTAACTTTGTCGTATCGAGTAACTTTGTAATTCCTCAGGGGATAATTCATCTGGTCCTACCAGTCGGTAATGCTTTTCGGAAGACACTTTGATCCCATGCTTTGCCCTCTCCATTTGAGGATGACAACTTCTTCCCGAAGTTGTTCCTTTGTAGCAGTTGCCAAACGAGTGCGGAAAAGATCAATTTCGGTGAGTTCGTAGCCTAATTTTTGGGCGATATCTCCCAAAATCTGGCCTGTCCTTATCATCACACGCAAATAGGATGCCTGGTCTCCAACCACATAGGCCAATCGCGCCCCAGGGCGAAGGACCCTGCGAAGGTCAGATAAATGTCTTGCCATGCCGCCAAAATATAATTTTACGGCTCGTGGATAAAGTCTCTCGAAACCAGAATCTTTTCCGAGTTCCATTCTCCGTTTTTCGATTTCATCAGCAATGCGTTGGATTTCTGGAAATTCAGAGATCCATTGATCGTCGTCATCGCCTTTGTAAATGCCACGTGTGTTCGAGCGGACAAGCCGTTTCTTCAACTCCCTCAATTCTTCTTTGCTGTTGACAAACCCAAGCAAAACCGATTCAAGCCGTGTTGTTCGCGTGTAGTCTTTTTCGTTAGGGTAAGGAGGTGATGTGATAACAGCGTCTACTGATTTTGGCTCGATAACGTCAAAATTGCGCGCGTCTGCCAGGTGAACTTTTGTATCTGGGAAATCTTTTCCCGCAACTCGATCTAAATCCCTGGCTATCTTCTCGATTTCGATCAGCCAATTAGATATAACAGGCACATCGACTTTCGGTTTCTTGACCCCGACTTCTGGGCCAAAATGAAGATTGCTGATTTTGAAAACCAGGGTATTTCCCAGCGCGAGCAGGGCATGGCGATAAAAAGGTTCGCCTTCAAATTGTTTCAGGCATTCGAATAAAACCAGGGATTTATGCAGTGGAAGTTGGCTGATTGAATTCGCCAGAAGCAATTTTTCGATTTCAGGTGAGAGGGTTTTAAATTCCAGATCTTTTGGGTTGCCAAAAGAGAGATTGTCGTCAATGCCTTGCGATTTGAAGATTGCCAATGCTTGTTCTGCGACAAGTTGTGCCTTTGTTGACAATTCATTTGCGTCTAATGACCAATCTGTTTTGACCGAAGAAGCAAAGTGTGGAAATGGGTTTCCCTCCAGCCCGATCGCTTTCATACCTGCTAATTTGGCTTCAACTAAAGTCGTGCCTGTTCCGCAAAACGGATCGAGGATCACACATCTTTCTGTCAAAACAAACTTTTGAATGTAATCTCGTACCAAATGCGGCGGAAACGAAAGCACAAAGCGATACCAATCGTGGAAGGCGCGGTCTTGCGGATCTAGCCGGTTAGCGCGGCCATTGGAAAGGTCAGGTTTCTTTTCCTCCCAAATGTCCTCGATGCCCAAAAATCCCATTTTGAGTTGGGTCGGAGTTGCCATATTCGATATTTTATCACTCATTGATATGGGCTCTCCCGTTATAATCAGGCCTATGTTCGATTTCACCGTCACCGCCAGGGACAACCGCGCCCGCGCCGGCATCTTCACCACCCCGCACGGCGACCTGCTGACGCCGGTCTTCGCGCCGGTCGGCACACAGGCCACCGTCAAGACGCTCACACCCGAGCATCTCAAGGAGGTCAACGCCTCGCTCGTCTTGAGCAATACCTACCACCTCTACCTGCGTCCCGGCGACGAACTGGTGCGCGACCTGGGCGGCTTGCACCGCTTCATGCAGTGGCCGCGTCCCATGCTGACCGACTCGGGCGGCTTCCAGGTCTTCTCGCTGGCGCAGACCCGCAAGGTCGACGATGACGGCGTGACCTTCAAGAGTCACATCGACGGCTCCACGCACCGCTTCACGCCCGAAAAGTCCATCTCCATCCAGGAGAACCTCGGCGCGGACATCATCATGGCCTTCGACGAATGCTCCGATCCCAACGACCATGCCTACAGCAAACTTGCCATGGAACGGACTCACCGCTGGGCGGAGCGCTCCCTCCAGGTGCAGACGCGGACTGACCAGGCGCTATTCGGGATCGTCCAGGGCGGCGTTCGAGCCGACCTTCGGGCTGCCTCCGCTAAATTCATCGCTTCCCTCGATACGCCCGGCGTCGCCGTCGGCGGCCTATCCGTCGGTGAGACCAAACAGGAGATGCACGATACGCTTGATGTGGTCACTGCCATCCTGCCGGAATCGAAACCCCGCTACCTGATGGGCGTCGGTACCCCCGAAGACCTGATCAACGGCGTGGCGCGCGGCGTGGACATCTTCGACTGTGTGCTGCCAACGCGGCTGGCCCGTCATCACTCTGCCTTTGCGCCCGAAGGACGCCTCAACCTGATGAACGCCGCCTTTGCGCGAGATGAACGTCCGATTGACGAGACCTGCGACTGCTACGCCTGCCGAACCTTTACGCGCGCCTACATCCGTCACCTGATCGTGGCAAAGGAATTATTGGCGGGAACACTGATTTCTATTCATAATCTGCGGGCGTTGATAAGATTGATGGAACAAATCAGGATTTACATCGCTGATGGCACATTTGAGGCGCGTGTGCCTGAATTATTGAAACAATGGGATAACAATGCAAAGAGAAACCAAACACGGAGACACGGAGCCATTGAGAGTTAAGCATCTCTGTGCCTGAGTCCCCAGATATGGGGAAAGTCCCCAGATATGGGGAAAGTCCCCAGATATGGGGATCGTGTCTCTGTGGTGACTCTACTGCAAAAACCTTGAATTCTCACCACTGAGACGCGGAGTCACAGAGTTCTTCATCATCTTCATCTCGGTGTCTCCGTGCCTCCCTGGCCTGACCGCCAGGACAGGCTGTGGTTTGACTTTGGCCTTTTTGCAGTGGACTCTGTGGTAAAAATTACGGAGAATCAATGACCCTCTTCCACTCTTTCCTCCTCGGCCTCATCCAGGGACTGACCGAATTCATCCCGGTCTCGTCCACGGCGCATCTGCTCATCGGGCAAAGACTGCTCGGCCTGCCCGCCGATGACGCCATGTTCTCGTTCCTGGTCATCGTCCAACTCGGCACGCTTGTCTCCCTGTTCGC
>JBMOMO010000199.1:44896-65854 GCA_049324135.1 Chloroflexota bacterium
CTGCCGCGCTGGTCGGCTGGTTTGCCATCAAGTGGTTGATCGGCTACCTGGGCAAACATTCGCTATATGTCTTTGCCGCCTATTGCGCGGTCGTGGGAACAATTGTGTTCTTTATGAGATAATCCGCTGGTCTCGTAGGGGCAGTGATTTTTTGCCCGTATCGAGACCACCGAGGCGTACTTGAAATGGAAAATATAAACCCAACCTCCCTTCTCAAACTCCTGGTCGAAACCGAATCCCCCTCGCACGACAAAGCCGCCGTAGACCGTGTCGGCGCCATCGTGGCCGAACAAGCCCGCCAACTCGGCGCGCAGGTCGAGGTCATTCCGAGCCGCGAAACGGGTAATCATGTTGTCGCCAGATTCCCCTCTCCCAGCGGGAGAGGGGCCAGGGGCGCTGCGCTGAGTTCATCGAAGCGTGAGGGCCAAATCCTGCTGCTCTGCCACATGGACACCGTCTTCCCGCTCGGTACGCTCGCAAAGATGCCTTACCGCGAAACGGACGGCAAGATCTTTGGCCCCGGAGCGCTGGACATGAAAGCCGGCATCGTCATTTCGCTGGCAGCCATCGCCCAGGCCCAGCAAAGCGGCCTCTCTCGCCCGGTGACGCTGCTCTGCACCTCGGACGAAGAGATCGGCAGCCTGACCTCGCGCGAACATATCGAACGCCTGGCGCGGGAATCGGCGGTCGTCTTCGTGCTCGAGTCCGCGCTGGTGGATGGCTCGCTCAAGACCTGGCGCAAGGGCGGCGGCGCGTTCTGGGTCAAGACCAGGGGACGCGCGGCGCACGCGGGCGGCGACCACGAAAAGGGACGCAACGCCATCGAAGAGATGGCGCACCAGGTGCTTGCCATCCAAAAACTGACCGATTACGCTACAGGCACCACCCTCAACGTCGGCGTCATCCACGGCGGCACGGTCTCCAACGTGGTGCCGGACGAAGCCTCCATCGAGGTGGATGTCCGTATCCTGCAGCCCGGCGAGTGGGAGCGGGTGGAAGCGGCCATGCGCGCGCTCAGGCCGGTCCTGGACGGCGCCTCCATCAAGGTCAGCGGCCACCTGAACCGCGGCCCCATGCCGTTCGACGATACGATGAAGGCTACCTACGAAAAGGTCAAGGCCATTGGCGCGCGCCTGGGCATGGACTTGAAAGCGGGCGGCAGCGGCGGCGTCTCGGACGCCAATTTCGTGGCCGCGCTGGGCGTCCCCGTGCTGGACGGCCTGGGCGCGGCTGGGGAGGGCTATCACTCTGAGCGCGAATACCTCTTCGCCGATAGTCTCTTCGAGCGCATCCGCTTGCTGGCGGCTTTGCTGCAAAACTGGTAAATGAAGCCTGCTCTCAACGGTTTTGTTGGCGGACTGCGAAAGACCCTGTCAGGATCAGGCTCTATGATTGTCTTTTGGGAGGTGGGTGGGTATAATCGAATGTGTTCGATTACAACGAGAACATGATACTTCTCTTGGATTGTGCGCCTTGTTTCATTCGGAGATGTGATGAGGATTGATAAGGTCATTTGGCAGCCTGAAATCGAAGAAAAGTTGTATCAGAAACACAAGGTAATGGTCGAGGAAGTTGAAGAGGTTTTGTTCGATAATAAGCCTCGGGTACGATTTGTGGAAAAGGGCCACCGCAAAGGTGAAGATTTGTACGCGGCTTTTGGACAATCTGCATCCGGGAAACAGTTAATCGTTTTCTTCGTCCTGAAAGCCGGAGGCGAAGCCCTGGTGATCAGCGCGCGTGCTATGGAACGCAAGGAGCGACGTTTATATGCCAGAAAATAAAGTGAGCAGCATTTCTAAATCGCATACGTTGGAAGAAATGGCAGACTTTTGGGATGCCCATAGCCTGGCCGATTATGATGAACAGACGTACGAAGTAGAGATGACCTTTGATCCATCGGCGCGGCGCAGTGTTGTGAGCATCGAGCCTGAGTTGATGGCAGAACTATCGCAAATTGCGCGTCAGCGTCAGGTAAGCCCACAGACGCTGATCAATGTTTGGCTGCGCCAACAGGTAGATCGGATCACATCAGGAGCCGCCTAGCACGTTTCCATGCGCGGCAAGAAAATCAGCGCGGGGGAATGAGCATGTAGCGGTCGTGGCTGATGCATTCTCTGAAGTTGAAACAGGTCCTCTCAGCGGTTTTATTCCTCCTGGCGGGTTGCGGGCATGTTGTCCCTGCGGTCGAAACGCAAACGCTCGACGTGTATGCCACGCCTGCTGCCCAACCCTGGCTGGCGGATGTGTACGCCTGTGCGCCGGAGGGGATCGCCCTGCGCGTAGTCGATTCCCCTGACCAGGCTGATCTTGTCATCCGCCTCGGCGAGCCGGACCTGTGGCCTGCCCCCGTTTACCGGATCGGCAGCGAAGAAATCCTGGTCGCAGCCCACCCCGCCAGCCCGTTGCAAGACCTGACTCTCGAGGCAGCGCGCGCCCTGTTTGCCGGGGCGGGCGACCCGTCGGCGGAGGTGTGGGTATATGCCGGGGGGGAGGATGCGCAGGGGATCTTCGAGCAGGCCGTGATGGCGGGAAGACCGGTCACCTCGCTGGCGCGCCTGGCAGCCGGGCCGCAGCATATGTCCGATATCCTGTCCGAAATGCCGAACGCGGTCGGCCTCCTGCCGCGCCGTTGGAAGGTCGGCGACCTGCGCATTGTGTATACCATCCCGGAAGTGCCGGTGCTGGCGTTGGTCAACGACGAACCGCAGGGGGCGTTGCGCGCGTTGCTGGCCTGCCTGCAGCCGTAGGCCGCCGGCAGCCGCGACGATTAAGAGCGCCAGATGAGAAAAATTGCCCGCGTCGGGAATCGGGGGCATCTTCCTGTATAATAACGGGCGTCCTGCGGGAATCCCGCCGGACAAAGGAGATTGAGATGAAGCGTCGTTTCAACCTTTGGATATTGGCAGGATTGGCGGTATTGCTGGCGTTGGCCGCCTGTGCGCCCGCCTCCACCCCGACCCCGAACCTGCCAGCGCCTACCGTAGCGCCTCCTACGCTTGAGCAGCCTACCCCCGAACCCACCCCGACCATCGTCCCCGTCACCCTGGCGGGACCGCAGGCCGGTACGGAAATGGCCTGGACGGACGGCGGCGTGCTGGTCTACGTCCCGGCTGGCAAGTTTACGATGGGCTCCGGCCTGCCGGATGCGCCCCAGCGATCGGTATCCCTGGACAGTTACTGGATCTACCAGACCGAAGTGACTAACAGCATGTACGCCTTTTGCGTGAAGGTGGGGGCGTGCGCGCCTCCCGCGCAGGAGATGGGCGGCCTCCTGTATGACAACCCCATTTATGCCAATTACCCGGTGGTGGGCGTGTCCTGGGATATGGCGGCCAACTACTGCGCCTGGGTCGGCGGAAGTTTGCCCAGCGAAGCGCAATGGGAGAAGGCCGCGCGCGGGGCTTCTGGAAACCCCTATCCCTGGGGCAACCAGGAACCGTCCTGCGACCTGGGCAACTTCAGCGGCTGTGTCGGCGCGCTCACCGACGCCACCAAATACAGCGCTTCGGCCAGTCCCTACGGCGCGTTGGATATGGCCGGGAACGTGTTCGAGTGGGTGAATGACTTTTACAGCGCCGCGTATTACAACAGCGCCCCGGCGGAAAATCCCACCGGCCCCGAAGGCGGGGACATGCGCGTCATCCGCAGCAACAGTTACGAGAGCGACTTCGAGCAGGCGGGCGCGTCCATCCGCCATTACGGCGGCAACGCCTACCACAGCCGCGACCTGGGTTTCCGCTGCGTGGTGCAAAATCCCCCGGCGCTGGCGCCCATGTGCCAGTTGTCCTCTTACATCCCCAGCGCGGTGGTGGCTGAGGGCGCTTGCCAGGCGCCGGAGGTCAGCATCGGGGATGAATATTGTGAGTTCAACAAGCCGCAGACCAGCGTGAAACTGCCGACCGGGGCCGAATACGAAGTCCGCACAGATGGGTATCGCTGCGCCGAAGCGGTGGTGGACGGCCAGCGCATTTTGACCTGCACCGGGCCGGATGGCACGACTGGCGAGGTGACGGTCTGCAACCCGGCTTGCAGCAGCCTGCCGGAGGCCACTGGCGCGTCGCCGGCTTGCGACCCCGGCTACGGGCTGGACGCCAACAACAACTGCCTGTATTCGCCGGTTTCCGCCGAGCCTACAGTAGTAGGCTGTCTCTCGGGCTACATCCTGCTTGAGCGCGGCGGCCAGAAGACCTGCGTCGCCGGCCTCGGCGGCGACGGACTGTGCCCGGACGGCATGTATTTCGACAGCGCCTACGGCGCCTGCGCCTCTCCCTCCGCTGGCGCAGACTTGCCGGTTGGCCTGAACCAACCCGACCTGGCCGCGCAAGCGTACCAGGGCTGCCTGCCCGGCTTCTCCTATGCGCCCGAATACCAGTGCTGCCAGCCGTCGCTGGGCGGGGTGTACCCGGGCTGCCCGTTGGGCAGCCGCTACGAGGCCGCCTCGCAGACCTGCGTCCCGGCGCAGTTGCGCCTGGGCGGGCCGGGCTGTGTGACGATTTCGGTCAACATGTTGCAATGCGGCGAGCCGTACCAGGTGGAACTGTGCGGCGGCATCAAGACCGAGACCGGCTGTATCAAGAACCAGGTCTACGATTGCAAATGGAATGAAGCAGAAGGGGTGTGCTATTACCCGAGGTAAATGCTTTGCGCAGGGCGTGACAAAAGGACGCATCCCAACCAGGAGTCGCCCTTTTCAATCCCTCGCGCGCAAATTGTGTAATAGCGCAAGCACGTTTTCCCCAAGCGCGGCGTTGTTGTAGCCGCCCTCCATCACCGCCAGCGTGGGCAGGCGCAGCCCGGCAACGCGCGCGCCGATGGCGCGGATGCCCTCCCGTGTGACCTGGAACGTCCCCAGCGGATCGCCCGCATACAGGTCCATGCCTGCGGAGACCACCAGGAAGCCCGGCTGGAACGAGCGGATGAGCGCCAGCGCCTCGTCCAGGGCGGCGAGATAGCGGGAATCGTCCGTCCCGGCGGGCAGCGGGAAATTGCGGTGCAACCCCTGCCCGGCGCCTGCCCCCGTTTCGTCGGCATATCCGCTGAAATAGGGATACTCGAAATCCGGGTCGGCGTGGATCGAGATGGTCAGCGCGTCCCCGCGCTCATAGAAAATATCCTGCGTGCCGTTCCCGGCGTGGTAGTCGATGTCCAGGATGGCAACCTTTCCCTGCGCGGACAGCCAATGGGCGGCGATGGCGGCGTTGTTGAGGTAGCAGTAGCCGCCGCAGTTGGCTTTCCCGGCGTGATGCCCCGGCGGGCGGCACAACGCGAAAGCGGCGCGCTCGCCTCCTGCAATGGCCCTGGCGCCGCTCAGGGCGCAGTTGGCAGAGGCCAGCGCCGCCCGGTAGGTGCCAGCCAGGATGGGCGCGCTCAAGTCATTCATGTAATACCCGGCGCGCCCCAGCAGCGTCCTCGGTTTGTGCGACCAGCCGCGCGGCGGGAAGGTGGCTGGCAGCAGGCCTTCCTTCGGGTAGTTCGTCTGTTGCCGGGTCCACTCGTCGAAGGCCGTGGACAGGAAGTCCACGTAGCCGGCCTCGTGGACGGCCAGGATCGGGTCGAGGCCGAAATCTTCGGGGGCAAAAAGTTCCACCCAGTCCTGCCTGTTCAGCGCGGCCAGCACCTGCTCCATGCGCTCGGGGCTTTCCATGTAAGGCATATGCGCGCCGCCGTCGAACAGTTCGAAAGACGGGTTGTGCTGGGAATGGTCGTTGGAATAGTAGACTCTCATAGATGCAATTATTCTTCCTCCGCCTCCGTAGGCGCGAGTTCAAGAGCCGTGGGAACTTGGCCACGATGACTTTTCAGGACAACCACGCTTTGTTAGCCCGCTTTTTGCTTTGCAAGACTCATTATACCGGCGTCCCACAGGGATTGCTGCGCTTATGCGGCGTTTCCTTCGACAGGCTCAGGACACCGCCCGCACCGGGCGGCCCCGTTTGGGAACTGGTCGAGGTGAATGCTGCGCCGTTCATGCCTGATCAATTGATGTGATAGGAAGAGAAAGGCGTCGTTTTGAAAAAACGGATAGCGATGTCTTTTTTGGGTTAAGGGCGGGAGCAGGAAGCGCGCTAAAAGGGCTGGTTTTCCGCAGATTCCTGTTTCTTGGGACGCTTTGTTGGCACGCTCTTGTTGTGCAAGACTCTATTTGCTATTAAGAACCGACTGCAAAACTTCAGTCACCCAACTATTCAGACTCTTGTTTTTTAGTTTTGCCTGAATATAGGCTTGGCGGTGTAATTCTTCGGGCAAGCGTAAAACAAACTTACCTGAAAACGGCTTTTCTGGCGACTCGCCACGCTCAACGCAAAATTCCAAATAATCGTCAACCGACTCGTGAAACGCTTGCTGAACTTCTTCGACAGAAGTACCTTCAAAAGTAATTACATCGCGGACATTAATTACTTCCCCGTACAAAATGCCCAACTCATCATCAATTTCGATTTTACCAATATAACCTTTATATTCCATCATGGCTTTACTCCTGCCGCTTCAAGAAAACGACGAACAGACTTTACTGCGCCTTTGTTCGTTTCTTTGCGTGGGTGAGGGCGGTGAAACACGGCGCGAACACCTTTCAAAGCGACCCGAACTCTTGAACCATTGCCTTCTGAAATGCCAGCGCCTAAAGCGGAAAATAAAGACTCGACATCCTGCCAAAGAATATTTGCTCGCTCTGGCTTCTCGAAAATGGCTTCAAGGGTTTTACGGTGTTTGCTATCCACAATGAAATAATATCAGAAAATGATACCGCGCGCAAGAGCGTTTTGCCATGATTTCTAAACAATGTTTTGCAGGCGGCGCGATTTGAAGTCCTGCTCGATCCGCTCTTGCAAGAACATCTTGATGAGGGATTGATACGGCACGTCGCGCTCGTTGGCCATTTGGCGCAGGGCATCGAGAAGTGATTCAGGAAGTCGCAGGGAAATCGCCTTGGTGGAAGGCTTTAAATTCGGAAACAGCATCCGCTTGGCGCTCTTCCAGTTCAGGTATTCGGAAGAATCGGCTTTGCTCCAAAACTCCCGTTCCTCGTCTTCGTTCTTGAATTTAGGAATTTTCTTGCTCATAAATGGCGCGCTCCTTTTTGCTCATGTCGCGGGCAGAAATCACACGGATGTTATCGTCACGGACTGTAAACGCGATGAATAATCTTCTGCCTGCGGCGGTGTGACCAAGTACATAAAATCGCGGCTCTTTTTGGGAATGGGCATCATCCGACTGGAGCAGGAGAGGCAAGTTGAAAAACACTTCCTCGCATTCGATTGCAAGAACCTGGTGCTTTTCCCAGTTCTTGTCGCGGTTGCCGTTGTCCCAATCAAAGCCAGCCAACTGACTCAGGTCAATCATGGCTGTATATTATCATAATATACAAAAGGGCGCAACGGATTATCCCTCACCTCCCCCAACTCCTTCAAACTCTGCGCCTCGGACCGCTTTGCAGTTCCTCCCAGCAATTCCTTCCAAAACTTCTCGTCATAGCGGTGCTGCGGGATGATATGGCATCGGTGTATCCTCGAGGTGATTCGAGCCGCGGGGGCGCTGACAGGGCGCCTGGGATGCGGACGGTTGGGGGTCATGTCCGGTTCCCTGACAATGAGCGCCACACCGTCCCGGCGTCCTTCGGGAAGACAGGCGGGAGTGGCGGCGGGGTGGGTAACCGCCCCGCCGACCATAATTAGGCGCTTTTTACGGATTCGTCACCTTTGAAAGAAATTCACCTACAATGATTTCATAAGTTACATCTTCTCTCACACCATCTTTGTTCACATCCTCAAAAAAGATTTCTAGGTATGAGTTTTGCCAATCTTGTTCAGATTGAGAAACAATGGTGTGATACAAGCCATCCCTACCTCTCATGAAATATGCTAACCATGCTCTTTCAACTTGACCTTGCTGATTTTTTATAACCCAACGATACCAATACGGGGTTATTTGATTAATGTTGGAGAAATCAACAATCCCATTGTCGTAAAAGGTAAAAGGCTTTTCTGGTTGAATGATAACTTGAAAATATCTTTCATCTGGATCAGCAATAGGGAAAACTACATGGAAATACAGATTGCATTCTGAAATAGGTTTATTTAGATCATTCAACCCAACTTGGTAACTTGAGTTTATAGCGCATAACGGCTGAGGTGTCCCTATCTGCAAGGTCGGAGTAGGAGCATCAACGTCATCTAATAATTCATCGGGTGTTTTTGTTGCTGAAGTTGAATTACACCCAAGAGTAAATAAACTCAAAACCAAAATAAGGCAAAATAATTTGTTCAGATGCACTTTGTTTTTCTCCTGACCTAGCGCCCAACGATTAAGGATTGATGCGGCGCGTGGGGAGCAAGAAGCAAGGACTGGGAAGCAACAGCCGCCGCATCTTTCCCATTGTGCGGATTATACGCCGATGAAAGCCGCCTGACAAGAAAAACGGGGCAAGGTCGATGCCGGGGACGGCCCCAGCAGGCCGGGGCGTGGGGCGAAGCGGGCGCGGGGCGCGTCCACAGCGGGAAGCCGCTGCCGCCTCGCTCGCCTGGCCGCAGTCTCCCCGGCGCCGCGGAGGCCGCCAGCGGGGATTTTACACCTGGATTACGAAGCGGTAATGTTCCTTGCGGGTAAGTTGGACTATAATGGGGAAAATTCGACCCTGGAGAAAGCGTATGCCTTTCGCTGTCGGTGAAAATGTCGGCGCGTATCGCATCCTGGAGCAGTTGGGCCAGGGTGGGATGGCGACCGTCTACAAGGCCTATCACGCCGCGCTGGACAGGTACGTGGCGCTCAAGGTTCTGCATCCGGCCTTCCATGAGGATGCGACCTTCACCGCCCGTTTCCAGCGCGAGGCGCGCGTGGTGGCCAAACTGGAACATGCCAGCATTGTGCCGGTCTACGATTACGCCGAGCACGAGAGCCGCCCGTACCTGGTGATGAAATACATCGAGGGCGAAACGCTCAAGTCGCGGCTGGCGCGCGGGCGGCTGGAGGCCGGTGAAGTCAACCGGGTCATGGAAGCGGTCGGCGCCGCGCTCGCCTATGCCCATTCGCAGGGCATCCTGCACCGCGACATCAAGCCCTCCAATGTTTTGATCGCCACAGACGGCCAGATGTACCTGGCGGACTTTGGCCTGGCGCGCATCGCCCAGGCCGGGGAATCCACGCTCTCGACCGATTCCATCATGGGAACGCCGCAATACATCTCCCCGGAGCAGGCGCGCGGCGACAAAGACCTGGACGCCGGCACGGACATCTATTCGTTCGGCGTCATGTTGTACGAAATGGTGGTCGGGCAGGTGCCGTTCAGCGCCGATACGCCCTTCTCCATCATCCACGATCACATCTACACGCCCTTGCCCCTGCCGCGCGTCGTCAACCCCGCTGTGCCGGAAGACGTGGAGCGCGTGCTGCTCAAGGCGCTGGCCAAAGACCGCGCCGACCGCTACGCCGACGTGGCCGCCATGGTGACGGCTTTCAAGGAAGCGCTGGGCGCAGCCGGCCTCCCCATGCCGGACGCCGGTCTGACTGTGCCGGCGGTTGCGGCGAAGCAAGGGGAGGAAAGTAAGACCGCGCGCGCGGCCGAGGCTGGCAAACCGCCTGCCGGGCCTGCTAAAAAAGCGCCCAAGAAGAAACGCTCTCCCTGGCTCTTTGTGGCTGCCGGCGTGTTGTTGACGCTCTGCTGCCTGTTCGTGTTCATCGCCACGCGCGAAGATCGCCAGACCCTGCTCCCCGGCAAGCAGCCCACGCTCACCCAGCCTCCCCTGACCCCTCCCAAGAAGGAACCTACCCCGCCGAAGCCCGACCCGTTCATGTCACAGCCGGTCGAGATGCCGCCCGCCGTGCAGGACGCCCAGCGCAAGGTGGATGAAAACCCCGAAGACCCGCTTGCGCACCTGGAACTGGCCCTGGCCTTCTGGGACGCCAACATGCCGCGTTCTGCCTACGAGACATTGAACCATGCCGCCGATCTGGCGCGCGGCGACCGGGGCTTCCTGGTCGAGGCCGGCAACCGCTTCCATGAGCGCCAGGCCTGGATCGCCTCGGCAAGCATGTACCTTCGCTTCATCAAACAGGCCGGGCCAGACGGGGAGGTGCCGGAGGAAGTACGCAACAACTTCCATGAGGCTGTCTATAAGACCGCCCCGCAACCGGAGTTGGAGATCACCTTGCCCTTTGTCGAAGAGGTGCTGAAATTGGACGAACCGATCGGCCTGGTGGCGCAATCGCGGTTTTCCTACTACAATGGCAGGCCCGAGGATGCTTGGGTGTACCTCAACCAGGTCAAGCGCCTCAAGCCCGGTTTCTTCGAAGCCTCGTTACTCGAAGGGGAATACGCGGTAAACGAAAAACGGTATGAGGAAGCCAACAAGATCTTACAGCCCCTGGGCGCCGACCCTGCTGCGCCGGAATGGATCCGGGTCATGGCGGAGGATTTGCTCGGCCGCATCCCCTGACGCTGGGATTAATCCCGCCGAAACAGGCTGGAAGGCTTGCTGGCTGGGTAGCTACCCTCACCCTGACCCTCTCCCAAAGGGAGAGGGAAACGGATAAGAAAAACGGATTTTTCTGCCGAAAACGACAATATCACCCCAGATTGCTCCCCTCTCCCTGGGGGAGCCCCCTACGGGGATGATAAGGGGCTGGGGGTGAGGGAGGGTAGGCAGTTACAAAAAATCAGTGCAGATTAGTGGACAAGTTCTCGACTTTACGCTGTAATAATAGTTACCACGGATTTTTTTAAAGGCTTTTCCGTGAGAATCCGTGAAACCCGTGTAATCCGTGTACAAAAAAGGACTTAAGAAACACTCTCAGACAAGGAGAATTATGCGCACCCCCATCGTTGCTGGAAACTGGAAAATGAACAAAACCGTCGAAGAGGCCCGCTCGCTGGTCTTCGATATGAGCCAGAAACTGCGCCCGATACAGGGCGTGGAGAAAGTGCTCTGCCCGCCCTTCCCGGCCTTGCTGGCGGTCTCGGCCCTGTTGCAGGGCGCCGACATCGGCCTGGGTGCGCAGAACCTGCATTGGGAGGAAAAAGGCGCCTTCACCGGCGAGGTCGCGCCCAACATGGTGGCCGAATTCTGCCAATACGTCATCATCGGCCACTCCGAGCGCCGCGCTTATTTTGGGGAAACCGATGAGACGGTGAACAAGAAGGTGCGCGCCGCCCTGGCGCATGATCTGATCCCCATCGTCTGCGTGGGCGAGACGTTGGACGAATACGAATCAGGCCGGACGGGGGAGGTTGTCCGCCGCCAGATCAGCCGCGGCCTGGCGGACGTGGATCCCGCCAAAGCCGCGCGCCTGGTCGTCGCCTACGAACCCATCTGGGCTATCGGGACCGGCAAGGCGTCCAGCGGCGAGAACGCCAACGCCGTTTTAGCGGACCACATCCGCCCGGCGCTGGCCGGCCTGTTTGGCGCGGAAACGTCCCAAGCCATCCGCATCCAATACGGCGGATCGGTGACGGCCGCCAACGCCGCCGAATTCTTCGGCCAACCCGAAATCGACGGCGCGCTGGTGGGCGGCGCCAGCCTGAAAGTGGACGAATTCGTCGCCATCGCGCAGGCGGCCGCCAACGCAAAATAACCGGGGAGCGGGACGCGGATGACCACGGATGGAACGGAAAGTCCGTAAAGATAAACGGATATCCGCCCCTTCCGTGGATTCCGTGTCCGAAATTCGATGGCAGCCTTTTCATCCTTCGACGGCCTGCTGTGGTTCCTGCTCATGCTGGCGCCGCTAATCGTCCTGCAGCGTCTCCTCCACCGTGAGATCCAGGCTGCCTTGTACATCGCTTCGGGCGCCAATGCCCGCTTTACGATGGCGGTCTTCTCCCTGTTGTTCTTCCCCGGCGTCCTGTTGCACGAATTCAGCCATTTCCTGATCGCCAAATTGCTGGCCGTGCCAACGCGCGGCTTCTCGGTCATCCCGCAGATGATGCCGGAAGGCTACCTGCGCATGGGCTACGTGGAAGTGGCCGAGACGGACATCGTGCGCGACTCGCTCATCGGCGCGGCGCCGCTGGCGCTGGGCAACCTGGCGGTAGCCTATATCGCCATCCAGCGCCTGCACCTGGTCCCGCTCTGGGACGTGCTGCGCAACGGGCAGATGAACTTGTTCTGGTTGGGGATTACGCTGCTGCCGCAAGTCAAAGATTTCCCCTTATGGTTCTACCTGACCTTTGCCATCAGCAGCACCATGCTGCCCTCGCAATCGGACCGCCATGCCTGGCTGCCGTTGGGCTTGTCGCTGGCGGCGCTGCTGGCGCTGGCGCTCTTTGCCGGAGCCGGGCCGTGGATGCTGGCGCGCCTGGCGCCGCCGTTGAACCAGTTCCTGCAATCGGCGGCCACCTTGTTTGGCCTGAGCGCCCTGGTGCATGGAGTACTTGTCCTGCCGGTGGCGCTCATCCACAAACTGCTGGCGCGCTGGGCCGGCTGGGACGTGCGCTAGGGCCGGCGGCGCGGTCAAGGCGTGGGCGGGATGCGCCAGGTTTTGGCCGCTTTCACCATTTTCGCGGCGCGCTTCCCTTTTCGATTTCTTCCTTTGCCCTGGCAAGCGTCTTGTTCCACAGGTCGAGAGTCTCCTGGCCGATGCGGGCGGCGGCTTTGGTGACCATTTCGCAGTCAATGGCAATGTCGCTGTTGCCGCCCAGATCGAAGACGAGCATGTCATAAATATCTTTCGGGTGTTTGTCTGACCTGCCCTCGTTCCACGCGTGAAGTTTTCCAATGATGATATCGGCAGGCTGCGCAACCCAGGCTGTGAAAGTAGTTCCAAGTGGATCGACGAAATCGCGGCGAATGCGGCGTTCAAAGGCTATTCGGTATTCAGGTTCGCGCTTCAATGGCACAAGGTCGGCTTTGATTCCCTCGTTTGTGTCGATGATGTTGAACATGATTCCCATCTGCGTTGAATTCCTCATCATTTCGGGATCGGCATAATAACGTGGGAGAGGGAACCTTTCCGAAAGCGCATCGAAATCCTGCCCACGCAGGTCAACAAGGATGTCGATGTCGTAGGTCGTGCGGATGAGTCCAAACGGATAGCCGCCAAACGCGCCGACGATCATGTAGGGCGCGCCGATTTCATCCAACGCTTTGACAATTTGCGTGTAAAAAGAAATGGGCGTCATTATTTCTCTATCCTCACAGGGGTCAGGAATGCCAATACTTTCATGTTGATTTCTGGCAACGACAGTTCGGGAAATTTCCTGCGGAATGTACCGCGTAACGCCGCCATGGAAAATTCTTGCGCCAGCATGGGAGCGATGATTCGCCTAGCGGGTGGGAGTTTGGCAATCAGATCCAACTGTACCCAATCAACAGGCGCAAATCCATCCACAATGGCGGAGATCTCTTCGGGGGTGAGGGGTTTTCTTTCACTCATTCTTCCCAATCTTCGATCTTCAAATCCGGGATTCGTTCGAATTCGCTCGAATTGTTTGTAACCAGAATGACATCCAGGCTCGATGCGTGCGCGCCGATCAGCATATCCATCGCGCCTATGACGTTTCCTTGCCGTTCCAGGAATGCCCGTACCATTCCATACGCAATGGACGCGCGCTGGTCGAAACCTGCTATCTCGAGCGGCAAAAGGAATTGCTCGAGGGCAGACATGTTCTGCTCGACCCGGCTGCTTTTCTGCGCTCCATACGCCAATTCCGCAACGGTGATGGACGAGACGCCCACCTCCAGCGGGGCGCATTGCGTCAGCCGTTCGACCAGCCGCTGTGGTTTTTGGCGGATCAGGCCAATGCAGATATTCGTATCCAGCATGTATTTCATGGGAATGCGTTCTCGCGTTCTTGCGCGGGCGGCTGGCGCCGTTCGTTCATGAAATCTGCCGAAAAGAGCGGCAGGCTGTCCAGCAGGGTCTTCCAGGGGGTGTGGTAGGGGAGAAGCACAATCGCCTCTCCTACGCGCTTGATGTAAACGCGGTCGCTGTCGAAGCGGAACTCTTTGGGGAGGCGGACGGCTTGACTCTTGCCATTTCGAAAAAGTTTTGCGGTTTCCATAAGGTTCCTTTAGTATATACTGATAGTATATATCTTTACCTGCTGTTGTCAAGTCCAGCCTGTTTCCCTTTGCGCCTGCTTCCCCGCGCCCGAAAAGATTCTGTAGGGCGATATTATGAATTTTAACAAATAAATCCAGTAACCGGCATTTACAAAGCCGATGCCACATCCAGGATGATTCAGGCGCTACAACCACCACAACCCATATCTGGCGACATCCTTCCAAAGCACAGTTACGGTATTATTTTGATAAAGTTCATCATATCGCCTTTGGCTGCGGAATGAATTCCGCGCTACAGTATTGCGCTGCGAAAACTACGTCAACCGCGAAGATTTGTAGCGCGAAATTTATTTCGCCTTTGGCTGCGGAATGAATTCCGCGCTACATTTTGGGTCTACGGTAGCGTATAATCGGGCAGGCGCCTGCCGATTGGACCTGGTGAAAGCCATTCCATGGGTCGCCAGGCGCGCGCCGTATATCACGCCAATTTCTCCCTGCCCGAAAAGGAAAAACATCATGGACACCCTTACTCCCGGCCTGAGCGCCGAAACCAGCCTCACCGTCGCCCAATCCGATACTGCCGAACAATGGGGCAGCGGACTGGCGCCGGTCTTTGGCACCCCATCCCTGGTCGGCCTGGTGGAAGCCGCAGCCGTCAAGGCCCTGGAGGGGCGTTTGCCTGCCGGGCAGACCACCGTCGGCGGGCGCATCGACCTCCGCCACCTGGCCGCTACGCCGGTCGGCATGACCGTCCGCGCGCGGGCCGAACTGACGGCCCTGGAGGGGCGCAAATTGACCTTCCAGGTCGAAGCCTGGGACGAAGTGGAAAAAATTGGCGAGGCCCTGCACGAGCGCTTCGTGATCGTCACCGAGAAGTTCATCGCCAGGGCGCAGGCCAAAGGCAAGCAGGAACGATAGCGCCATTCCTCAAGGATCATCGCCCCCTATGCCTCTCCTCGCCATCCTGTTGCTGTTCGTCTCGGCCGCCATGCACACCACCTGGAACCTGCTCCTGAAACAATCCGAAGACAAGTTCCCCGCCACCTGGTGGATATCGGTGGTGGGCGGCGTCTTGTCCCTCATCGCCCTGCTGTTCGTGGGGCTGCCTCCGCGCCAGGTCTGGCTCCTGGCGCTGCTCAGCGCCTTCCTGGAAGCGGTCTACTTCCTCCTGCTTACCACCGCTTACAGCAGCCAGGACTTCTCGCTGGCCTACCCGGTGGCGCGCGGCGCAGCGCCCGGCTTGCTGGCGGTCTGGTCCGTGTTGTTCCTGGGTGAGAAACCTTCGCTGGCGGGCGCGCTTGGGCTGGGGATGATCGTCGGCGGGTTGATGATCCTGGGCGCCACCAGCCTGCTGCAAAACCGGGTGGGGAAGATCCGCGCGACGGGCCTGCTGGCTGCCCTGGCGACAGCCCTGGTCATCTCGTTCTATACCGTTGTGGACGGGACCGCGGTCAGACTCAGCCCGGCGCTGCTCTACGGACTATTCATCTTTACTTTCACCCCGGTCTTTGTCTCGCCTTTCGTGTTGCGCAATTACGGTTGGACTCGCCTGGCAAACGCCTGGCGGGGGCATTCCAGGCGCTTCCTGGTGATCGGGACGATTGCTACGGTCGCCTACCTGATCGCCTTGGTAGCCTATTCCTTTGCGCCGCTCAGTTATTCGGGCGCCATCCGCGAAGTCAGCGTAGTGATGGGGGCGTTTGCCGGCTGGAAGTTCCTGGGGGAAAAGATGGGCGGCCTGCGGATCTTCGGCGCGGCGGTCATCTTTGCGGGGATTCTCGTCATCGTTGTGTTTGGGTAACGCGCGGGCTTAGCCGCCTTTTGTTTTACCAAAGTGCTTTTCTATAACTTTCTTGACGTATTCAGGAATCGGAAACTGACTTTGGATAGCCGATGCTTTAAGTTTTTCATACAACGCAACTTCGTTTTCATCCCACAAAATATCTGTACGTCTTACTTCTCTGAGCGCAACGTGGACGTAATTTTCAGGATTTGCCCAATAACATTTCAAACAAACTTGCGAAGATTTTTCGTTTTGCCAGTTGGCGCAATGTTCACACGACCAGGACTTTGCCCGATTACAAGACCCACAAACCAGCATGAAGTCTTGCAGGTTTAAGTCATCTTGTATTCCCTGCAACTTCGTAGGGGACTCGATGGTCAACTTGTAAATAGCGTTGTTCAAAAGAACCATTGCAAATTGAACACTTCCCCCCGCTTTGGGCGTACACTTCATCTCGAAACTGCCTTGGGAAAGCCTGCCTGCCTGCCTTCCAATCTGCCTTTCTGGATATTGTCTACGTTGCCAAAGCGATAAGCCGCTATTGAGCGTCCTTCACTATCTTTTACTCGAAACGTTTCCAGAGGAATACCAAATTCTCTCACGTCACGGGCGGCTCTGGGTGGGTGATTGTAACCATACTCTTTTTCGAGTTGCTCAGTTATGACAAACCCGTTTTCAAGGATATGTTCAATCACGATACGAGCGCGCTTGTTCGTAATATTTTCGAGAAGTTCTCTTATCTTTTTATATTCGGCTGATTGGGACATGATGAAAGGCTCGTTGTTTAGAATTCGAAAAGCGCGGGCTGGCGGATAACATGATTGGCGATTACTTCAGATGGCGCAATATGCAATTTTTGAACCAGGTTATTGGAAAGATAAACGGATTCGATTGTTATATCATCCCTGCCTAGTAGCGTCGCTTGTGTGGAACGTCCCGCTTCCACTTCAAGGCGATACATGCCTAATTCATCAGGCAGGTTTTTCCCATAAGATTTTTTGCCTGTACGCCCGTCGTAACTAAGAATAAAAGGAACATCCCTGCCGTTCAATTTTTTCAATTCTTGCATGAACTCATCGAAATCAATTCCGCTAAAATAACGCGGGTCGCCTGTGACGCAAACACCCTGGTAAGGCGGATCCATATAGACTAAATCTTTTGAAGTAGCCTTTTTCAAAACCTCCTTGTAATCTGCGCTGGTCAACGTTGTTTTATTTCGTAAAAGACCAGAAACCGCAAAAATATCATCTTTCATTTGTTGTGGATTGCGTCCTACCCTGCGGTTGTCGGGGCTTTGGTTGAAATCCCCGTTTGCGTTGTATCTTACCGATGCCTTGACGCAACGGGCAAGCAAGTACAGCAAATAATCGGGGTTCTTGGTCTTGTTGAAATTATCACGGACAATATCGTAATACTTGCGCTCATTTCCTTGCTGTTCTAACCATAACTTTTCGTATTGAGCAGAAATACGATCGGGGCTATTGATAATTTCATTCCATAAAGCAATTAAAGGCTGGTTGACATCGTTCAAATGAAAATTGGACGCTTTGCCATGCGCCGCCGCCGCAATCGAAATGGCGGCTGAACCAGAAAAGGGCTCGAAAAGAGTCCTGATTTCGAGCGGAAAAAATGGCAAGATATATTTAGCCAGATTTCGCTTACTGCCTTGATAGGGAATTGGGTGCGGGATTTTCATTTCTCGATCTCTCCACCGCTATTTTACTCTAAACCATCAACGCTGCTGTGCTGTGCAAGATGGCAGAGGGTAAGGGAGAGGGGTTACGCGCTACGCCTCACTCCCCCTCCCTTGCCGCCGGGAAGATCATCTCCACCCGCAGCCCGCCCTCCCTCAGGTTCTCGGCGCGGATGCTGCCGCCCTGCGCTTCCACCAATTGGCGGGCGATGGCCAGCCCCAGCCCGGCCCCGCCGGAAGCGCGCGAGCGGGACTTCTCGCCGCGCCAGAAGCGCTGGAAGAGATGCGGAAGATGCTCAGGGGGGACGCCGGGCCCGTTATCGTTCACCCGCATCAGGACCGACCCCCCGTCCTGCTCTACTTCCAACCAGATTTTCCCGCCCCTGGGCGCGTAGCGCAGCGCGTTGGCGACCAGGTTGCCGATCACCTGTTCGGTGCGCTGCGGGTCCACGCGCACGAGCGCCTGGGGAGCGCGGTTCTCGATTTCCAGGCGGATGCCGAGTTCCTCGGCTTGGGCGGCAAACAGGTCCACGGCGCGCGCGGCCAGGTCGCCGAGCGGCAGGTCGCGCGCCTCGAAAGGCAGTTGGCGCGTCTCGGCCAACGTGAGCAGGCGCAGGTCTTCCACCAGGCGTTCGAGCAGGTAGGTCTCTTCGAGCGCCGGGACGATCTGCGCCGCCTCCGGCGGGTAGACGCCGTCCACGATGCCTTCCAGCCGCCCGCGCATCACGGTGAGCGGGGTGCGCAGTTCGTGGGCCACGTCGGCCAGCAGGTCGCGGCGCTGCTGGTCGCTTTCTTGCAGGGCGGCCGCCATCTGGTTGAAATTGTCCGATAGCAGGCGCAAATCCTGGGGCCCCGAAGCAGGCACACGGGTAGAAAGATCGCCGGAGGCTACCTTGCGGGCGGCGGCAATGACTTCCGCCAGCGGCGTCACCACCCGCCGCATCAGCAGCAGCCCGATCACCACCGTCAGCAGCGCCAGGAAGACCGAGATGAACGAGAGGGGCGCCAGGATGCCCATCGCCAGTTGCCCATGCACGGGGATCATGGAGGTGCGCAAGATCAACATGCCGACCATCTGGTCGTCTATGGTGAGCGGGATGGAGGCGTCGCCGGGGGCGGCGGAATAGGCCTGCCCCACTTGCGGGGCGTCGGGACGGCCCTCGTAGAGGACGATGCGTCCCTGCGCGTCCAGCAGGATCGGGCGGCTCTTGCGGACGTCTTCATCTTCCGAGGAGAGCGTGAACATCCCTTCCGCGCCGTCCCACGAGCCGGTGATGCGGTAGAACGTTTCCAGGCGGGCGACGATGGGCAGGCGTTCGAGCGGGTTGAAGCGGGTGGGGTAGGACAGGAAATAGGCCGTGACCGCCAGCATCAGGAAGGCCAGCAGCAGCACGACGGTGGCAAAGGCGCGCACCAGCAGGATGAACAGCCGGCGGCGGATGGCGCGGATGGTGTAATCGGGTCTCTTCATCTTTTATCCTGAATATCCTGTCTATCCTGTTGGACAGGGTAGGCCGTTACGGCTACGGTTCGAATTTGTAGCCCACGCCATGCACGGTGACGATGTAATTGGCGGGCGGGCGGCCGCTTTCCAGTTTGCGGCGCAGGTTGCGGATGTGGCTGTCTATGGCGCGCTCGTAACTTTCGAAGGCTACGCCGTGCGCGGCGTTGAGCAGTTGGGCGCGCGAGAAGATGCGCCCCGGCTGGCTCATCAGCGTAGCCAGGATTTCGAACTCGGTGGGCGTCAGGGAGAGGACGACCTGCGCTTCCCCGGCGGGGGCCGGCAGGCTGACTTCGTAGCGGGCGCGGTCGAGGCTCACATCCCCGGCGCGGATCACGTCGCTGGCGGGGTCGCCGCTCGCCCTGCGCAGCACCACGCGCACGCGCGCCACCAGTTCGCGCGGGCTGAAGGGCTTGGTGATGTAGTCGTCGGCGCCCAGTTCGAGGCCGATCAGTTTGTCGGTCTCTTCGACGCGCGCGGTCAGCATGATGATAGGCACGTCGCTCTCGCGCCGCAGCGTTCGGCACACGTCCAGTCCGTCCATGCCGGGCAGCATCAGGTCCAGCACCACCAGGTCGGGCTGCTCGCGCCGCGCCGCAGACAGGCCGTCCGGCCCGTTCGAGGCGGTCGCCACCTCGAAACCGGCCGCCTTGAGGTAGTCCTGGCAGATCTCGGCGATCTTGGGTTCGTCGTCCACGACGAGGATTTTCTTGGGCATGGCTTGATTATACGGGATTCTTTTTATCTTTTTCGGACACGGACTTCACGGAAAAATCCGTAAAAGAACGGAAAACCGCGCTTTCCGTGGAATCCGCGTCCAATGATTATTCGTACCGCAACGCTTCCACCGGTTGCAGCGAGGCGGCGCGGTTGGCGGGATACAGCCCGAAGAACAGGCCGACCGCCGCCGAGAAGAGCGTGGCCAGCAGGACCGAGTCCAGGCTGATGGCGGTATCGAAGGGCGAGTTCAGCGCGATCGAGACCTGTTCGATGGCGATGGCGATCAGCCAGCCGAAGAACACGCCCACCAGCCCGCCCAGCAGGCTGAGCAGGGACGATTCGGCCAGGAATTGCGTCAGGATGTCGCGCTTGCGCGCGCCCAGCGCCTTGCGCAGGCCGATCTCGCGCGTGCGTTCGGCCACCGAGACCAGCATGATGTTCATAATGCCGATGCCGCCCACCAGCAGGGAGATGGCCGCGATGCCGCCCAGGAAGATAGTCAGCACGCCGGTGATGGTCTCGGCGGTGTTGACGAAATCTTCCTGCGAGTAGACCGTGAAGTCGTCTGCGCCGATGGCCGTGCGGTGACGGGTGCGCAGCACCTGCGCCACTTCCTGCGCGGCCTGCGGCACCGCCTCGGCGCTGACGGCCTGCACGAAGATCGAATCCACGCTGTCGGCGGCCTCGCCCTGGGCCAGGCGGCTCTGGGCGGTGGTGAGCGGCACCAGGATGCGGTCGTCGCTGCTGCCGGTCATGCCGCCGCCTTTGGAAGCCAGCACCCCGATCACGCGGAAGGGCTGCCCGTTGATGCGGATGGTCTCGCCGACCACGCCCTCGCGGCGCTCGAAATACGCCTCGGCTGTGTCCGGGCCGATGACGGCCACCGAGGCGTAACCGAGCAACTGCGCTTCGTTGATGAATTCGCCCTCGGTGAGCGTTTCGTTGCGCACCTGGGCGTGGACTGGCACCACCCCGTTGACCGACACCACGCCCTGCTCGCCATAGGCGGTCACTTCGCCCTGGGCTTGCACAACGGGCGCCACCGCCAGCACCGACGGCGCGGCGAACGGGTCGGCCAGCGCCTCGGCGTCTTTCACGGTCAGCGGGCGCGGGTTGCGCACATCCGCTTCGGAGTTGCCCGGGAAGACGAACAGGATGTTGGTGCCGATGTCGTTGATGGAACCCAGGATGGTATCCTGCGCGCCGTTCCCCACGCCCAGCATGGCGATCACCGCCGCCACGCCGATGACGATGCCCAGGATGGTCA
>JBMOMO010000199.1:65954-91819 GCA_049324135.1 Chloroflexota bacterium
GGGAAGACGAACAGGATGTTGGTGCCGATGTCGTTGATGGAACCCAGGATGGTATCCTGCGCGCCGTTCCCCACGCCCAGCATGGCGATCACCGCCGCCACGCCGATGACGATGCCCAGGATGGTCAGCCCGGAGCGCATCTTGTTGGCGTTCAAACTCTCCAATGCTTCCAGTAAGATTTGTGTCAGGTTCATGTCTTTCTCCTGTATTTCGCTTGAAATGTCATTGCGAACGAAGTGACCGCGAAGCATCCCGTAGGGAAGCAATCTCCCCGTTTCGCAGGGGGTTGCTTTCCTGGGAGAGCGCCAGGACAGGCGGGAAGGACACCCTCGCAACGACGTTTGTACGGTAGAGAATCTGTGTTTATCCGTGGTTTACCACCCCGTCGATGATGTGGATGGTCCTGCCGGTCTGCGCCGCTACTTTCGGGTCGTGCGTCACGATCACCAGCGTGGTGCCGCTTTCCTTGTTCAGGTTCAGCAGCAGGTCGATGATCTCTTGACCGACCTTCGAGTCCAGGTTGCCGGTCGGCTCGTCGGCCAGGATCATGGCCGGTTCGTTGACCAGTGCGCGCGCAATCGCCACGCGCTGCTGCTGCCCGCCGGAGAGTTCGTAGGGACGGTGGTCTACCCGGTCGCCCAGCCCCACCGCTTCCAGCGCGGCGCGGGCGCGCGCCTTGCGGCCCTCGCTCAGGCCGGAGTAACGCAGCGGCAGTTCCACGTTCGAGAGCGCCGAAGCGCGCGACAGAAGGTTGAACGACTGGAAGACGAACCCGATCTTGCGGTTGCGTACGTTCGCCAAATGGTCGTCGTCCATCTCGGCCACTTCCACGTCGTCCAGGCGGTAGGCGCCGCTGGTCGGCCGGTCCAGGCAGCCCAGGATGTTCATCAGGGTAGACTTGCCCGACCCAGACGGCCCGGTGATGGCGACCACCTCGCCGCGCTCGATCTGCAGCGACAAGCCGCGCAGCGCGTTCACTTCCACGTCGCCCATCTGGTAAGTCTTGACCAGGTCTTTTGCAACGATCACAGGTGCGCTCATCCCGGCCTCCTATCCACCCTGGCGAAAGGGACTGTTCTGGCCGGGGTGCATTTCGAGCGCGGCGGGCGGGTTCAACACGATCAGGTCGCCTGCTTGCAGGTCGCCGCCCACCACTTCGCTGTACGCCTCCGAGGTCGCTCCCAGGCGCACTTCGACGGGCGTCAGCGTTTCGCCTTCGAGAACGTACACCACGCGCTGGTTCTCCACCACGCGCACGGCCCGGTTCGGGACGAGCAGCGCGTCTTCGATATTGCGCACCTGGATGAGGACGGCGGCGGTCATGCCCGGTTTGACGAGTTCATCCGCGTCCGTCAGTTCCACCGTGACCTTGAAGTCCACGCTTCCCTCGGAGGCCGCGCCTGCTCCCGCCACCTCGGCCACCACGCCCCGGTAATCTTTGCCCTGCGCCGCGTCGAAATTGACCGTCACCTCCTGCCCGACCGAGATGGCGTTGATGTCCACCTCCGATACTTCCAGGTCGATCAACAGGCGCGAAAGATCGTCTACCTGGAAGGCCATTTCGCCGAGCGCCACCTGGTCGCCTGGCAGCGCGCTGGCGTCTGTCACCACGCCGTCGAAGGGAGCGATGATCCTGGCCTGGTCGAGGACGGCCTGCGCAGCCGCTACTTTCGCTTTGGCGGCGGCCACATCTTGCGGGTTCGGGCCGTCCTTCAAGCGATCATACGCGCGCTGGGCGTCTTCCAGTTGGCCCAGTTTCAGGGCCGCGTCCTCGTCCGCTTCGGCCTTTTCTGCCTCGTCGGCATAGCCGCGCCGTGTCTTGACCTTGGGCTGTCCGTTCACCCAGATGATGTATTCGATGTCGATTTTCCCTTCCAGCGACTCGCGATACTCCGCGGCGTCGTCGTATTCTTCTTGCGCCTCGCGCAGCGCAATGGCGGCCTGGGCGCGCGCCGTGTCGGATTCGAGCAGATCCTCCAGCGCCTGCTGGGCCGTTGCAAGGTCCGCTTCGGCCAGGATGACGTTCTGCGGCAGCGACGACTGCTCCAGCGACGCCAGCGTCTTATCTTTTTGCACCGCATCGCCCAATCCCGCGTTGACCGTCTCCACGATCCCGCTCGTCTCCCAGGCCAACGTAACGGACTGCGCCGCCCGCACCGTCCCGGTCGCGCCCACCATCGCAGACAGGTCGCCGCGCGTTGCCGCTTCGGTCTGGTACAAGGTATCTGCGGCGGCATTGCGCGGCAGCGCCACCGCCAGCGCGACGCCCAGCACAACCACTGCGCCGAGGCCGATCATGGCTTTCTTGTTGGTGAAAAGTTGTTTGAGATTCATTTTTGTCTCCAGGTTTCGTTTTTTATTTTTCGACAGCCGGCGGGTTCAACACGATCTGGTCGCCCTCTTGCAGGCCCCCAGCCGCCAATTCGCTATAAGCGTCGGACGTTACGCCCAGCCGCACAGGGATCGCCTCCAGCGAGCCATCCTCCCTGAGCGCATACACGACCCGTTGCCCATCCAACATGCGGATGGCGCGGTTCGGGACCAGCAGGGCGTCCCGCACGTCCCGCACCTGGATGACCGTCTCGGCGCTCATGCCCGGCCTGACCTGCCCATCCGCGTCCGTTACCTCGACCGTCACCCTGAAATTCACGCCTCCTGCCGACCTTTGGCCTGACCCCGCTACCTCGACCACGACGCCCCGATAGGCCTGTCCCTGGATGGCGTCGAATTGAACGATTGCTTCCTGCCCGACCACAATGCTGTTGATGTCCACTTCAGACACGTCCAGGTCAATGGACACGCTGGAAAGGTTGTGCAACTGGAAAGCCGACTGGCCGGATGCGACCCGGTCGCCTTCTTGCGCGAGTCCCTCCGTGACCAGGCCGTCGAACGGCGCAATGATCCTGGCCTGGTTCAGTACAGCCTGCGCTGCCAGGATACGCGCCTCGGCAGCCGCCACGTCTTGCGGGTTTGGGCCGTCCGCCAGGCGCTCGTAGGCGCGCTGGGCGTCTTCCATTTTGGCCCTCTGCAACTCTACATCCTGGTCGGCTTCGGCCTTCTGCTCCTCGCTCGGGATATAACTGACGTGGCTGAAGCCGCGCACCTTGACTTTGCCATCCGGCCTCTGGATGAAGTTCAAAAGATCGTACTTGACCTCGTGGTCGAGCAGTTCGCGGTAGTTGACGGCGTCGTCATAGGCCTCCTGCGCCTCACGCAGGGCAATGGCGGCTTTGGCTTTCTCCGTATCTGCCGAGCCAAGCAGGTCGTCCAGCGCCTGCTGCGCAGCGACCAGGTCCGCCTCGGCCAGCGCCACGCCCCGCGGCAGGGAGTCCTGCGCCAGCATCGCCAGCGTCTCCCCGGCTTCGACCCTCTCGCCCGCCTGCGCCTCGACCGATTCCACCACGCCGGTCGTCTCCCATGCCAGGCTGGCGGATTGATGCGCGCGCGCCGTCCCGTCCGCGCTGATGGCGACGGTCAAATCCCCGCGCGCGAGGGCTACGGTCTGGTAGCCGGCCTGCGCGCCCGCGCGCGGTAAGGCAAAGGCCAGCGTAAGCGCCAGCGCAGCGGCCAGCCCCGAGAACAGGATGATTTTCTTGTTTCTAAGAATGGATCGGATCAGGTGCATTTGCTTGTTCCTTGTTCGATGTGCGGCAAGGATAGCAAGCAAATGTGCAGGAATTGTGCAGAAGGTAAGGGGAACTTTGGAGAATAAAAAATCCCCAGCAAAGTGAATTTGCTGGGGATCGACCTTGCAATCGGGTCTACTATTCCATGCTTGGCTTCCACACTTCCCAAACCTTGCCCACCAACGCCGGGCCGGGTTTGAGCGTCAACTGCCCCGGTTCCCAACCGGCGGGCGTAGCCTCGCTGCCCTTGCTGGCGCGCACCAGTTGGAAGGCCTGGATCTGGCGCACACTCTCGCTGAACTTGCGGCCTACCGGCGGGGTCAACACTTCCATCGCCTGGATCACGCCGTCCGGGTCGATGATGAAGCGCCCGCGCAACTCGATGCCCTGGTTCTCGTCCCACACGCCGTAGGCGCGTCCCACGTTCCCGGCCTGGTCGGAGGCCATGTGGAAGGGTACGCCGCCTTCTACCATCTTGGTCAATTCATGGTCGTTCCACATCTTGTGAACAAAGTGACTGTCTACACTCACGGAGATGACTTCCACCCCTAGATCCTGCAAAACGCTGTATTTATCGGCGACCGCCGATACTTCCGTCGCTCAGACAAAGGTGAAGTCACCCGGGTAGAAGCACAGTAACACCCACTTCCCTGCAAAATCGGAAAGTTTTACATTGGTAAAGCCGCCCCGGTAATAGGCCGGAGCAGAGAAATCAGGGGCTTTTTGCCCGACGCGTGCGGTCATCGTCATCTCCTTTTTTTCGATAAGTTGTTCGGATGGTTTCTGGTCGTCTGGCGCAGCGCTGGTCACGGAACCAGTCACACGCGCGCATCCTTGTGGTTGATCAGCCATTGCGTCTCCTTTCTGGTTGCTGTGGATCACGACCACTTTAATTATAGCAAAGTGCGAACGAAAAAGGACAGTTTTGGGGAAAGATCAGGATTCGTTTTCCCAGGGCGGACGTCCCGCACTCGCTTCTTTCATGGACCTGGAAACTGCTTCCGTTAAACCGGGCAGGATCTCCGCTGCGGCTGCCAGCAGGCCGAAACAGCCCGCGATCATCATGTCGCCGAAGGGAGCGGCAAAATAAGGCCGTAGCGCCCCCCTCTCCCTTATAGTATGAAGATTTGTAGCGCGAAATTTATTTCGCTTTTGGTTGCGGAATGGATTCCGCGCTACGGAGTCCCCTTCGGGGATGATAAGGGCCGGGGTGGGGGAGAACATCGAACGGCGCGGCCCGGTGACAACCACATCGAACGCATCCTCGCCGAGGGTAAATGGCTCCTTTGCGTACATCAGTGCGCCATGCCCCATATCGTCGAAGACATCTTCGTGCTTGAGCGAGCCGTCAGCCAGCGCCCGCAGCAGGGATTCCAGCCGGGGCAGGTCGATCTCGCCGGTATGATGCTCGAACAAGCCCTCGATTTCACCTTCCCCCAGCCGGAAGGCCAGCGTGTGGAAGTTGCCCACGTTGCAGACGATCTTCCGCTTGCGCGTCGCCACATTGGGGTCGAAGGTTGCGCCCAGCACAGCCGCCGGGGCCGTGTCCATCACCACCAGCGGGCAGGGCAGGTCGCCCGCCGATCGGGCCACGGCTTGCAAGCGCGTCATGCTGGGCGGGATGTCATCTGCAAGGAAAGCGAAAGAGGCCAGGGAATTCCGGGCGCGGAGGCGCTGGTCGAGATAGTCGAAGCGGAACTGGCGGTCGGAAACCCCGGCGGGCGCATCGCCGTGATCGAAGACGGCCACCGCTATCGCGTCCAGGTCGGACAGGTCGATGCCGAAGGGCGATAGCGCCTGTTGGATGGCTGGCAGGTTGAAGTCCAGGAATTCGATGCGCTGGACGGAGTCCGGCAGGGCGGCGGCTTCGTCGTCCGAGACGATTTCGACGCCCAGCGCCCGCACTTTGTCCAGTTCGTCATTGAGCGTCCTGGCGGCGGCGGGCGTGGCGTACGTCTCTATCCCGGCGCGGGCGTGCGCTTCCACCGCCCAGGCAGACGGGCCCCCGCCCATCATCACGCCAGTGAGCAGGATGGGCGCGCGCGACCGGGTGGCCGCCTTGACCCGCTGGTGGACGATCATGGTGGGCGAGGGGACGACCAGTTTGAAGCCGTTTTCGATATGCAGTTGGGAGTTGTACAGGAAGATGTCCTGCGTGCCTGTGCCGATGTCTACCGTTAAAATTTTCATGGCATGGCGTCGCTCAGATGCCCAGCCACAGGCGGATGAAGTAGCCGATGATGAACGAGAAGGTGGCTACTCCCAGGCTGAGGCCGGCCATTTCGATGAAGCGTTCTTTGAAGGGTTCGTCTTTGGCAACCGAGATGTAGTAGTTGAAGATTGCGATGATGATCACGGCGGTGGCCAGGGTGATTGCCAGGTCGATGAATTCGTTGGGGATGAGCAGGTAGGGCAGCACCAGTAAGGTGACGGTGATGATGTAGGCGATGCCGGTGTAGATCGCGGCGCGCACCGGGTGCTTTTGGGTGTCTTCGGAGCGGGTGGAGAGATATTCGGAGGCGGCCATCGAGAGCGAAGCGGCGATGCCGGTGATCAAGCCGGACAGGGCGATGAGTTTTACGTCGCGCAGCGCCAGGGTCAGGCCGGCCAGCGCGCCGGTCAGTTCCACCAGGGCGTCGTTCAAGCCGAGCACCACCGAACCGGCGTAGCGCAGGCGTTCCTCGTCCAACATGCCGATCAGTTTTTGCTCGTGGATCTCTTCATCATGGACCCAAGTCTCGATCTCAGGAATTTTTCCCTTCAATTGCGCGTAGTTGCCCTGCGCCTTTTCTTCCCCGCGTTCCATCAGTTTGATGCCGAACGTAAAGCCGAACAATTTGCTGATGAGCGTGTACTTGAAAATATCCCAGCGGTTGGGCTTGATCTGTTGCTGGGTGTACTTTTTCCAACCTTCGGCGTGACGCAGTTCGTCATCCGCGATCTGTTCCAGGATTTTGCGGTTATTGGCGTCCTTGACGCTCTTTGCCAGGTTCTTGTAAATGTGGTGTTCGGTGATTTCGATGCGCTGGTAGGTTTCCAGGATGTGTCCGATGGATTCTTCTTGAGGCATGATGGTCTCCTTGGGTCGAGGGCTACTTTCGTGTTCGTGTAAAAATAAGTTCGGGCTTGCGCAGGCTCCCATTGGGGGTAGTTCACTGGTTTGCGGTTACGACCTGGCGTCTTGCGTAAAATGTAACGCCTGCGCGCTGGATATGCTCGACAACATCCGGGTCGCTGATCTGGTCGAAGATGGACAAGTCAATGGTATAGGGCAGGAGCAGGTCGTCGAGTTCGTCCATGATCTTGTAAAGCACGTTCAAGGTCAAGCCTGGGCCGCCTTGCAGGGTCAGGTCGATATCGGAGCCGTTCTTGTAGTTGCCTTTGGCGCGCGAACCGTACAGGATGGCTTTGTCCACTTGCGGGTAATGGCTGAGAACAGTACAAATCTTGTGTATCGTGTTTTCTTTCAAACCAAAGCGGAGGGTCATTGCATGCCGCCTTGTATTGACAGTAATGTTTCGTGCAGTTTTGAAAATTGTAGAAAATAATGCTGGACAACTGCGTTCGCAATTTGCTGGGCAACTTCTTCGTTGTAAGTGTGGCTGGTAAGCGTGCGGCTGCGGATCATGTCCATCCATGTTTCGCCGTCTTCGATCAGACCGCGCTTGAATGCCAGCCGAAGTGTATCACGGCTGCCATGAATATCGGTTTCGCCCTGTGCTTCCAAATAATCTTTCAAGGTATTCCAGGCTAACTCATAGGTGTACTCGAAAGCCTGAATCATGCCTTGCTCTTCCAACTCATTTAGTTTCCCTTTTTGTATGAACTTCTTAAGTTGGTTGAGCGCCTTTTCAAAGTGATTGAACCGTTGAATCCAGCGGATATCTTGTGTAATCATAAGGTAATTATACAGCAAACAAAAACCCCGGAGGGGATTTCACCTCCGAGGTTTCTTCTCACTGAACACTGAACACTGGTTACTGGTTCTCGTAATCCTCCGGCAGCCAGCAGCACAGTACCAACTCGCGGGCGGCCTTCACCTCGTCCATCCTTCCGAACGGGGTGTTGTGTGGGGCTTCGTGCAGCAGTTGGGGGTTCGTCTTGGCTTCCTCGGCGATCTCGATGAGGGCGTCGGCGAAGGCGTCGAGGGTGTCCTTGTTCTCGGTCTCGGTCGGCTCGATCATCAGCGCTTCGTGGACGATGAGCGGGAAGTAGTTCGTGGGCGGGTGGAAGTCGTAGTCCATCAGCCGCTTGGCGATATCCAGCGCGCGCACATCGGAGCCTTCGACCACACCTTCGGCCACGAATTCGTGCATGCAGGTGCGGTCATAGGGGATCGGGTATACGCCGCGCAGGCGCGCCTGGACGTAGTTGGCGTTCAGCACCGCGTATTCTGCGATCTGGCGCAGGCCGTCGGGGCCGTGCATGGCAATGTAGGTAAAGGCGCGCACCAGCCCGCCGCCAAAGTGACCGTGGAAGGCTTTCATGCGGCCAATGGTTTTTTCGGGTGTGACCAGCCCGAACAGCGGCGCCATTTCGTCGTCGCCTTCTTCCAGGATGCCGACGATGGGCGCGGGCAGGAAGTCTGCCAGGTGGGCCGCCACGCCGACCGGGCCGGAGCCGGGGCCGCCGCCGCCGTGCGGGACGGCAAAGGTCTTGTGCAGGTTGAAGTGCATCACGTCGATGCCCAGGTCGCCGGGACGCACGATGCCCAGCAGCGCGTTCAAGTTGGCGCCGTCGCCATAGACCAGGCCGCCGCAGTCGTGAACGACCTTGATGACTTCTTCCACGTTCTCGTCGAACAGGCCGAGCGTGTTGGGGTTGGTCAGCATGATGCCCAGCACGGTGTCGTCGCATTCGGCTTTCAGGGCTGCCAGGTCCACGTTGCCGCGCGCATCGGACGGGATCTGGACGACTTGCAGGCCGATCATGCCGGAGGAGGCCGGGTTGGTGCCGTGCGCGGAATCGGGGATGAGCATCTTGACGCGCCTGGCGTCGCCGCGCGCTTTGTGATAGGCGCGCATGATGAGCACGCCCGTAAATTCTCCGTGCGCGCCGGCCGCAGGCTGGAGCGTGACGGCGGCGAAGCCGCTGATCTCTTTCAGCCATTCCTGCAAATTGTACATCAGCGCCAGGTTGCCCTGGACGGTCTCGACCGGTTGCAGCGGGTGCGTGAACAGGAATCCGGGCAGTCGGCAGGTGTCTTCGTTGATCTTGGGGTTGTACTTCATCGTACAGGAGCCGAGCGGGTAGAAGCCGCTGTCCACGCTGTAGTTGAAGGTAGAGAGGCGCATGTAGTGACGCACCACGTCCACTTCGGCCAGTTCGGGTAGGGGCAGGTCCGCCCGCAGCAGGGATTCAGGCAGTTCGGAGCGCGGCACGTCCGGGTCCGGGAAAGATACGCCGGTGCGTCCGGGGGAGGATAGTTCGAAGATGGTCGGTTCCACCACTTTGGGTTCGCCATTCAGGATAAACTCAGTCATGGCACACCTCCTCGATGACTGCAACAAAGGCGTCGATTTCTTCCTTGGTGTTCATCTCGGTCACGGCCACCAGCATGTGATCTTTGAGCGAGGGGTAGTCCTGGCCCAGGTCGTAACCGCCCAGGATGCCGTGTTCGAGCAGGTGGGCGTTGACGTCCTCGACCGGTTTGGGCAGGCACAGGGCAAATTCATGGAAGAACGGCTCGGTGAAGCACAGCCCCACGCCGGGGATCTTGCCCAGTTCGGCGGCGGCGTAATGCGCCTTGTGGTAGCACAGTTCGGCCACCTGGCGCAAGCCCTTCTTGCCCACCAGGCTCAGGTAGACCGCCGAGGCCAGCGCCAGCAAGCCCTGGTTCGAGCAGATGTTGGAGGTGGCGCGCTCGCGCTTGATGTGCTGTTCGCGCGCGGTCAGGGTCAGCACGTAGGCGCGCTGCCCGCGGTTGTCCACCGTCTCGCCCACCAGGCGGCCGGCCATCTTGTGGACGAATTTCTTGCGGGTGGTGAAAAAACCGAGCGACGGGCCGCCGTACCACATCGGGATGCCGAGCGGTTGCCCCTCGCCCACCACGATGTCCGCGTCCATCGCGCCGGGCGTCTTGAAGAGCGCCAGCGCGGTGGGATTGGCGACCACGCAAGCCAGCGCGCCCTTCTCGTGCGCTGCAGCGATCAGCCTGGTGTAATCGTAGACGCGGCCAAAGAAATCGGGTAACTGGACGATGACGAGAGCAGTGTTGTCGTCGATCAGGTCTGCCAGCGCCTCGGGGCCGGACTCCAGGTCTGCCCCCGTTTCACCGGCCAGTTCCAATTCCATGCCCTGGGTGTAGGTGCGGATCACTTCGCGGTACTGCGGGTGCACGGTCGGCGAAAGGACCACCTTGGTGCGCTTGCCGCGGAACTGCGCCCAGGCCAGGTTGACGGCTTCGGCGGCAGCCGTCGCGCCGTCGTAGTGCGAGGCGTTGGAGGCTTCCATGCCGGTCAGCGCGGTCATCAGGCTCTGGTATTCGAAGATGGCTTGCAGCGTGCCTTGCGAGATCTCCGGCTGGTAGGGGGTGTAGGCGGTGTAGAACTCGCCGCGCCGCAGGATGTGGTCCACCACGGACGGGATATAGTGGTTGTACATGCCTGCGCCGAGGAAGGAAGCCAACTGCCTGGTGGACTCGTTGGCTTCTGCCAACGCGCCCAGTTCCGAGGCGGCTTCCATTTCGGTCAGCGCTTCGGGCAGGTCGAGCGTGGGAAAGCGATGGCTGGCGGGCACGGCGTCGAACAGGTCTTCCAGGCTTTTGACGCCGATCTTCTCCAACATCGCATCCCGCTCTTTGGGGGAGTGGGGGATATAGGTCATGGGAACTCCAGTTTTCAGTGTTCAGTTTTCAGTCATCAGTTTTCGGCTTCCCCACTGGATACTGGTTACTGAACACTGATGACTGATTAATGCGCCCGCCCTTCGCAATACTTCTCGTAAGCCGCCGCGTCCATCACCTTGCCGGGCTGGCCGCCCTCGACCTGCACCATCCAGCCAGCGCCGTAGGGGTCGCTGTTCAGTATTTCAGGCGTGTCGGCCAGTGCGCTGTTGACCGCCGCAACCTTGCCGCTGGCGGAGGCATAGGTTTCCGCAGAGGCTTTCACAGACTCGACCGAAGCAATCGGTTTCCCGGCTTCGGCGGCGTCGCCCGCTTCGAGCAGCAGTTCGACGAAGACAATGTCTGAGAGTTGGTTCTGGGCGTAATCGGTCAGGCCCATTTTGCCGGTGGCGGGGTCGAACCATTCATCGCTTTCGGTATATTTCAGGTTTGCAGGGACGTTCATGGGGTTACTCCTCGTTTGGTATGATTTGGCGAATCAAAAAGGACGCGCGGTAAACTATCGCGCGTCCTCTGTCGTGAACCTGAGAGATTCGTTTAGCCTGGTGGCCGCCTGGTCGTTTGGTCGAGTGGTTGGACTACTCGACTATGTGACTGACAGACTACGAGACTAAATTTTCACCGTCGGTGTCGTTTTCCCGCAGTCGAACTGTGGGGAACGAACTTTCCAGAGTGTTTCGAGAACAGGGTCCTTTTGCCTGAGAGTTTCACCTGGTCTCGCCTGTCCCAGGTTTGCACCTTCGGCGCTTTCGCATATTACGCATTGCGTTTTACGCTCAAGTCTCTTCCCTGCTCCCGTTGGGTTGTACAGTTTCATTCTACGGGCAGGAGGGGCAGAAGTCAAGAGGACAAAAATCCCTTTTTTGCTTCTTACTCGGAACGGTTGCTTGTATCATCCCCGGAGGGGACTCCTGTTTCGCCGGCCACCTTGCGCCCGCGCGGCTTTTTGACCGGCTGGGGGGCGGGAGATGCCTCCACGGGGGCGGGGATTTCGTCCATAACGGGAGCAGGGATGGGCGGCGCAGGAGGCGCGGGGGGCGTCGGTTGCGCAGGCGTCGCCGGGGCAGGCATCCCATTCAGGCGGGCAAAAAAGTCCTTGACCTGCGGGTCGTTGTAGAACACCAGCGCCAGGATGCCGACGATCATCGAGAACACGTTGCCGGTCAGGAGGCACAGGATTTCGAGGATAGCAATGGTTTGGGATGGCTGCACAGGCTGGACGGGGTTGGCCAGCAGTTTGAGCGCGTAGATGATCTCGAATACGCCCAGGATGGTGGGCAGGATGGCGAACGGCGCCAGGCAGATCAGGATGACGCTGGCTGTGACCGTGGCCGTGGCGATCAGGCCCCAGAAGATATTGACGATGCCGTTGACCAGGGTCAGGACGGCGATGGTTTTCACCAGGCCGGGTCTGTCGTAAGGGGAAGGGGTGTAGATGCTCATGGTGTACTCCTAGAAAGTTTTGCTACTGAGACTTACGCACGCCCGGCAGATAGGTTGCAATCAAAAAAGCCCGCCGCATGGGCAGGCTTTTTGGGAGAGGGTTGAATGTCAACCGGTCAGGGTGCTTCGCACCCAATCCCCGACCAGCCAGTATTTGAAGTCCTGTCCCTGGTAGGTTTGGATGCCGCCATAGGCGCCATAGATGAGCGCGACCAGCGGCATGGCGCTGAAAACGCAGGCCAGGGGCATACACAGGAAGCCGATCACCACTGCGCTCAACACGCCGCTCAACGTCCAGGTGACGCCGGCCAGGATGCCTCCTCCGACCCACCAGATGAGTTGGAAGAGCAGCGCTTGCAGGGATTGGTAGGCGACGTAGCGCGAGCGGTCTTTGTAGACCATGTAGATGATGAGCGGTACCGCCGGCCCCAGGATGCCGGAAAACAGGTTGGCGAGTACGCCCAGGTGTGAGAGCATGGCCCACATGCGCTCGTCGTTGGGCGAGAGGGGCGGCGCAAAGGCAGGGTTCGGTTCGACTGTCATCGGGAGTTCCTCCAGGATAGGTCGGTAAAGATTGTGGAAGTCTATCACATAATAAAAAACTCGCAGCCAATTGGCTGCGAGTTTTGGCGGTCATCAGTACAGGATTAGACCCAGCCCTGTCCTTTGATGAAGTTGGTGATGAACGGGATTTCAACCATCTTACCCTGGTAGGCTTCGATGCCCCACCAGATCAAGGCCAGGAACAGGATGCTGCCGCAGCCAAAGGTCACCGTAGCAAGGATCGAGAGAACGACAGTCGCAGCCAGCGATTGGACCGCATGGAACTTGATGAACGGGCGTGCCTTTTTATCTTCCATGAAGAGCACGATAATGGCAACAATCGGGAAGAGATAACTGAGAAGCGCCCACAGTTTGTCATCGCTGGTGACTTCGGGGTTCATAGGTTGTTCGGACATGGATAGGTTCCTCCTGGGACAGGTTATGGGTTGATTTTGTGTATTGTACAACCAAACCGGACAAAATGCAACCGAATTATACAAACCGTTTGTACTACCGACGATGTGCTACAATTAACCCATGTCCAATCAAATCAAGGTCGTTTTTATGGGTTCGCCCGATTTTGCCCTGCCCAGCCTGCGGGCGTTGGTCGGGGATGGGCGCAAGGCCCATCCCTACGAGGTGGTGGGCGTCGTCACCCAGCCCGACCGCGCCGCCGGGCGCGGGCGCGAATTGAAACCGCCGCCGGTCAAAACCCTGGCGTTGGAACTGGGACTGCCGCTCATCCAGCCGGAAAAATTGCGCGAGCCGGGCGCAATGCAACAATTACGCGCCTGGTCGCCGGATTTGATCGTAGTCGCCGCCTTCGGCCAGATCTTGCGGCCTGAAGTGCTCGACCTGCCGCGTTTCGGTTGCATCAACGTACATGCCTCCCTGCTGCCGCGCTGGCGAGGCGCTGCGCCGGTCAACGCCGCCATTTTGCACGGGGACGAAGAGACGGGCGTCACCATCATGAAAATGGACGTGGGGCTGGACACCGGTCCCATCCTGTCCCAACGCGCCCTGCGCATCGCGCCTGACGAGACGGCTGCTTCCCTTCTCGACAGGTTGCCCACGCTGGGAGCGGACTTGCTGCTCGAAACGCTGCCGGGCTATCTCTCCGGCGCGATTGCGCCTCATCCGCAGCCGGAAGAAGGCGCCGCCTATGCGCCAATGCTGAAAAAAGAAGACGCCCGCCTGGATTTCAACCGTCCCGGCGAGGAACTGGCCCGCCAGGTGCGCGCCTACCACCCCTGGCCGGGCGCCTTCATGGACTGGCAGGGCGCGCCGCTCAAGATTCTAAAAGCGCATACCGTGATCATCTTCACGTATGCCATCCAGCCGCCCGGCGCACGCACCGTGATCGATGGGCTGCCGGCCGTCTTTGGGGGAGACAACACGCCGCTGGTTTTCGATGAGGTCCAACCGGCGGGCAAGAAACCCATGAGCGGAAAAGCCTTCCTGGCCGGCGTGAAGGGCTGGGAGGCCTGAAACCCGGCTGGAACATTTGTCATCAAGAATGCAGTCGAAAGCCATTTTTTCTATCACCTGGTAAACATTTGGGTTGAATTTGATATAAAATGAAACTACCAAATCATCAGGAAGGTGCGTATGTCAAAATACATCGCCGCCATTGACCAGGGCACGACCAGTACGCGTTGCATCCTGTTCGATCATGCGGGAAATATCGTCGCCGTAGACCAGGAAGAACACCAGCAAATCTATCCCAAGCCCGGCTGGGTGGAACATGATCCGCTGGAGGTTTGGGAACGCACCCAGGGCGTCATCCGCGGCGCGTTGGACAAGGCTGGCGTGGAGGCCTCGCAGATTGCCGCAATGGGCGTCACCAACCAGCGTGAGACGGCCGTCGTGTGGGAACGGGCGACCGGCCGCCCGGTTTACAACGCCATCGTCTGGCAGGACACCCGCACCGACGCCATCTGCGCCGACCTGGCCAAATCGGGCGGACAGGACCGCCTCAGACTCACGACCGGCCTGCCCCTGGCAACCTATTTCTCCGGCCCCAAGATCAAGTGGATCCTGGACAACGTCCCCGGCGCGCGCCAACAGGCTGAAAACGGCGACCTTCTTTTCGGCAACATGGACACCTGGGTGATCTGGAACCTGACCGGCGCGCACGTTACAGATGTGACCAACGCTTCCCGCACCTTGCTGATGGACCTGAACACGCTCGATTGGGACGACGACATCCTGTCCTTGCTTGGCATTCCCCGTTCCATGCTGCCGGAAATCTGCTCCTCGTCCGAGGTGTATGGGCAGGCCAGAGGTGCATTAGGCGGCGTCCCCGTTGCGGGTGATTTAGGAGATCAACAGGCTGCGCTCTTCGGGCAGACCTGCTACTCGCCGGGCGAGGCCAAGAACACCTATGGGACCGGTTGTTTCATGCTGCTCAACACTGGGGAGAAGCCTGTCCCCTCGAAAGCGGGGCTGTTGACCACCCTGGGATACAAAATTGGAAACCAACCGGCTATTTATGCTTTGGAAGGCTCGATTGCCATTGCCGGCGCGCTCGTCCAGTGGCTGCGGGATAATCTCGGTATGATCGAAAAATCGTCGGATGTCGAAACCCTGGCGCGCAGCGTGGAAGATAACGGCGGGATTTACTTCGTCCCGGCGTTTTCCGGATTGTTTGCGCCATACTGGCGCTCGGATGCGCGCGGGGCGCTGGTGGGCATGACGCGCTACGTCAACAAGGGGCACATTGCGCGCGCGGCGCTCGAAGCGACCGCCTTCCAGACGCGCGAAGTGTTGGATGCCATGGAAGCAGATTCGGGCGTGAGTCTGACCGCGTTGAAGGTGGACGGGGGCATGGTCTTCGACGAGTTGTTGATGCAGTTCCAGGCCGACATCCTGGACGTTCCCGTCATCCGCCCCAAAGTGGCCGAGACCACCGCCCTGGGCGCGGCGTATGCGGCTGGTCTGGCGGTGGGCTTCTGGAAGAATTTCGACGAACTGCGCGCGAATTGGGGGCGCGATAAGGAATGGCAGCCACAGATGGAAAGCGGCGCGCGCGAGAAACTGTACGCGGGTTGGAAGAAGGCTGTGACGCGTACGTTCGATTGGGCGTGAACCCTGATACTGGCTCCCTGGGACTGAAATATGAACAGACAAGAAATCCTTGCATCGCTAAGAGAAACCCCTGAAGTCTCTGTGCTCATTGTGGGCGCAGGCATCAATGGGATTGGCGCATTCCGCGACCTGGCGTTGAACGGTGTGGATGTTTTGCTGGTCGAGCGCGCCGATTTTTGTTCAGGCGCGAGCGCGGCCTCTTCGCACATGGCGCATGGCGGCATCCGTTACCTGGAAAACGGCGAGTTCCGCCTGGTGCGCGAGGCGGTAGGGGAACGCAACCGCATGATCCAAAATGCTCCGCACCTGGTCAAGCCGTTGCCGACCACAATTCCCATGTTCAAGTGGTTTTCGGGCTTGTTGAATGCGCCGCTCAAGTTCATGGGCTGGCTGGATAAGCCTTCCGAGCGAGGCTCTGTGGTCATTAAGGTTGGCCTGGTGTTCTACGATGCGTTCACAGGCCGCCAACGGGCTGTGCCGCGTCACCAGTTCCGTGGCCGCGCGGCCTCCCTGGGGAGATGGCCGCTGCTGCATCCTGCCATAATCAATACTGCCACGTATTACGATGGCGCCATTTTGAACCCGGAGCGTTACGGCCTCGAATTGGTGTTGGACGCCGAAGCGGAAGGGCCACATGCGCGCGCATTGAATTACGCCAGCCTGGCCAATGGCAGCGGGGATACGGTCCTCATACGGGACGAGTTCACCGATGAGAGCATCCCGGTCAAGCCGAAATTGCTGATCAATGCGGCCGGGCCGTGGATCGACTTTGCCAACCGGAACCTGGGCATGTCTACGCGCTTCATTGGCGGGACGAAAGGCTCGCACCTGGTCCTGGACCATCCTGAATTGCGGCAGGCTATCGGCGAGCATGAATTTTTCTTCGAGAACAAGGATGGTCGCATCGTCTTGATCTTCCCGTTGTACGATAAGGTCTTGATCGGCACGTCGGATATCCCCATTGAAAACCCGGATGAAGCGCGTTGCATGGAAGAGGAGATCGAATATTTCCTGGGGATGATCGAGCGCGTGTTCCCGGCTGTGAAGATTTCCCGCGACCAGATCGTTTTCCATTTTAGCGGCGTGCGTCCGTTGGCTTTCAGCAGCGCCAAGACAACCGGGCAGATCACGCGCGACCATTCCATCCAGGTCATGGAAGGGCCATGGACCGGCCTGGCGTTCCCGGTCTATTCGCTGGTGGGCGGCAAGTGGACCTCGTACCGGGCATTTTCGGAAGAAGTGGCCGATAAGACGATGGAGTACTTGGGCCTGGAACGTCGAAAAGACACGCTGACCCTGGAGATCGGCGGAGGGCGCACTTACCCGGCGAAACCGGAGGAGCAAAAGCGGTTTATCGATGGGTTGTGCGCCTGGACAGGCCTGCCAGCGGAACGTGTGCAGACGCTTTTCGAGCGTTATGGGACGCGCGCGGAACAGGTGTGCAGTTTCATTGCGCGTGAAGGGGATGCGCCTTTGAAATCCCTGCCAGATTACTCCCGCCGTGAGATCGCTTTCCTGGGGCAGGTCGAGAAGGTGATCCATTTGGATGACCTGGTGTTGAGACGCTCCATGCTGGCGATGCTTGGGCGCTTGAACCAAGAGCGGGTCAATGAGTTGGCGGATGCGCTGGGAGAGGCGCTTGGTTGGGATGACCGGCAGAAAAAGGCCGAGGCGGCGCGCACGGTCGCTTTGTTGGGTGACAGGCACGGGGTCCGGTTTTGAGGCGGTTGCCTTCCCTTGTTGGGCCTGACGAATGAACCGTCAGGCCTGTTTTCTTTGGGGTGTTATAATCTGGCTGTTTTGGTGAGATGATGAACGTATCTATCGTTGTGCCTGTTTACAATGGGTCTAACACCCTGCCGCTGTTGGTCGAAGAATTGCAGCACGTTCTTCCGCCGGTTGCAGAGGCGTATGAGTTGGTGCTGGTCAATGATGGCAGTCCGGACGAGAGTTGGCAGGTCATCGGACAATTGGCCGGGCAAAAGGATTGGGTGCGCGGCGTGGATTTGATGCGCAATTACGGCCAGCACAACGCGACCCTATGCGGCATCCGTGAGGCGCGCTATGAAGTGATCGTCATCATGGACGACGACCTGCAAAACCCGCCTAAGGAAATTCCCAAACTGTTGGCGAAACTCGAAGAAGGATATGATGTGGTGTATGGCGTGCCGCGCAAGCGCCAGCAGGTGTGGTGGAAGAGCCTGGCTTCCGTGATCGTCAAGCGCGCGATTGCGTATGTGATGGGTTTGCGGACGGTGCGCGATATTGGCGCGTTCAAGGCTTTCCGGTCGGAATTGCGTAAAGCCTTCGATGATTTTCATAGCCCGGATGTGCTGGTGGACGTGTTGCTTTCGTGGGGCGCTTCGCGCTTTGCGTCAGTCAGCGTGGACGAATCGCCGCGCGCGATTGGAAAGTCCAATTACAACCTGTTCAAATTGGCGAAGGTTTCATTGTTGGTATTGACCAGTTATACGACCATCCCGCTGCGGTTTGCCAGTATCGTGGGTTTCCTGTTCACGATCTTTGGTTTGGGTGTGTTAGGTTACGTCCTGGTCACGTATTTTTCGGCTGGTTCGATTCCCGGGTTCCCGTTCTTAGCGTCCACGATCATCATTTTTAGCGGTGTGCAGTTGTTTGCCCTGGGGATCATTGGCGAGTACCTGGCGCGCGTATTCGAGCGGACGGGCGGAAAGCGCACTTATGTGATCGGTCGCAGGACAAGCCTTGGGGAGTCGTTTGGCGAATGAAGGTTGGTATTATCCAGTCGAATTTCCTGCCCTGGTGCGGATATTTCGATTTCATCCGCGAAGTGGACCTGTTCATCTTGCACGATGACCTGCAATATACCAAAGGGGACTGGCGCAATCGCAACCGGATCAAGACGCAGCGCGGTACGGAATGGATCACAGTTCCTGTACATTATCAGCATACCAGCCAGTTGATCGAAGAAACCAGGATCGATTCCAAGATTCCCTGGGCGCAGCGCATGTTGAACCGCATCCGCGAATCGTACCGGAAAGCGCCGCACTTCGAGCCGTATTTCTCTGAACTGAGCGAGTTGTTATATGAGCCTGTTGAAACGATTTCAGGGTTGAACTTGCGTCTCATCAAGTGGGTATGTTCCCACCTCGAAATTAAGACCCCGATCACTTTTTCGCGCCAATATCATCCCCAGGGCGTCAAGACAGAGAGGTTGATCGGTATCTTACGCCAGGTGAATGCAACGGTTTACTTATCGGGCCCGGCTGCAAAGGTATATTTAGCGCCTGAATTATTCGATCAGGTCGGCATTCGCCTGGAGTTCAAAACGTACGATTATCCTGTTTACGAGCAACTGTATCCTCCTTTCGACCCAGCCGTCAGCATCATCGATTTGCTTTTCATGCTCGGTAGGGAAGAAGGAATAGCCTATATCCATCACAAGGAGAAAGTTCGATGAGCAATATCGAAGAAACCCAGAAAAAACTCGACCAGTATTTTATCGAAAAACTTGAAACACACGGTCCAACTGCCAAAGGGGTAGATTACAACGGCCCACAGGCGCAGGTAACGCGCTTCGATGTAATTTCGCGGATCGTGGATCCGTCCAAGCCGTTTACGGTCATTGACTATGGCAGCGGCTATGGGGCGATGTTCGACTTCTTGACCTCGAAGAACTGGCAATTCGAATATTACGGTGTAGACCTGATCGAAAAAATGGTGACGGCTGCTCGTGAGGTCCACAAGGATTTTCCCAATGCGCACTTCACCACCGATGAAAAAGAACTCCCTGTGGCTGACTATTTGGTTGGGGCCTCGGTGTTCAATATAAAGATGGAGTGCCCGTACGAGGAATGGCAAACGATGGTCACAGAAACGCTGGCTCGGATGGACGCCCTGTGTTCGAAAGGGTTTGCATTCGATATGTTGACGAAGTATTCTGATCCTGACCGGATGGCTGGCCGCCCTGATTTGTTCTATGCGGATCCCTTGTTCTTTTTCGATTTTTGCAAACGCAATTTCTCTCGCAACGTGGCCCTGCTCCATGACTACGGCTTGTATGACTTCACCATCCTGGTCCGTAAAGATGTGGAGTGAATCGGCGGGTGATCCGCCGACGCCTTTAGAATGAATGTTGTCATTTTGCAGCCATCTTATATTCCCTGGCGCGGCTATTTCGACCAGATCTGCCGCGCTGACCTGTTTGTGTTTTATGACGACGTGCAATATGATAAACGCGGTTGGCGCAACCGCAACCAGATCAAGACTGCGCAAGGGAAGCAATGGCTGACGATACCGGTCCATAGCAAGGGCGCCAGGGAAGGTATTCCAATCTGTGATGTCAAGATAGATTGGGGCCAACCCTGGGCAACGAATCACCTCAGATCGCTCTTGCATGCCTATGGCAGGGCGCCGTATTTTCGCTCGCACCAGCCGTGGCTGGAGTCTGTTTACAGCCAGCGCTATGAGTTGTTGGCAGATTTCACGATCTGGTTGACCATCGAGATTGCGCGCAAACTGGGAATTACGCATACCCGCTTTATGCGTTCATCCGAGATGCAGGGCATCGATGGTCATAAGACAGATCGCCTGATCCAGATCCTCCAGCGCGTTGGCGCGCGGCATTATATCAGCGGCCCCTCGGCGCGTGGGTATGTGGAGCAGGAGAAATTCGAAGCCGCAGGGATTGGGTTGGAGTATATGGAATACAATTACCCGGATTACCCGCAGTTGTACCCTCCGTTTGATCCTTTTGTAACGGTTTTGGATTTGTTGTTCATGGTCGGTCCCGATGCGCTTTCCTACATTGCCAATCCTGGGGAAGAGCGTCATCCATAACCTTTTGTGGCTGTCCGATGCGAATCGTCCAAGCGCCTCGCGCTTCCGCAATTCTATACAACTTGCTGACCTCCCGCGCGGATAGCCGTCCCTGGCTGCTGCCGGCCAATATCTGCCCGATCGTGCCGTTGACCTTTTTCAAGGCCGGCGCGCCCTTTGACCTGGTCGATATTTCAGCCGAGACATTGCATCTAGATCTGGAGCAGGCCGAGGGGCGTTTGAAGCGGGGCGGGTATGGCGGCTTGCTGTATGCGCATACCTACGCGGAGCCGTCCACGCCCAGCGCCTTTTTCCAGTCCGTCAAATCCCGCTATCCCGATGTGTTGCTCGTGGACGACCGCTGCCTGTGCGCGCCCGACCTTGAGCCGGATGTGGAGTTTGCCGCCGACGCTGCCCTGTACAGCACCGGCTATGCCAAGATCGTGGATTTGGGGCGGGGCGGGTATGCCTTCCTGAAGGACGAGGTTCCCTATTGTCCTTCCCGCTTGCCCTTTTCAGGGCGCGATTATGAGCAAGTCGAAACCGCTTACAAACGAGCAGTACAGGAGCGCGCCTGGTTTGCGTACCAGGGGGGCGATTGGTTGCAAACGGACGCCGACCTGCCCTCCTGGAGCGATTATCGCCGCCGCATCCAGCAAGGACTCAAGGAGTCTCTCGCCCAGCGAGCGGCGCTCAACGCCGTCTATGCCGACTTGCTGCCAGTGGAGGTACAATTGCCTCCGGCGTACCAGGCCTGGCGTTTCAACATTCGTGTGAAAAACAGGGAGCGTGTGTTGGCGGCGATTTTCAAGGCTGGCCTGTTTGCCAGTTCGCACTACGCCTCGCTGGCGGGTATTATGGCGCCCGGCCAATGCCCAAACGCCGAAGCCCTGGCCGGCGAGGTCATCAATTTATTCAATGACCATCACTTCGACCTGCAAAAAGTTCGGCAGGCTTGTGCGGTCATCCTGGAGCATCTCCCTTGAACGAACTTCGCGTTGATTTCAACCAGCCTGTCCCCGTGGGCCGTGAAATGGAATACATGGCCGAAGCCGTCGCCAACGGCCACATTTCCGGCGACGGCCCGTTCACGAAAAAGTGCCACGCCTTGCTGGAAGGCGAATTGGGCGTCCCCAAAGCCTTGCTGACCACTTCCTGCACGCACGCCTTGGAAATGGCGGCCATCTTGCTGGAAATCCAAGATGGCGATGAGGTGGTCATCCCTGATTTCACCTTCGTTTCGACGGTCAACGCCTTCGTCCTGCGCGGCGCGCGCCCGGTCTTCCTGGACATTCGGCCTGATACCCTTAATCTGGACGAGTCCCAACTGGAAGCGGCCCTCACGCCCCGCACGAAGGCCATCCTGCCGGTGCATTATGCGGGCGTCGGCTGTGAAATGGACGCCATCCTCGACATCGCCACGCGTCACAATATTGCGGTCGTCGAAGACAATGCGCACGGGCTGTTCGGCAAATACAGGGACAAATACCTGGGCACCTTCGGCGCGCTGGCGACCCAATCCTTCCACGAGACCAAGAACTTCACCAGCGGCGAGGGCGGCGCGCTGCTGATCAACGACCCGGCGCTGGCCGAGCGCGCCGAGATCATCCGCGAAAAAGGGACCAATCGCTCGCGGTTCTTCCGCGGCCAGGTGGACAAATACACCTGGGTGGATATCGGCTCTTCGTACCTGCCGTCCGATATCCTGGCGGCTTTCCTCTACGGGCAACTGGAACAGCGCCAGCGCATCCAATTGCATCGCAAGGCGCTGTGGGAAACCTACGAAGTGGCATTGAAGGACTGGGCAGGGGAGAATCGCGTCCGCTTGCCGGTCATTCCCGCCCATACCGAACAGTCCTATCACATGTTCTACATGCTGCTGCCCGACCTCGATACACGTCAAAGGTTCATCAAGTACCTGCGCGAGCGCGGCATTTATAGCGTGTTCCACTACCTGCCGTTGCATCTCTCGGACATGGGACGCGAGTTTGGCGGTCAGCCCGGCGATTGCCCGGTGACCGAATCGGTCAGCGACCGCCTGGTGCGCCTGCCGTTCCACAACGGGCTGGGCAGTTCCGAACAGGAGCAGGTCATCGAGGCGATCTTAGCGTTTGCATTCTAGTGTTGGCTGGCGATGAAAATATTCCCGATCTGGAAGCGCTTTCCTGGTTTAGCAACGCCTTTGGCGCTCTTGCTGGTGGCTGTTTTTTCCTACGGGATTTTTGCGCTCCAGCAGGGCTTTTACTGGGACGACTGGGCCTTTGCCTGGACGCGCGTGAACCTGGGGCCGGAGGGCATCATCCAGTTATTTTCTGTCACCCGCCCCATGCGCGGAGGGATGGAAGCATTTCTCACCATGCTCCTGGGCGCGCATCCGGCTGTGTGGCAAGCCTATGCCGTATCGTTGCACTGGCTGGCAGCGGTTGCCTGCTGGTGGTTCTTGCAGGTCCTGTGGCCGTCCCGCCGCTGGCAGGCCAGTTTGGCGGCTTTGTTCTTCCTGGTGTACCCCGGTTTTACGCAGCAACCGCTGGCGATGACCTATCACTACTATTGGACGTTTACGACCTTATTTTTTCTGTCCTTGGGTTTGATGGTGCAGGCGGTCCGGCCAGGGCGCTGGAAATGGTTGAAACTGGGCGGGGCAGTGGGGCTGGGCGGATTGGCGCTGTGGGCCATGGAATACCTGTTCGGCCTGGAACTTCTTCGTATAGCCATGTTGTGGATTGCCCTGGGACCCGTTTTGCTGGATGCAAAATCCCGCTTGAAGCAGACAGCGCTTCATTATTTTCCCTTTTTTGTGGTCTTAGGGATTTACCTGTATTGGCGTTTCTTCGTTTACCAGGATACCCGTTACTCGCTCGATGCGGTCGGACATGGAGGCGCGGCCAGCCTTTTCTCCCTGCCAGCGCTTGCGTGGGAAACGCTCAAGACTTTACCTGTAGCCGGTTTGGGAGCATGGCTCAAAATTTTGCAGCAGGACTTCCTGGCGCAAGACATCAGCCTGGTTGTGGCGTTCCTGTACGGGCTTGTCCTCCTGGGCGGCGCGTTTGGCCTGTCCTGCTATTTCAAATCGTTCCAGCATGATCCCAGCGCGCCCGCCCCTGGCTGGTGGGAGCCGGCCGGGCTGGCCGCTTTGCTGCTCGTGTTTGCCGGGCTGCCATTTATCATCGTGGGTTTGCCCATCCGTTTGAGTTTTCCTGAAGACCGGTACACGCTTCCTTTTGCTTTGGGAGTGAGCCTGCTATTGGCGGCGTTGCTCGACTTGATCAAAGATGCTCCCCGTCGCTTTACCCTGGCGGCCCTGCTCGTCCCGCTGGCGATGACCGTGCAAATCCACAACACGGACGTGTACCGCAAGGAGTGGCAGTCGCAGCGCGCTTTCCTCTGGCAGTTGGCCTGGCGCGCGCCGCATATCCAGCCGGGGACCACGTTCCTGGCGGAGGATGGGGCTGTCTTCCCGCACAATGACGACGAAGCCTTTGCCTTCCTGGTCAATTGGGCTTATGCGCCCGATTCAGGGACAGCGCAATTGCCCTACGAGTATTTCTGGGTATCGGCGCGGCTGGGATACCAATTGCCCGGCCTGCAAAAGGGACTGCCCATTTCGATGGACCACTTTGCGGCGACTTTTTCCGGGACGACCGACCGGGTGCTGGTAGCCCGCTTCTCGCCGCCCTCCTGCCTGCGCATCCTGGACCCGCTCTATGACGCCGACGCGCCCCTCCTGCCGCGCGATGTGGATGCGCCCTATGCCGATTCCGAAATAGCCTGGTTTGCCCTGCCGCGCAACACGGCGCGGGCGCTGCCGCTCTCAGCCCCGGCTGCGCTGGTCTCCGACGGCGACCCTCCGCCTGTCCCTGAATGGCTGTTCGGCGCGGAACCGGAGCATCGCTGGTGTTACTATTTCCAAAAAGCCGACCTGGCCCGCCAGGGAGGAAATTGGCAGAAAGTTGCCAAACTGGGCGACCAGGCCTTCAAGGTTCCCTATTATCCCGATGACCCGGCCGAGTACCTGCCCTTCATCGAAGCCTACGGGCGCCTGGGGCGCTTCGATGACGCCCAGGCGCTGACCGAAAAAGCCGCTGACCTGAACCCCGCCCTGCGCCCCATGTTGTGCGCCGCCTGGCAGCGGGTCGCCTCTTTGGGGACCACATCCCCTGCCGAATTGGGGATGCTCCAGTCCCTGCTGCAAAGCCTCAAGTGTAGCCCGTAAGCCTGGTAGCGCAGGTCCCTGACGCGCGATTTGCAGGCGTGAAGCCTGCTGCTACGAGTTCGAATGTTGTGGTAAAAACAGGATCACCATGCAGAACATACTCATCACCGGCGGCGCCGGTTTCATCGGCGCGAATTTCGTTCGCTACCTGCTCAAGGCAGAACCGCAGGCGCGCATCGTCAACCTGGACGCGCTGACCTACGCTGGCAGCCTCGAAAACCTGCGCGACCTGCCCGACCCCTCCCGCCACACTTTTATTCAAGGGGATATTTGCGACGCCGGCCTGGTCGAGCGCCTGATGCGCGAATACGCCATCGATACGGTTGTCCACTTTGCGGCTGAGTCGCACGTGGACCGCTCCATCCTCGGCCCGGCGCCGTTCATCCAGACCAACCTGGTCGGCACGTTCACGCTGCTCGAAGCGGCGAAGCAGGCCTGGAGTCCAGGAAGAAGCGGGGCGCGCTTCCATCACGTGTCCACCGACGAGGTCTTCGGGTCGCTCTCGCCCGACGATCCCGCTTTTACCGAGTCCACGCCCTACGACCCGCGCTCGCCCTATTCGGCCTCCAAGGCCGGCTCCGACCATCTCGTGCGCGCCTATTTCCACACCTACGGCCTGCCCGTCACCATCACCAATTGCTCGAACAACTACGGCCCGTACCAGTTCCCCGAAAAACTCATCCCGCTGATGATCCTGAATGCGCTGCAAGGCAAACCGCTGCCGGTGTACGGCGACGGCAGGCAGATCCGCGACTGGCTGTATGTGGAAGACCACTGCGAGGCGATCTACACTGTCCTGCGGGATGGGACGCCCGGCGAGACCTATAACGTCGGCGGCGGCAACCAGCCTTATAACATCGACCTGATCAATGAGATCTGCGCGCTCCTGGACGACCTGCGGCCCTTTGGTCTTTCCCAGGGCGGGCCTGCTCCCGTTAAATATGCCTCCCTCATCACCCATGTGACGGACCGCCCCGGCCATGATCGCCGCTACGCCATGGACATCTCCAAGATCCGCGCCGAACTGGGCTGGCTGCCGCGCCACGACATCGAAAGTGGGCTGCGCGCTACAGTGGAATGGTACCTTGCCAACCTCGACTGGGTCGCCAAAATTTCGCAGGCTGGAGATTTCCAGGCCTGGGTAGAGGAAAACTATGGCAAGCGGTAAAGTCGTAATACGTAATTCGTAAGGAGCGTTGCATGAAAGGAATCATCCTTGCTGGCGGGCGCGGTACGCGCCTCTACCCGCTGACGTTGGGCGTCAGCAAACAGTTGCTGCCCGTGTACGATAAACCGATGATCTACTATCCGC
>JBMOMO010000200.1:0-1620 GCA_049324135.1 Chloroflexota bacterium
GCGCGCGCCAACCCGGACAGGGAGTTGTACACTGCGACGAAGATCCCGCCTAAAAACCGGAAGTGGCCCAGCCGCCGCGCGTTCACCCTGGATGACTGCTTTCCTCCCGACCACATCGAGGAGTATGTACATCGCAGTCTGGAGAACGCCGGGCTGGATAGTTTCGACCTGATGCAGTTCCATGTCTGGGAAGACGGCTGGCTGGAGGATGACCGCTGGGTTAAGAAAATGGACGCTCTGCGTGCCCAGGGACTGATCCATGCGGTTGGGATCAGCATCAACCGCTGGGAACCGTGGAATGGCGTCCAAACGGTGCGCAGCGGGTTGATCGACGCGGTGCAGGTCATCTACAATATTTTCGACCAGAACCCCGAAGACGAATTGTTCCCGGCCTGCGCGGAGATGGATGTGGCTGTCATCGCGCGCGTCCCGTTCGACGAAGGTACCCTGACCGGAACCCTGACCCTGGACAGTTCCTGGCCCGTCGATGACTGGCGCAGCAGTTACTTCGTCCCGGAGAATCTCAGGCGCAGCGTGGAGCACGCCGAAGCGCTGAAGCCGCTCATCCCTGATGGCATGACCATGCCGGAGATGGCGCTTCGTTTCATCCTTAACGAGCAGCGGGTCGGCGCCATCATTCCGGGCATGCGCAAGTTGAAACACGTGGACGCCAACCTGTCTGCCAGCGAAGCCGGGCCGCTGCCTGGTGACCTGCACACCAAACTGCGCGCCCATCGTTGGGAGCGCATCCCGACCAGTTGGTCGCAGTAGACGGTTGGGATCGCTCCCGGCAACCAGACGCCGCCGGGAGCGGAAGCCGAAGTGTTGAGGCAGCAATCAACGGAGTTTTCCATGCCCAGATTCGATGACGGATTGGCCTTTATGCTCAAGGTTGAGAACGTGGCCTGGTACCAGGAGGGCGTTGTCCGCATCCTCGACCGGCGCGTTTATCCCCGCAAAGTGGAGTTCGTCACTTGCAGGGATTATAACGATGTAGCCCGCGCTATCGCCGACATGGTGACGCAGAGCGGCGGGCCGTGGCTGGCGGCGCAGCAGGCGATGGTGATGACGGCCTACCAGGTGCAGGACCAGCCAGTCGAGCAGGCCAAAACCGTCCTGCGGGAAGCGGCTTACGCCGTGACCCATGCCCGCCCGACGACCTCGGAGCGGATGGCGGCTGTCGTGGGGAAAATCCTGGATAACGCGGAAGCAGCCCTGGGGGAGGGCGAAGCGGTAGGTCCATCCACAGAAAAGTACGTCTTCGAACGCGTGCAAGCCACGTATACGCGGGCGCGTTCCATCGGCGAGAACGTAGTCGCCCTGCTGCCGGAGAAGGTCACCATCCTGACGCAATGTTTCGCGGAGTGGCTGATCGGGTACACGCTGCTGGTTTGCCAGGAGCGCGGCAAAGATGTCTCGCTGATCTGCCCCGAGACGCGGCCTTACCTGCAAGGCGCGCGGCTGACGGCCAGTGTGGCGCATGACATGGGCGCGCCCGTGACGGTGGTGACCGACAACATGCCCGGCTACCTGCTCTCGCGGCGCATCCCGGATGCGTTCATCTGCGCGGCAGACGTGATCACGCTGGACGGGCACGTGGTCAACAAGATCGGCACCTAC
>JBMOMO010000201.1:0-1610 GCA_049324135.1 Chloroflexota bacterium
GAAGTCGCGGGACGCGGTGATGTCATTGGCTTGGATTGGCTTTGGCATGGTGTCTCCCAAAAGATGAACCTGCGGCAGCGTTCACGCCCAAGTGTACCTGATTTGGGCGTTACCAGGGGACGCAGGTTCGGGTTGATATTTGGCTGGCCTGCTTCCGGTCTCGATACGGCGGAAGAACGCCGCCTACTCGACCAACGAAGCAAGTTCAACCGGGGAGCGACGGCGCTGGCTCTGATGGTTTTGCCTCGCCTGCCTCCACTGGAGGACAGGCTTTATCGGCGAAGTGCTGGCGTCATTGCGAGAGCGTTAGCTCGAAGCAATCTCCTTGTAACAGGAGACTGCTTCGCCAAAAAGCGGCTCGCAGTGACATAAATTCAGAGTCATGGGAAACAAGACGAAACCCGATATTGTTGTTGAAGTTATCAGGTACGTTCCTGTTACGATAGGCACAGCGGACATTCCTTCGATTGTTGTTCCACGAGCCGCCGCGATTCCATCGCGCCCCAACGAAACAGGCTTACGCCTGGGCCGTTTTCATCCAGCCGCCCAGCAGTTTGCCGATTTCGGTCATCATGCGGGCGGCGTGTTCATATTGACCAGGCTGCAGAAAGCCCATTTCCAGCGACATGCGCAGGTGGGTGCGGACTTTGTCCAGTTCGGCGTCTGCCGAAAGCAGCAGGTCGCGCTTTTTCTCGTGGTGGGCGGCTTCGATGAGCAGGGTTTGAAAACGGAGCGATTCTTGCTGCAACGCCGCCGCCATCACAAAACGCTGGCTGCGCGGAAATTTGACCGTGAGCGGAATCAGCCAGGCGACAAAATCATAGGTGCGGGCAAAGATGGGGGATTGTTTCATGCCCCCCTCCCTGCCCTCCCCCCATTTCCAAAAATGGGAAATGGGGGGAGGGTGATGGAACTCACCAACGCGCGGCGCAAGCCCCAGGTTTTCCCAAATTGCACGTGGGCAATCCAGCCGCTGACGCTGTCCACGAGCTTGACGCGGGAAAGTTTTCCGCGCCGCATTTGGTCGAGCTGCATGGCAAAGCGCTGTTGGAAGGCGATGCCGTTACGCCGCCTGAGTCGCAGGTGATCGGGATACACGCGCCAGCCGAGAAATGGAATGCCTGTTGCCGAAGGAAAGACCTGCGCTTCGGCTGCGTGCAGGGTCAGGCGCTGCGCGGCGAGAAAGTCCATGACTGCCAGCCTCCACGCGTGCAGGTCGCTTTTGTCGTTCGAGAACAGCAGGAAGTCATCCACATAGCGGACGTAGGCGGGGCATTTCAAATCGCGTTTGATGAAGTGGTCGAGCGGGTTGAGATAGACGTTGGCCCAGAACTGACTGGTGAGGTTGCCGATGGGCAGCCCGCGCGGGCGCAATGTGGAAAATAAGTCATCGCCTGAAAAGTAGGCGGGTTCCACGTCAGCGTGAATACCCGCGCCGCCGTCGAGGATCAATTTGCACAGGCGCTGGGTCGGTTTGTCCGCAATCCAGCGGGTGAGAAGGTCGTATAGAATTTGGTGATCCATGCGCGGAAAGAAGTGCTCGATGTCGCATTTCAAGACGAATTCATATTTCCCGCTGAACTCCTGGGCGCGGGTGACGGCCGCATGGG
>JBMOMO010000202.1:0-1601 GCA_049324135.1 Chloroflexota bacterium
ACCTTTAGGGTCTCTATAGAGTCTCACGATGATGAAACGTCCCCTATGTGTAACGATATTACTCTGGCTGGTGTTAAGCCTTACAGCGTGGAGCGGTCTGCGCCTGTGGAGCGCCATCCAATGGTGGAACAGCCTGCAAGAGTTCGGGACGCCTCCCGGCGCACTGTACATTGCCGCCAGCGGCGGCGCCTGGCTGGTTGCCGGGCTGGCGCTGTCTTGGGGAGTGTGGCGGGGAAAAGCCTGGGCGCGGATCGGGCTGGTTGGGGCGGCGGCAATCTTCTCGGTCTGGTACTGGTGCGACCGGCTCCTTTTCCAATCGCTGCGCGCTAATTGGCCCTTTGCCCTGGGCGCAACGGTCGCCTTGTTGGTTATCATTGCTGTATGTACCTGGCTTCCCGAAGTAAAGATTTTCTTCTCGAAGAAGCGTTCGGGAATATAATCCTGAACCACAGATAAACTGGATTTGACTCGATGAAAAGAGAGGCAAATGAGTGAGCGCACGCATAAAATCGAACGCCTGCGAGATTTGAAATCCCAATCCCGGCTGGGCGGGGGCGCGGAACGGATCGAAGCCCAGCATAAGAAAGGCCGCCTGGCCGCGCGCGAACGCATCGACCTGCTGCTGGACAAAGGCTCGTTCCGCGAGGTGGACGCCTTCGTGACGCACCGCACGCACGATTTCGGGCTGGATAAGCAGAAATTCATGAGCGATTCGGTCGTGACCGGTTGGGGCACGATCGACGGGCGGCTGGTGTATGTCTTCTCGCAGGATTTCACCGTCTTTGGCGGCTCGCTGGGCGAGGTACACGCCGAGAAGATCTGCAAGATCATGGACATGGCGATGAAGAACGGCGCGCCGGTCATCGGCTTGAACGACTCGGGCGGCGCGCGCATCCAGGAGGGCGTGGTTTCGCTGGGCGGCTATGCAGACATCTTCCTGCGCAACACGCTGGCTTCGGGCGTCATCCCGCAGGTCAGCGCCATCATGGGCCCGTGCGCGGGCGGCGCAGTCTACTCCCCGGCGTTGACCGATTTCATCTTCATGGTGCGCGGTTCATCCTACATGTTCGTCACCGGGCCGGAAGTGGTCAAATCGGTGACGCATGAAGAGGTCTCTTTCGAAGACCTGGGCGGCGCCAGCGTACACGCGGAAACTTCGGGCGTCTGCCACGTGGCCGCCGACAGCGAAGCGGATACGCTCTACCTGATCCGCAAATTGTTCGGCTACCTGCCCTCCAACAACATGGAAGATCCGCCGTTCATGCAGTCGGGCGACGACCCGCTGCGCATGGACGAAGCCCTGGACAGCCTGATCCCTGACGAGCCCGGTAAACCCTACGACATCAAGGATGCCATCCGCATGATCGTGGACAACGGGCAATTTTTCGAGATCCACGAGGCCTACGCCCAAAACATCGTGGTCGGGTTTGCGCGCCTGGGCGGACATTCCATCGGCATCGTCGCCAACCAGCCAGCCGTGCTGGCGGGCGTATTGGACATCAACTCTTCGGACAAGGCCGGGCGCTTCGTGCGCTTCTGCGACTCGTTCAACATCCCGATCCTGACCTTCGTGGACGTGCCCGGCTTCCTGCCCGGCACCG
>JBMOMO010000203.1:0-1598 GCA_049324135.1 Chloroflexota bacterium
ACTTCCAGCCGCAACCAAATGTCATTGCGAGACCGGCGTTTTTTGCGGTCGAAGCAATCCCCTCGCAGGCCAGGAGACTGCTTCGTTCCTCGCAGTGACACCACGATACAAAATCTTCGCGATTGGCGTAGTTTTTATAGAGTAATACTATATACATTAAACCCTTTAGCGTCTATTCGAATATTTGAATAAGTTCGTAGGACAGACATCTGGTCTGTCTGGACAGGTCAAAGACCTGTTCCACAGTTGGTTGCGGAATGAAGTCCGCGCTACGATTCTCGCAAAATGAAAGCCTTACTCGGTCGAAAGGAAGACCTGCCCGGGCAGGATGGGGATATCTTCCGGGTGGCACTTGGGGCAGGGACACTCTTCCCTGGAATGGGCGTGGGGGATTTCTTCCGGCTGCCCGGTAATGGCATACATAGCGTCCATGACCTCGAATATCCCAGGCTGGATGACCCGGTAATACATATTCCAACCGTCGCGCCGGTCCGACACAACGCCTGCATCCTTCAACACCTTGAGATGCTGCGAAATATACGCCTGGCGCAACTTGAGCATGGCCTCCATGTGACAGACGCATTGTTCCCCGTCGCGCAGGATGGACAGGATGGCTAACCGCGCCGGGTGGGCCAGCGCCTTGAACGCCCGGGCAGTCGCCTGGTAAGGCTTAATCATATTCGTCATTTCGAATATGATTTTACCACAAAAAACAACGCGCCACGCACTTTGGAAGTGCGTGGCGCGTTGCGTGAAACTTTGAAACAACGCGAGGCTCAGGCTGCTTCCTGCGCCGCAGCCTCGTCCACAGCGGGGGCTTCCTCTGCGGGTTGCTCCTCAGCAGGAGCCGCATCCTCGCGCGGCGTCCCTTCCCTGGCCTGCTTCCCGGCCGGGGCCTGCCCTGCCGCCTCGACGACCTCCCCTTCACGGTGGACGATGATCTTGATCTCGGGAACCAGGTCCATCGTCAGGCGCACATGCGCAACGAATTCGCCCAGGTTGCGGATCGGCTGCATGTCGATCTGCGAACGCTTGACCTCGTAGCGGCTCTTCTCCTGCAAGGCGGTTGCCACATCTTGCGTGGTGATCGAGCCATACAGTTTACCGGTTTCGCCGGCCTTGGCGGCAAAGGTCAGCACCACACCAGCAATCTGGTCGGCCAGGCCCTTGAGTTCACTGTTGAGCGAGGTGCGGCGGACTTCCGCCTGGGAGCGGATGCGCTCCACCTGCTTCAACGCGCCAGGGGTAGCCAGCATAGCCAAACCTTGCGGAATGAGGAAGTTGCGCCCGTAGCCATCGGCAACCTTCTTCACGTCCCCCGCGCGCCCCAATTTGTAAACGTCCTTGGTCAATAGTACTTTCATTTCAATCGAGCCCTTTCTGGCAAAAGATACGGGCGAAGGGTACAACGCCCGGCGGCGAATTGTACCAGATGCTTCTTGTCTTGCCAACCTTTCGCATTCTATCAAATAAAATGTTACCGAGGGAACGATGGCCGAAACAGACCCCATGACCATAGATACGTCTTGGTATCAAACGGCAAAAATATACCATTGCACTTTGAAAACCGAATAGAACTTCCTGAACGGAAAAGCGGG
>JBMOMO010000204.1:0-12337 GCA_049324135.1 Chloroflexota bacterium
ACCGGCTACTGGACCCAGGACGGCATGGCAATCGGCGCGTTGCAGGCTGTGATGGCTGCCAACCCGGCGGTCTGGCCGCAGGGCGTGGGTGAAGGTCGATGCCAATACCTGAAGTTGTGGGAAGAGGCCAAGGCCACGAATCCCGACTTCGATAGCATTGCAGTTGCCAACCATCCCGGCGTTTCCCCGACCGGCCTGCGCATTGCCTACAACATGTTGATGGGCAAGAAGGTCGATACCACCAAGTTGGGCGGCTCGAATGGCCTGTCGTTTGTCCTTCCTCTGGCGGCTGTTATCACTTCTGAAAATCTGGCTGAAGGCCTGGCGATGTGCGAAGGCAAGCCGGATGCTTACCTGCTCGACGACATCATGACCGACGAAGAAGTCCAGCAGTATTTCGTCAAATAGACTTTCTCAGGCCCTAAGAGTTGCTAAGACCCTTAGGGCCTCTGATGATAAAATGGACTATGATGACGAAGTCGCTTTCTGCCCGTAATATTGTCAAACGCTACGGTGGTGTCGTAGCGCTCTCGGATGGCAACCTGGACGTACACACCGGGGAAGTTGTGGCGTTGATTGGCGCGAACGGAAGCGGCAAAAGCACGATGAGTAAGGTAATCAACGGAGTAGTTGTCCTCGATGGGGGGCAACTACTCCTCGATGACAAGCCCGTGCATTTCTCTTCCCCACAGGCTGCCAAGAACATGGGGATATCCACCGTGTTCCAGGAACTCAGCCTGATCCCCCACATGACCGTTGCCGAGAATATCTGGCTAACGCGCGAGCCAATGACAGCCTATGGGACTGTTCACCGCAAAGCGCTGAAGGAAAAGACGGAGCAATTATTAGCCCTGTTCCGGGGGACATACAAAACGGACCTACATCCGGACGACCCGGTTGCTTCCCTGCCTCCAGACGAAAAACAAATCATCGAGATTCTCAAGGCGATCAGTTTCGACCCCTGGATGGTCATTCTCGATGAGGCCACTGCCAGCCTGGACAGCCGTCAGGTGCAGCGTCTCTTCGAGTTGGTCAACGGTTGGAAAGAAGAAGGCAAGGCTATTATCTTTGTCTCGCATCGCATGGAGGAAATCTTCCGTATCGCGGACAAATATAGCGTTCTGCGCAATGGCAAGACCGTCGGCGCTGGCGCGATGAAAGATATCAACGAAAAAGAACTGGTCAAGTTGATGATCGAAAAAGAATCGGCCTTCGCTTTTTCACGCGGCGAGACCAGGGTCAGCGACAAGCCGAGTTGCCTGGAAGTGAAGGATTTGCATACTGAATCACTACGCGGCGTAAGTTTTACTGTGCGGGAAGGCGAACTGGTCGGGATTGGTGGTCTGCGTGGGCAGGGCCAACGCGATTTGCTGCTCTCCCTGTTCGGTGACGTACCTTACTCCGGGCGCGTGAGACTCTTCGGTAACGAGAGCAGGCTCAAACACCCGCGCGAGGCGATGAAACTTGGGCTGGCGCTCGTCCCCGGCGATCGCGCGCGTGAGGGGCTGCTCTACATCCGATCCATTCTGGACAACCTGCAATTGCCCTCCTGGGCGCAATATGGCTTCCCGTTAAAGATAAATAAAGCTAAAAGTGACGCGGCGCAGGTGGGCGAAAGCCTGAACCTGAAAATGGCCGGGCTGGGCGAGCCGGTCAGTAGCCTTTCAGGCGGCAATGCGCAGAAGGTGGTGCTTGGCAAGTGGTTGATGCGCAAGCCAAAACTGCTGCTACTGGATGATCCGACAAAAGGTGTGGATGTGGGCACAAAGGCCGAGTTTTACGCTTTGCTCACGCAACTGTGCAGCGAAGGGAAAACCATTTTGTTCTACAGCAGTGACGATGAAGAACTGGTGGGACTGTGCGACCGGGTGCTTGTGATCCACGACGGTATGATCCGTACTGAGTTATCCGGGACTTCCCTGACCAAGGAAAACCTGATCGCTGCCAGCCTGGGCGTTTCGAACGAGTACCATTCCGAAGCGCCTACCGGAGGTGCGCAATGAAAAAACGCATCACCTGGAACACGCTGATGACCCGCTACCCGGCATTCTTCCCGTTCATCTTGTTGTTCGTTTCCATTGCTGTCAACTTGATTTTGCAGCCGAATATGTTCGAGCGCGAAACCCTGAACGGCAACATGCGCGTTTTCCTGCCATTGATCCTGTTGGCGGTGGGACAAGCGATTGTGTTGCTGGGCGGCGGGATCGATATTTCGGTGGGTGGTGTGGTCTCGATTGTCAATACCATCCTGGCAACCCAGGTCGGGCTGGATGGTACGCCAGAGAAGATGTGGCAATTCGTGCTGGTTTCGCTGCTTGCGGGTGTACTGGCGGGCGCGATAAATGGTTTTTTCATTGCCTATTTGCGTTTGCAACCAATTATTACAACGTACGCGACCAGTTTCCTGTATGCGGGGTTTGCGCTCTTCATCCTGCCAAATCCTGGAGGCGGCATTCCGGCGGACATTGCGAACTTGTATCGTACCTCGACTCCCCTTGGCCTGCCCCTTGCCTTCTACGTAATCGCCATCCTGCTGTTGGTCTGGGCTTATGTCAGTTCCACCCGTTATGGAAAATACCTCTTTGCTGTGGGCGGAAAAGCGGAGGCAGCCTACGAGACTGCTGTGCCGGTGACCAGGATGCAATTCAGCATATACGTGGTTTCTGGTTTCATGTCTGCGTTAGCGGGCATTGCCATCACCATGTTGAGCGGCTCCGGTAATGCTGAAATTGGCAATCCGATGACCCTGAACTCCATCACAGCGGTGGTCATTGGGGGAAATGCTTTCAGCGGCGGCATCGGCGGCGTGGCCGGTCCGGTGATGGGCGCGATTACGCTCAGCCTGATCCAGAACATCATATCTTTTGCGCACATCAATACCTGGTGGGAGACGCTGGTCAAGGCCACGATTATCGTGGTGGCGCTGGCAATGCCCGGTGCGATCAATCTGTTCAGGAGGCGAGAATGAAGCGCTTCTATCTCTCCCCCCCGGTTGCTGCATTAATCCTGGCAGTGGTTTTGTTCATCGCATCTGGCTTGCTTCCCAATGGATTTGGCAGCGATCTGGAAGTTGCACGCGCCCAGGCGCTGAATATTTTGCGGCTGTCGGTTTTTCTGGGTGTGATCGCTGCCGGTCAGACCCTGGTCATCATCAGCGGTTTCGAAGGGATCGATCTCTCGGCAGGTTCGATTGTTACGTTGACAGCGATTTTTACTTACGTGATCGTCAATGGCCAGGACAACAAGGTGTTGCTGGCCTTGCTCGTTTCCCTGGCTGTAGGGGCGGTCATCGGTTTTTTGAATGGTATCGGGATTACTTTTTTGAAAATATCCCCGTTCGTAATGACGCTTGGCATGTCGGGTGTCGTGACTGGGGCAATCATCCTGGCCAATCACGGCAATGTGAGCGGCAAGGTAGCCCCGATCATGACTCGCCTGATTGCGCGCCCGCTTTCGCCGAGTTTCCCTATCCCAAATGCGCTTATCATCTGGTTGGTGTTCGGGGTGTTGATGTGGCTGTTGCTGGAACGCACCACTTTCGGCAAAAACTTATTTGCCATCGGCGTCAACCGGGTAACGGCTAAACTCTCTGGCGTAAATGTGACGGCGATGAATTTGGCAACTTATTCCCTGGCTGGCGCGCTGGCTGGTTTTGGCGGTTTCTTGTTGGTTGGGAATACTGGGGTAGTGATGATCCAACTGGGGCAACCGTTCCTGTTCCCGTCCATTGCGGCGGTGGCCGTCGGCGGGACGTTGCTTTCAGGCGGCAAAGGCAGTTACTGGGGTACGATGGCGGGCGCCATTGTGCTGACGCTCATCACCAGCCTGTTGACCACCATGCAGATGCCCGACTCTGTGCGCCGCATGGTGCTTGGCGCTACCTTGTTGATCTTGATCTCTATTTACGGCCGCCAGCGAGCCTTGCGGCAATAATCCTGGAAATAGGCGGGGTTGCACTTCGTTGCAGCCTCATGGAAACCCGCATTACAGACTTCACCCGAGCCACTTTGCCGCTCTCATCATAAATTGGTGCGCCCCGCTTATTCTCACTTTATGCAGGTAGGAACCTATCAATGATTTCAAAGGAAGGAGAATGTCATGAGTAAAACAGTCAAAGTTGGCCTGATTGGCGCAGGATTTGTCAGTGATCTTCATGCCTATGCCTTCAAGCATTTTGTCAAGGATGCTGAGATCGTGGCGGTAGCAGCGTTGGAAAACGCAGACGATTTTGCCAAAGAGCGCGGAATACCCAACGCCTTCAGTGACTACCGTGAAATGTTGAAGATGAAGGACATTGATGTCGTTACAATAGCCATCCCAAACTATGTACATCATCAGGCTACTGTGGATGCCGCTAAAGCCGGCAAACATGTCATTTGCGAGAAGCCATTGTGCGTCACGCTAGAAGAAGCGGACGAGATGATTGCCGCCTGCCAGAAGCAGGGTGTCTTGTTGATGTATGCGGAAGAGTTGTTGTTTGCACCAAAATACGTCCGTGCAAAAACGCTGATCGATGAAGGCGCAATTGGCGAACCGTTTCTTGCCAAGCAATCGGAGGAGCACCCCGGCCCGCATATGCCCTGGTTCTGGGACGTGAACCTCTCCGGCGGCGGCGTGATGCTCGATATGGGCTGCCACTCGATTGAATACACTCGTTGGGTGTTGGGTAAGCCCAAAGTCAAGAGCGTGACCGCCTTTATGGGCACGTATGTCCACCAGGGGCGCACCAAAGGCGAAGACCATTCGTATGCCGTCATCGAATATGAGGGAAACAAGATTGCCATGATCGAAAATAGTTGGGCCAAGGGCGGCGGCGTGGATGATCGTTGTGAGATCTACGGCAACAAGGGTCACACCCGCGCGGACCTGCTCAGGGGCAGTTCCCTGTTGACTTATTCAGAAGAAGGCTACGGCTATGCGGTCGAGAAAGCGGGCACGACCAGAGGTTATACCTTCACCATGTTCGAGGAAATCTGGAACTATGGCTTCCCTCAGGAGATGCAGCATTTCGTTGACAGCGTACTGGGAAAAGTCTCTTGCATGGAGACCGGCGAGGATGGCCGGGAAGTGCTCAGGATCATGTATGCCGCTTACCAATCGGCTGGCGAGGGGCGCAAGATCGAGTTCCCCTATCAACCGCCAAAGGTGAAAAAGCCAATCGATCTATGGAAGAAAGTGTAACGGAGTTCGAATGACTGCATTGAATAGCAAGACGATTACTTATGAACAACTTGCCAAGGTCATTGACCATTCCCTGTTGCGCCCAGAGTTGACCGAGGTGGATGTGATCGCTGGCTGTAAACTGGCTGTCCGCTATCATACCGCCACTGTCTGTGTAAAGCCCTGCCATGTCAAGTTGGCTAAAGAGGTGCTCAAAGACTCGGATGTACTGGTCAGCACTGTGGTTGGCTTCCCGCACGGCAGTAACCTGACTGCCATCAAAATTGCGGAAGCGCAATTGGCGATGGATGACGGTGCGCTTGAACTGGATATGGTCTTGAACATCGGCCAACTGCGCTCGGGAAAAACCGATTATGTAAGGGATGATATCAAGGCTGTTTGTGATGTTGCCCATGCGCGCGGCGTCAAAGTGAAGGTGATTTTCGAAAACGCCTACCTCACGGACGAAGAAAAAATAACTGCCTGCAAACTGTGCGAGTCAGCAGGCGCGGACTGGGTCAAGACCTCCACCGGCTTTGCTCCCAGCGGCGCAACCCTCGAAGACCTGCGCTTGATGCGCGCCAACGTCAGTGAGAAGGTACAGGTCAAAGCGGCAGGCGGGGTTCGTACCCTGCCCGCCCTTCTGGATGTGATCGATGCTGGCGTGACGCGTTGCGGTGCAACAGCGACAGCCACTATTATGGATGATTTTGAAGCGCAGCAAGCAGGCAAGCCGCTCAATACCAAACCCGATGCAACGCCTGGAGCCTACTAAGGAGATCTCATCTATGACCAAAGAACTTACCAAGCAAACCATTGGCGTTGGCGTGGCGGGAACGGGTTTTATTGGCCCGGCTCATGTCGAAGGCCTACGCCGTAATGGTATCCAGGTGTTGGGATTGGCTGAGAACACAAAGGAAACGGCCGAGCAGAAAGCCGCCCAACTGGGCATTCCGCGCGTCTATGCTTCACTGGATGATATGCTTGCAGACCCGGATATTGACATTGTGCATCTTGCTACGCCCAATCATTTGCATCACCCACACGCCAAGGCTGCGTTGCTGGCCGGCAAGCATGTTGTCTGCGAGAAACCGTTGGCGATGAACGTCTCGGAATCGGCTGAACTGGTCAAACTGGCGGCAGAGAAGAGACTGGTCAACGCCGTCAACTTCAATATCCGTATGTATCCGCTGACCCAGCATGCGCGTAGCATGGTGCAGGGCGGGAAACTGGGCGACGTGTTCATCCTGCAAGGTTCGTACCTGCAAGACTGGCTGCTCTTTCCCACGGATTGGAACTGGCGCCTCGAACCGGAGCTGGGCGGAACCCTGCGCGCGGTGGGTGACATCGGCTCGCACTGGCTCGATTTGTTGACCTTCATCACCGGCTTGCACGTCGAGGAGGTCTACGCAGATTTCAAGACCTTCCACCCTGTCCGTAAAAAGCCGGCCAAACCGCTGGAGACTTTTACCGGTAAAATTCTGACACCGGAAGATTACATTGACCAGCCCATTCACACCGAAGACTATGCCACAATTATCCTGCATTACGAGAATGGCGTGCGGGGTGTATTGACGGTCTCGCAGGTCTCCTCTGGGCGAAAGAACCGTTTGTTCTATGAAATCAACGGGTCGAAATCATCATTGGTTTGGGATTCGGAGAGGCCCAATGAGTTGTGGGTCGGCCATCGGACAGCGCCCAACCAGGTCCTCTTGAAAGACCCGTCCTTGCTCTCGCCCGAAGCGCGAGAGACCGCCTCCTATCCTGGCGGCCACAACGAGGGATTCCCGGATACGTTCAAACAACTTTACATGAAAGTCTACAATTACATTTTGGCTGGCGATTATACCAAAACACCCGACTTCCCGACCTTTGCCGATGGACACTATGAAATGCGGCTTTGTGGCGCCATCGAACAGAGCGCGAAGGAAGGGAAATGGGTGAAAGTCAAGTAAGGTGAGAATGTCTCACTCGATAAGGAGGTACGCATGAAACTTGGTTTCTTCACCGCCGCCCTGCCCGGCAATACACTGGAGCAGGCTGCCCAGTGGGGCGCTGAAAGCGGCTTCCAGGCGATTGAGATCGCCTGTTGGCCGCTCGAAAAAGCGACCCGCCGTTACGCGGGCGTCACGCACATCAACGTCGCTGAATTGGACAAGGCCGGGGCGAAAGACATCCGCAAGATGTTGGATGGATACGGACTGACGATTTCTTCGCTCGGCTACTACCCGAATCCGCTCCACCCCGATCCTGAGCACCGCGAAACGGTCATCGGCCACCTGAAAAAGGTCATCGAAGCGGCTGCCTTGCTGGAGGTTGGCGTGGTTGGCACCTTCATCGGCAAGGATAAGGACAAGACTGTGCCGCAGAACCTGGAAGATTACTCCAGGATCTGGCCGCCGATTGTCAAATTTGCCAAAGAGCGTGGCGTCAAGATTGCTATCGAGAACTGCCCGATGATCTTCTCCTATGACGAGTGGCCGGGCGGGAACAACCTGGCCAGCACCCCTGCGATCTGGCGTAAGATGTGGGAGATCATCCCCGACGATAACTTTGGACTGAACCTTGATCCTTCACACCTGATCTTGCAGATGATAGACTACGAGCGCGTGGTGCGCGAATTCGCCAGCAAGATATTCCATGTCCATGCCAAGGACCTGCACATTGACCTTGAGGGCTTGTATAACAATGGCGTGCTCTCGCAGGGCATGGGTTGGCAGGTTCCGCGCTTGCCTGGATTGGGCGACATGAACTGGGCCAGGTTCTTTGCTGCGCTCACCGCCGCTCGCTATGACTACGTGGTCAGTATCGAGCATGAAGACCGCGTCTATGAAGGCGACGAGGAACTGGTCAAACGCGGCTTCTACCTGTCGCGCGATGTGTTGAAGCCGTATATCCACTAATGAGATAAAGTGGTCAACGTCCCGAAGGTTGAGGAAGCCGATTGTAGAAGTCGACGACCAGCCTTCGGGGCGTTTCTATTTCGAGGATGCCTGGCATGAAAAAATTTATTGGCTGTGACCTGGGCGGCACCAACCTTCGCGCTGCTGTCGTAGATGTCGAAAGCGGGGACGTTTTGCACCAGGAGAGCATTCCTACCCTGGCGCGTGATGGCTATGCTGCGGTGATGGAACGTATGGCCGACCTGTTCCTGCACGTGATCCAGGAAACGGGCTTAGGCAAAGAGGACATTGGCGGCATTGGAATCGGCGTTCCTGGTGTGTTGGACCTGGAAAACGGCGAGACGCTCTTTTTGCCCAACCTGCCCAGCACCTGGCCGCATGTACCCCTGCGGGATACGATCACGCGCCTTACCGGACTTCGGACTGCCCTGCTCAACGACGTCCGCGCGATCACAAATGGCGAATGGCGTTTCGGCGCCGGGCGCGGCGTGGACACGGTTGCCGTCTTTGCTGTTGGCACCGGCATTGGCGGCGGATTGGTGATCAACGGACAACTTCATCTGGGCATCGGTGGCACGGGCGGTGAATTGGGGCATACCGCGATCGATTTCAACGGGCCGCGTTGCGGTTGTGGTAATTATGGTTGCGTAGAAGCCTACGCATCCGGCCCAGCCATTGCAGCGATGGGTATGAAAGCCGTCACGCAGGGACTGACCACGCAGATCGGCGAGTTGTGTTCCTATGACCTGAACCGCATTACCCCTGAATTGATCGCCAGGGCAGCCGAGGCGGGCGACGAGATCGCCAGGGATATTTACGAAAAGGCCGGGTTTTATATCGGTATTGCAGCGGCCAACGTGTGTGCATCCATTGGCCCGCGCCGCATCGTCATTGGCGGCGGCGTGGCGCAGGCGGGTGAACTCCTGTTGGATCCCATCCGGCGCACGATCCGTGAGCGCGTTCACATCATGCCGGTAGAGCAAGTGGAAGTGGTTGCCTCGCAATTGGGAGATAACGCCGGCGTGATCGGTGTGGCTTGCTGGGCGGCTTTGTGACGTTTCTTCCCCTATGGCTTCTGTAAACGGGATCCTTATCGGCGTAGACCTGGGCGGCACGAACGTGCGCGCCGGGGCTGTTTCGTCAGACGGGCAACTCCTCCATTGGCAGGAGACCTCGATAGAGGCCTCGCTTGGGCCTGAATCCGGGTTGCGCAAGATTGCGCAGTTGGTCGCTCAAGTCCTTGCGCAAACAGGTCAGCCCATCCTGGCGCTGGGCGTTGGTTCGACCGGCCCCTTGGACCGCGAGCGCGGTTGCATCCAGAACCCGTACACCTTGCCCGGCTGGGAAGATGTGAACATTGTCAGTCGCCTGCAGGAGAAATTCGGCGCGCCGGTTGCGCTCGAAAACGACGCTGACGCGGCGGCGCTGGGAGAGTCCTGGGTGGGAGCGGGCCGGGGCGTGCCGCGCATGTCTATGGTCACGATCGGAACCGGCGTGGGGACTGCCTTGATCCTGGACGGGGAAATCTATCGCGGGCTGGGAGGGGAGCATCCCGAGGGCGGTCACATCATCCTTGATCCTTCCGGGCCGGAATGTTATTGCGGCGCGCGCGGTTGCTGGGAGAGCCTGGTAGCCGGGCCGGCCATTGCGCAATTTGCGCGGGGCGCGGATGGCTTGCAGTCCAGCGCTTTGTATGACGACTGCCGGGGCGACCTGGAGCGAATTGACGCGGCCAACGTTTTTCGTGTAGCCAGAACCGGCGATGCGTTCTGTTTGCGAGTGGTCGAACGGACTGCTGAATATATGGGGCTTGGTCTGGTCAGCCTGATGATGCTGACCCTGCCGGATTGTATCGTGTTGACCGGCGGAGTCCTGCGCTCGTACGACTTGCTGGAGGCGCGCATCCGGGCGGTTGTTGCCCGGCATGATGTGATTATCCCCGCGGCGCGCGTAAAGATCCAACTTGCCATCCTCGGCCAGCAGGCCGGTATGTTTGGCGCGGCGCGCGCTGCCTGGCTGTTGTATTCGAAAGCAAAAGCATGAACCCTTACATTTCTGATATTCTTTCCCAGCCTGCGACCTTGCGAAACGCGGTGCAGGTTTTTTCGCCCGCCGCCTTGCGCTCGTTAGTTGAACGGATCCAGGGGGGTGATTTTGACCGCATCGTCCTTACCGGGATGGGCGCGTCTTACCATGCGGGCGCTACCGCCTACGTGCATCTTTCCGGTCTGCCTGTGCCGGTATTTCTTGTGAACGCTGCCGAACTTGTTCACTATTTAAGCGGACAGGTTGGAACGCGCACCTTGCTGTGGATCAATTCCCAATCCGGGCGCAGCGCCGAACTCAAGCATCTGCTTGAGCGGATCAGTCCCCAACTCCCGGCTTGCTTGCTGGCCTGCGTCAACGATGAGACCAGCCCCCTGGCCCTCGCGGCGGACATCTGTTTGCCGATCCATGCCGGGCCTGAAGCCACCGTCAGCACCAAGACCTATCTCAACACGTTGGCGGTCAACCTGCTTGCAGCCCGGCAGGTGGCTGGATACGAGGTCGAGACATTCCGCCAAGAGATGCTTTCTATTGCGGATAGGATGGAAGCCTGGTTGGGCGAGTGGGGGACTCGCGTCCGTGAACTGGACGCCATGTTGGGAGATTTCGACGAACTGCTCATCCTTGGGCGTGGCGCCTCCATGAGCGCCGTCGGGTGCGGGGCGCTGATCAACAAGGAAGCCGCAAAATGCGCTTTCGAGGGCATGCAGGCTGCCGATTTCAGACATGGCCCGCTGGAACTGGTTGCGCCTGGTTTTCGCGCCATGCTATTCGCCGGTTCGCAGGTTACATCGGCCCTAAATCGTAACCTGGCATTCGATATTGTGGGGAGTGGCGGCCAGGTTATCTGGCTGGACGTGGAACCCGCGCCTGGCCTGCCGACTTTCCTGCTCCCGCCTGCCAGCGACCTGGCGCGCCCGCTGGTGGAAATCCTGCCCATGCAACTCCTGACCCTGGTCATGGCCGAACGCAAAGGCATCGCGCCTGGTGAGTTCCGGGTGGTGGGCAAGGTGACGACGAAGGAATGATAGACAGGACCGGGTCATTGAAAAAAAGCGAGGTCGTTGCCTCGCTTTTTTCTTTTGCTTTGGGAAAGGAAGTGCTATTTCCCAGCCCACTTCATCTTCATGTACACACCGCCTTTTTCCAGTTCGTCCAACATTTGCTCCAGCCGCCTTTGGCGGGTGGCTTCCAGTTTGGCGCGCATGATCCAGCCGATGTAATCGTTTTGCTGATAAGGCGGGCGCGACCGGTAAGCCTCCATCAGGTTGCGCGCCTCGAGCGCGGCGCGGAAGAAATCGGGCATGGGGTAGTGGGGGCGCGGCGGCATGGGGTTAATTCTGTGCAAAAGTATCGATCAACAGTTTCATGCTCCCGCCCGCGGAGTACAGGATCGGGCAGGTGCAGCCGCGCTTGACGTACTCATTGACTTTGGCGCGCGCTTCGTCGGGTGTGCCGGAGGCCGTGATCTTGTACACCAACTCGGTTGGGACGAGGTGCTTGGCCCTTTCGATCTGCTCCTTGGTGGCCGGCCAACCCAGGATGGACTGAATTTCCGCGATCACATCCTCGGATACGCCGGATGATTCGGCGATGTGCGGTTGCTGCGCCAGGTACTGGCACAGTAGCGCTTTCGATGCGTCGATGGCTTTATCGTGCTCCTCGTCCACCGAGCAGACGATCAGTTGCGGACGGTCGATGTCTTCCAGTTTCCGCCCGGCTTTCCTGGCGCCTTTTTCCAGCAGTTCCAGCGTCCGGTCGTTCTGTTCGGGCGGGGCGCAGTAGTTCAGCACGGCGCCGTCGGCGATCTCGCCGGTCAGTTCCATCATCTTTTCGCCGGTCGCGCCGATCATAATCGGGACATTGCGCGGCTCGCGGCGTCCATGTACTACGTCCAGTTCGATCTCGTTGACGTGGATGAAATCGCCGTGGAAGGTGACCCGCTCCATGTTGAGCAGGCGGCGCAGCACTTCGACCGTCTCGCGCATGGCGGTCAGGGGCTTAGTGCGTTTGATGCCGACGTTGCCCGCCAGCGGATCCCACCAGGCGCCGATTCCGCAAATGACGCGGTTGGGCGCCAGGTCATCCAGCGTCAGGAAAGTGGCGGCCAGCAATCCGATATTGCGCGTCCAGTTATTGATGACGCCCGAACCGACTTTCAGTTGGTTTGTCACCGCCGCGTAAGCGGCCATCGGCACCACGGCGTCGCGCACCAGGCGCGATTCGGC
>JBMOMO010000205.1:0-12324 GCA_049324135.1 Chloroflexota bacterium
ATGGGCACCGTGCTGCACGGGCGCGGGATCGGCTTCGAGCAGTGTTTCGACGAATTGAATCTCACCAATCCCGCCGCGGTGGCCGAGGTGCACCGCGCGTACATCGACGCGGGCGCGCAGTTGGTCCTGACCAATACCTTCGGCGCGAACCGTTACAAGTTGGCGCGGCATGGCCTGGAAGATAAAGTTGCGGAGATCAACCAGGCCGGCGTGGAACTGGCGCGGCGCGTGGCGGCGGCCTCGTTCAAGGACGTTTTCGTGGCGGGCGACGTTGGCCCGCTGGGGGTGCGCATCGCGCCCTACGGGCGGGTGTCGCTCGAAGATGCGCGCGCGGCCTTTGCCGAGCAGATTTCGGCGTTGGCCGAAGCGGGCGTGGACCTGATCGTGATCGAGACCGTCAGCGACCTGTACGAGATCAAGGAAGCCGTGCGCGCGGCGCGCGAGGTCGGGAGGGGGCTTGCCCCCATCCCCATCGTCGCTTCGGTGACGTTCACGCGCGATGACGTTACCCTGCTGGGCGACAACCCGTCTAAGGTGGCGCGCGCGTTGGCCGAAGAAGGCGCGGATGTGATCGGCGTCAACTGTTCGGGCGGGCCGTCGCAGTTGCTGCGTATTTTGAAGGCGATGAGGGATGCGATCCCTGCTGAGGGCGGCTCTGGGACCCGCCCCTACAAACGACCATACCTGTGGGTGAAACCCAACGCCGGTTGGCCGGAGCAGGTCGGCGGGCGCATCATGTATCCCGCCCCGGCGGATTACTTCGGCGAGTACGCGCTCTCGTTCTGCCAGGCGGGCGCCAGCGTCATCGGCGGTTGCTGCGGCACCACGCCCGCGCACATCGCCTCCATGCGCGCCGCGCTGGACAAGTACCCGCAGGGCTGCCCGCCGCCGGAGGCCGAGGTCGAAGCCGCCGGGAGCGCCGAGCAGGTCGAGGTCCAGGAAGAAGCGCCGTCGCCTTTCGCGCAGCGACTGGCGGACGGGAAGTTTTCCGTGGCCGTGGAGATGAGTCCGCCGCGCGGTCTGTCTACCCACAAGTTGCTGGCGGGCGCTTCGCTCCTGCACGATTCCGGCGCGGACGTGATCAACGTGGCCGACAGTCCCATGGCGCGCATGAGGATGTCGGCCTGGGCGGTGTGTGACGTTCTTCGGCGGCAGGTGGGCGTGGATACGACCCTGCATTTCCCCACGCGCGGACGCAACCTGCTGCGCGTGCAGGGCGACCTGCTGGCGGCGCACGCGCTCGGCATCCGCAATGTGTTCGTGGTGATGGGCGACCCGACTTCCATCGGCGATTACCCGGAAGCGATGGACAATTACGACCTGGCGCCGTCGGGGCTGATCAAACTCATCAAACAGGGCTTCAACGCGGGCGTGGACCATTCGGGGACCAGCATCGGCCAGCCGACGGTGTTCTTCGTGGGCGCGGCGCTCAACCTGTGCCCGGCCGACCCGGAGCGCGAGATCAAGAACCTGCGCCGCAAGGCGCTGAACGGCGCGGACTTTTTCCTGACGCAGCCGATCTATCGCCCGGATGACGGGCCGAAACTGCTGGAAGGGTACGCGGCAAAGCACGGCCCGCTGGGCAAGCCGGTGCTGGCGGGCATCCTGCCGCTGGTCAGCGCGCGCCACGCGGCATTCCTGCACAACGAGGTGCCGGGCGTCTTCATCCCGGATGAATTTATTCAGCGCATCGAAGCCGCCGGCGAGGGTGGCGCGCGCGTGGGCGTGGAGTTGGCGGTGGAGTTGATCGAGGGGATCAAGGGCTGGGCGCAGGGGATTTATATGATGCCGCAGTTCCATCGCTATGATCTGGCGGCGGAGATTATCGAGGCGGTAAAATAGAGAAAAGAGAACAGTGATCCAAAGCACTGCTCTCTTTTCTCTACTCCCTGCCGCTTATCACGCTTTCGCCCACTGGCGAGCGGCTTCCATTTCCCCTAATTCCTGGCGCACCTGCCGGATCCAACCCAGTTCGGTCTCGTACTGGGCGATCCAGTTCTTGTGGATCATGTCCCACAGGTATTTCTCGCGCGGGGTGCGCCCGGGCATATTGGGTCTTTCGTCGGCCTGTACCCGCAGGAAGAACAGTTTTTCGCCGACGGCGTTCAGGTAGGCTTCGAGCAGCGCGTCCAGTTCCTGCGCATCCAGCCCGTCCGCCCACATGAGTTGATGCAGGAAGGGCTTCCTGGTGTGCGGGGCTTCCGGCTCGCTCGCCACCCAGTCCCTGAGCGCCTGGCGGCCTGCGTCCGTGATGGTGTACACGTGCCGGTTGGGTGCGCCGATCTGTTCCTCGATGCTCTTGGTGACCCAGCCGTCGTTGTGCAGGTCGACCAGCGCCTGGTAGATCTGGTTGTTGCTGGCCGTCCAGGGCAGGATCTCGGAAGCGGCGATCATCTTCTTGACATCGTAGCCGGTCATGGGCTGCCAACCCAAGTAGCCTAAGACAATGTGTTTGATGGACATGGGGGACCTCCTTGGTTGTTACATGTATCATATGTTACTGCTAACATATGATATTGTCAACCTATAATCTTGGGAATTTCCATTTCCCCTGTCGAGTCAACCGCCGCCGTCAAAAGGGCTGGATGCCGACCGGACAGGCCACACGACCACGAAAGTACTGACTTGTTGGAAAACAAGACAGTACATGTTTGCGATAAGACGTGCCCAAGAAATCAACTTGAACGTAGGTTACCGCTATTAATTTCGGTTATCTTCTCAAGGAAAGCTAATTTGAAATATTTTTCCAAATCCCAATAACCGACATCAAAACACACTGGTATGCTTTGTCCTCTCCCCTTACGGATATAGACAAACTCATTTTTTCCGTCTAATTCAAAAGGCGCTTCATCAGGATGGCGGTAATAATATAGAACTTGTTGAATTCTTTTGAGTCTTCCAAGCCTGACTGTGCCGCGTAATTCAGTCACGTTATTTTCTCCCTGAATTGAATTTCACCAGTTTTTCCCAATCGATATCATTGGTTGGTGTAAAAAATTGATCGGAAAATTCTCGAACAAACTCATTCACAACTCTCGCATAAGCAAGTATAAATTCTTCATTTCGTTCTTTAGCCCGATGACCTAAAGGTTCAACAATTTCAATATACAAACTCTCACTTCCAGAAATAAATTCCCAAAAGGCCTGGCCGCATAATTTATAGTAATCACCTTTATTGGGTCTTCTATCTCGTCCATAGCAACAGCCATTTATTGCAACTACATCCCTTATGCCGCCGCTGGTACCAAGAACCTTTTTTGCCTTTCGAAAATCATCTTTCATTTTGCTAACCTGCCTGCTATTCCCCCAGTTTGGGCCAGATTTTACAGAGGCAATGTACAGTTTTCCTTCTTTCTCGAATTCTAAATCAATGCCTTCCGCTGAAGATTTTCTGCCGTCATAGACCTTGTTACAAACAAATATTGCCAGGCCTTCCAAGAATTCGCCAAAAATGGTCTCTTCCTGTGATGATAAATGTGCATCTAACAAAGTCCTGACAAGTTCTTCACCGGTTAGAATGTTCTTTGCTTTGAAAAGGTAGGGGTTTTTCTTTCGTAGAACAACATTGAGGCGTAAGTCGTTAAGTCCCTGCAATCTTCGATTGTGGAATTCGCCAACATTTGCTTCCACGTATTGAACAACATCATTTTGATTCAGTGATGTCATAATTTCCCTTTTTCTCTAGCAGAGCCGGTTGAATTGGACGATATTCGACTGTTGGAAAAATGTCTCTTTGGGCAAGATCAAAATACTCTGGCAATATTTCAATTCCTATCGTGTTCCGTTGCATTCTTTGTGCTACACGTAGGGTTGTTCCTGAGCCCATAAATGGGTCAAGAACCCAATCCCCTTCTTTAGTGAACAACTTTATGAACCATTCAGGCAACCCTTCCGGGAATACCGCGCTATGATTTCTGTTTTTGGTTTCAGGAGCGAGATAGAGAACATTGGTTGGATAAGCCTTGTCGCGACCAATCCAGTTCGCAATACGTTTACCAAACCCGCTACCCACACGGGAAGGATCACGTACTTTGTCCGTTGCACTTAGATTTTTCAATCGCCTGTCTGCCCAATCCCCCATGGGAACCATAACTTCTTCTTGATACATGTTGAATTTGTGCTTTTTGTTGAACTGCAATAAACGTTCCCATGAATCGCGAAAACGATTCGGCCATTTTCCTGGATATGAATTTTTCTTGTGCCAGATAAATTCTTCTGTCCAAAGCCAGCCCTGTTTTCGCATTTCTAGAATCAATTCAATCACATAAGTATGGCGTTCACCGTTTACGACCTTCTCTTTTATGTTAAGGACAAATGTCCCATCTGGCTTAAGGACGCGCAATAATTCTTGCGAGATTGGCAAAAACCAATTTACATACTTATCTGGACTAACGCCGCCATATGTATTTGTCCGGCTGTCTGCATAAGGAGGCGATGTGAAAATTAAATCAACAGAGTTATCTTTAAGTTCTTTGAGTTTTATGCAACAATCACCTAAAAGCAACTTTGATTCTATCTTCTTCATAATAGGAATTATACCCGTTTCAAACCTTGTCTACAAAACAGGGCAGCCTCCATCCCGGCAGGCTGCCCTGTTGTTTTCCTCGCCCTCTTCCTCAGGGAGAGGGGTTGGTATGAGGGCTTTCATTCATATCGCAGCGCCGCAACGATATCCATCCTTGCCGCCTGTCTCGCGGGGATAACCGCCGCCAGCGCGCCGAACAGCAGCCCGAAGGCAATCGCCGCCAGGATGCCGCTGGCCGGGAAGAAATAGCCCAGCGGGAAGACCACCTCGATGCCCTTCACGAAAACGTAACCCAGGTACAGCCCGCCCAGGATGCCGAAGGCCGTCCCGATGGCGGCCAGCAGCAGCGCCTCGACCACCACCATATCCCGGATTTGCCTGCGCGTCCCGCCCACCGCGCGGATCATGCCGATCTCGCGCGTGCGCTCCAGCACACCGATAGTCAGCGTGTTGAGCATGGCGATCAGCGAGGGGAAGGCCAGCACCGCAAAGACGATGTAGATGGCGCTGAAGGCCGCCTTGGCCTGGGCCTCCAGCGCGCCGACATAGTCCGCGCCCGAGACCACCTTGAACTGGGGATAATCGTAGGCCAGCGCCTGGATGGCCGCATCCGCATCCGCGCGGTCCGCGCCCGGCTCCAGGTTCAGTTGCAGGAAGACATCCTCGGTCGCCCCAAAGTCGGCTTCCAGGTTGGCCTGCGAGATGTAGGCGGTGGTCACCTTGGCGTTCAGCAGGTCGCTGCCTTCGGCCACGATGGTGTAAGGCGCGCGCCCGTCCGCCGTCAGCAATTCGACCGTATCGCCCACCTTGACGCTGGTTGCCAACAGGAATGAACTGTTGACGATCATGTTCCGTCCGGACGCCAACTTGTCATAGGCCGCTTCATCCCCTTGCGTGAAATACAACCCGCTTACCCGCTCGAAGGCGACCGGCTCGATCCCCAGCACCGAAACCGCCAGGCCGTCCAACTTCGAGGAAGCGAAACGCAAGGTACTGACCGCCTCCACGCCCTCCACCCCGCGCAGGTCTTCCGCAAAGGACGGCGCGGCGCCCACGTTGCTGCTCCACAGCGCAATCGAAGGCGGGATGAACAGGTAATCGCTGCCGAAACTAAAGCGCACCCAATCGAAGATCGTCCCAGACATACTGGAGACCAGTCCGCCGGCCGCCACGACCACCGCCAGCCCGAGCATACTGGCCGAGGCCGTCACCGCCACGCGCGCCGGTTGCCGGGTGAGGCTGGACTGCGCCAGGCCGCCGATGCCCTGCCGGACCGTCGCCCAGGCCGTGACCCGTCCGAACAGGCTGGCGAACGGACGCACCAGCGCGGGCGCAACCAGCGCCAGCCCGACCAGGAACAGGACGCCGCCGGGGACGATCAACGCGGCTCTTCCCGACAAGATGGCTGCTACCGTTAAAACGAGGATCGCCGCGCCGGCGAAGAATCCCCTGCCAGCGCGTCGTTTGAACTGCCCCTCGGCCAACGACGGGCGCAGGGCTTCCAGCGGGGTGATGCGGCTGGCGTTCCAGGCGGGCAACAGCCCGGCCAGCACGGTCACGCCCACGCCCAGGAAGACCGAAACCGCGACCAACCCCGGCGAGATGACCGGCGCGCCCAGTTGCAGGTTGATGAACATGCTGATTGGGCCCTGGGCCACGTTCAGCACGCCCACCGCCAGCAGGTAGCCCAGCAACAGGCCGAGCGCCGAACCGATCAGCCCTTGCAACAGTCCCTCGGCCAGGATGACGCCGAGTACCATGCGGCGGGTGGCGCCCAGCGCGCGCAGCATACCGATGTCGCGGCGGCGTTCGGTCACGATGGTGCGGAAGGTGTTGAAGATGATGAAGCCGCCCATGAAGAGCGCCAGCACGCCGAACAGGCTGAGGGCGACCTGGCCCAGTTCCATGACGGCGAACATTTCATCGTCGCTGATCAAGCCGCCGACCTGGTAGTTCTCTCCCAGCGCGGCCTCGATATTCGCCTGGATCTCGGCGCGGCGCGCCTGGTCGGCGAAGGCCTCCACGTTCAGTTCGATCAGGTTGACCCGGCCCGCTTCGCCGGTCATCTTTTGCGCCTGCGGCAGGTTGACCAGCACCTTCTCGTTGCCAGGCAGGATGTCGGCAGGCAGGATGCCGACCACGGTCAGTTCAGCCAGGCCCGAGGCGGTAGGCAGGGCGAAGGTCTCGCCGACTTGGACGGAGAATGCGTTGGCCAGGGTTTGCGAGATGACGGCCGAGGCGGAATCCGAGTCGCTGAGATAACGGCCAGCCAGCACGGGGTAGGAACGAAGCGAGCGGGCTTCCTCCGGCGTCACGCCGATCAAATGGATCGCGGTCACGGTATCGGGGTGGGACGGGTCGCGGTCCACGAAATCCGCCGGCAGGTTGATGGCGCGGTCGAGCGAGGCGGTCATGGCGCGCACGCCGTCGATATTTTGCAGGCGGTCGATCACATCTTCCGGGAAGGTTTCGCCGGACAGGTTGGCGACGGTGAAATCGACTTCGCCTTCTATGCCCTGCACGTTGGCCTGCAAGGCCGCCACCATGGTGGGCAGGACGGTGTTCATGCCGAAGATGAGCAGCACGCCGAAGACGATGGCGAGTGTGGTGAGCGCGGTGCGCAGTTTTCGCCCGGCCAGGTAGCGGGCGGCGAGGGTTAACTGTAGGTTCATGATCTTATTCCTCCCTCACCCCTAGCCCCTCTCCCAGTGGGAGAGGGGTTGGGGTGAGGGGAAAGGGAGAACTAATCCCCAGTCTCCTGAATCTTCTTTTCAACAGCCGGCCTGCTGTTGCCATTTTTCTTCTCCAGCAAGGTCTCGTCCACCACTTTCCCATCCTTCAGGAAGATGATGCGGTCGGCGTAGGCGGCGATGCGCGGGTCGTGCGTGACCATAACGATGGTGCGGTTGTACTGCTTGGATACATCCCGCAGCAGGGCAGCGATCTCGTCCCCGGCGCGGGTGTCGAGGTTGCCGGTCGGTTCGTCGGCCAGGATGAGCGCCGGCTCGGCCACCAGGGCGCGGGCGATGGCCACGCGCTGCTGCTGCCCGCCGGATAGTTGGTCGGGGCGGTTCAGGGCTTTGTCGGCTAGGCCAAAACGCGCCAGCCATTCCCTGGCCTTTGCGTCGGCCTCGGCAGGTTTGACGCCGTCCAGCGTGACCGGCAACGCGGCGTTTTCGGCGGCGGTCAGGACGGGGATTAGGTTGTAGAACTGGAACACGAAGCCGATCTTGCGGCGGCGCAGTTCGGTGATCTGGTCGTCGGGCATCTCGGCGATGGAGGCGCCGTTGATGAAGACAGCGCCGTCGCTGGGCGTATCCAGCCCGCCGAGCAGGTGCAACAGGGTGGACTTGCCGCATCCGCTGGGGCCCATGATGGCGACAAATTCACCATCGTGGATATGGATATTGACATGATCGAGCGCGGTCACTTTCGTGACGCCGGAGCCGTAGGTTTTGGTCAGGTTTTGGGTTTGTACGAGGGACATGTTGTTGCTCACATTTTTTCTGGTGGTCGAGTAGTCCCGCATGCTCGTGGCGGGACGTATCGAGACCACAATTTAGAGTATCATTGCGGCCTGTTGGTTTCGATACGGCGGACGAACACCGCCTATTCAACCAACAGTTCTTTATGAAAACCGATCACTGCTTACTGGTCACTGAAACGGGAGGCGGATATTCGGAACCGCTGTTGCCCTTGCGCGGGCGTCCCCGGCGGCGGATTTCGGGTTGCGGGAAAGGTTGGTCCTGGATGGCTTCCAGGCGCACTTCGATCATGTCCAGCCAGCGCAGGTCGGCCTCCAGGTGCATGATGGTCTTGTCGCTCAACATGATCTGCGCCAGTTCGATGTGCGGGTCGTAGGCGTCGCGCTGGGTCGTGGCGGCGTGCAGTTCCTGGTACAGGTGCGCGCGCTGGGTCTGGATCAGGCGCGCCGGGTCGGCTTCGCCGCTGGCCAGCGCCACCATCAATTTGACGAAAAACTCGTCGCGCTGGTGCTCGGTCGGCACGCCGTTGGCGAACCAGGCGCGCAGCACTTCATCGCCCTGCGGCGTGATCGAATATACGCGCCGCGAAGGTTCGTCGCCTTCGCCCAGGTCGGAAGTGGGTTTCACCAATCCGGCCTCTTCCAGGCGGTCGAGGGTGGTGTAGATCTGGGCCGGCTTCACGTCCCAGTTGGCGTCGCCGCCCACGACGGCCTCGAACACGGCGCGCAGTTCGTAACCGTGGCGCGGTTTTTGGGCAAGGAATCCGAGAATGGCGTTGCGGACAGACATAAATAGTAAACGAGTTATTAATTATTTAAGTAAATATTATACGGTTTTCTATTTCTTGTCAAGGGCATTCGTGGGTATAATTCCAAGAACCGTCATTCGCCGTTTCGAAGCAGGCAACTATGGATCAATATTTCGAACAACTGCTCATGGATTATGCCCTGGCTGAGGCCGAAGGGGAACGCAAGCGCATCGAGAAATTGCTCTGGCATGATTTTGGCCGCCGCAAACTGGTCTTTGTGCTGGACATGTCGGGCTTCTCGCTGCTGACGCGCAAATACGGCGTGGTGCATTACCTGTCCCTGGTCAAGCGTATGCAGCTCACCGCCCGCCCCATCATCGAAGAGCATAACGGCCTGGTCGTCAAGTTCGAGGCCGATAACTGCTTTGCCATGTTCGATACCGCGCTTTCAGCGGTGCGCGCGGCCATCCAACTCAACACCGCCTTCGAAGCCATGAACGTCCACGCCGACGATCCCTTCGACATCCGCATCTCCATCGGCATGGACTATGGCGACGTCCTCCTCACCGGCGGGCCGGACTACTTCGGCGACACGGTCAACCGTGCCAGCAAACTGGGCGAGGACGTTGCCGGCCCCGGCGAGATCATCCTGACCGAGGCCGCCTTCGCGCAACTCCCCAGCCAGGCCGGTTTCCGCGGCCAGCCGTTGGAAATCTCCATTGCGGGCGTCCAATTGAAAGCCGTCAACCTGGCATACGGACGCTGACCGCATGTCCCTCGAACGCTTGCTGGACCGCTGGCGGGCGGACGGAAGCGTCGCGCCGAACATCGTCGCCTGGCAGACGACTCCCGCGCGCGCGGCGGTAACGCATCCTTTCCCCCACGACCTGCCTGCCCCGCTCCGGGAGGCGTTGTCCCGCCTTGGCATCCCCTCGCTCTACAGCCACCAGTCCCAGGCCTGGATCCACGCCCGCGCCGGGCGGAACGTGGCGCTTGCCACCGGCACGGCTTCCGGCAAGACGCTGGCCTACAACCTGCCCGTCCTGGCCGCGTTGCTGGAAGATGAGAATGCGCGGGCGTTGTACCTGTTCCCCACCAAAGCCTTGACGCAGGATCAGTATTCAGTCATCAGTGACCAGTTATCAGTTATCCAAGCACTGAACACTGAAAACTGGTCACTGAACACTGAATACCGGTCACTGAACACTGGCATTTACGACGGCGATACCCCACAGCGCGACCGCGCCTCCATCCGCAAGCACGCCCGCATCCTGCTGACCAACCCCGACATGCTGCACACCGGCATCCTGCCGCACCATACCAACTGGGCGGATTTCTTCCGGAACCTGCGTTTCGTCGTCATCGACGAACTGCACACCTATCGCGGCGTGTTCGGCTCGCACGTCGCCAACCTCATCCGGCGTTTGAAGCGCGTGGCGGGCTTCTACGGCGCCAGCCCACAATTTATTCTCACTTCCGCGACGATTGGCAACCCGCAAGAACTGGCCGAAAAACTGATCGAAGCCCCCGTCACGCTGGTAGACGAAGACGGCTCCGCGCGCGGCGAGCGTCACTTCATTCTCTACAACCCGCCCATCGTGGACGAGGCGCTTGGCCTGCGCGCCAGCGTCCTGCTCGAAAGCGTGCGCCTGGCGGGGGACGTCCTGTCCGCGGGCGTGCAGGGCGTGGTCTTTGCGCGCTCGCGGCGGGGCGTGGAGATTATGTTGACGTACTTGCAAGAGACGCCCCCTCCCGGCCTCCCCCATTTTCCGCGAACTTCAGCGGAAAATGGGGGAGGTGGCCGAAGGCCGGAGGGGGTGCGCGGCTACCGCTCCGGCTACCTGCCTTCCCAGCGCCGTGGGATCGAAAAAGGACTGCGCGAGGGTTCCGTCCGCCTCGTCGTTGCCACCAACGCCCTCGAACTGGGCATCGACATTGGCGGGCTGGGCGCGGCGCTCCTGGTCGGCTACCCGGGCAGCGTCGCTTCAGCGTGGCAGCAAGCGGGTCGGGCGGGACGCGGGGATGCGCCCGCTGCGGCGGTGCTGGTGGCCTCGTCCAGCCCGCTCGACCAGTTCCTGGCGCGCCATCCCGAATATTTCTTCCGCCGCTCCCCAGAGCAGGGACTGGTCGACCCCGACCACCTGCTCATCCTGCTGGAGCACCTGCGCTGCGCCCTGTTCGAGTTGCCGTTCCAGAAAGGCGAGCATTTCGGCGGCCGGCCGGTGGACGAGTTCCTCGAATTCCTGGCGGCCAACCGCGAAGCGCACGAATCCAACGACAAAATCTACTGGATGGCCGACCAGTACCCGGCGGCCAGGACCTCCCTGCGCTCGGCCTCGCCGGAGAACGTCGTCATCCAAACCGCCGACCCCAAGCCAGGGACCATCGGCGAGGTGGACCTGTCCAGCGCGCTGTGGATGACGCACCCGGGGGCGGTCTACATGCACCAGGGGCAGCAATACTTCGTCCACAATCTGGACCTGGAACGGCGCGTTGCCAGCGTGGCCGCCGTCGCGCTCGACTACTACACCCAGGCGCAGCGCCGCACAGAGATCGCATTGCTGAATGAACTGGAACGCGCGCCCGCGCCGGGCGGCGAAAAGGGCTACGGCGAGATCCAGGTCACGTCGCAGGTGGCCGGCTTCAAGAAACTGCGCTGGTTCACGCACGAAAACCTGGGGGAAGAAGCGCTCGACCTGCCCCCGTCCGACATGCAGACCACCGGCTACTGGCTGGGACTCTCCGAAGGGACGGTCTCGCATCTGCGCCAGGCTGGGGCCTGGTCCAACGACCCCAACGACTACGGCCCCGACTGGCCGCGCATCCGCGACTCCGCCCGCGCGCGCGACAACTTCCGCTGCCAGGCCTGCGGCGCGCCGGAAACCGAGCGCCAGCACGAAGTCCATCACAAGACGCCCTTCCGCTCTTTTTTGCACCGGAGTCCGGCATCTCCCGATGTCGGGTCGCAAAACCAGGAGAGCCTGCAATCCGCGATTACGCGCGCCAACCGACTGGACAACCTGGCCACGCTCTGCCCGGCCTGTCACCGCAAGGTCGAGCAGAATGTACGCATGAGGAGCGGACTGGCGGGCCTGGGCGCGGTCTTGCGCCAACTCGCGCCGCTCTACCTGATGTGCGATCCCGGCGACCTGGGCCTGCACATCGACCCGGCCGGTTCCGTGTTCGGCCTGCCCGCCATCGTGTTGTACGACGAAGCGCCGGGCGGCATCGGCTTCAGCCAGAAACTGTTCGAGTTACACGACCAACTGGTCGGCGGCGCGCTGGACCTGGTCAGCGCCTGTCCCTGCGCCGACGGCTGTCCCTCCTGTGTGGGCCCGGGCGGCGAGAACGGCAGCGGCGGCAAGCAGGAGACGCTGGCGATCTTGAGGGAACTGTCGATTCCTTGACCTGGCGGGCGCGCAGCAGCATGTCCTGGAACTCCCATTTGGCGGCAGGGTGGGCAACCGCCCCGCCGACCATAATTAGCCGCCTTGAATGTGTACAGGAAACTCGAAGTTCGAATACTAATTCTTCGGCAGTTTGTTATACCAGGGACTAACCACTGT
>JBMOMO010000206.1:0-12283 GCA_049324135.1 Chloroflexota bacterium
GCCGGGCGTCGGCTCCTCGCGCTTGAACCATTGCGCGCCGACCAGCACCAACCCAGACAGGACCAGCATGGCTGGCACGGCAAAGCGCAGGACGGAGTCGTTGAAGACGCTGATGAACGAGGCAATGAAGAAACCGGCCCCCGCAATGCCGGTCAGGATCATGCCGGCCAGTTTCGCGCCCGCCGAGCGGTTGACGAATCCCAGCACCAGCAATCCCAGCCCCACCGAGAGCGGTTCCACCGGCCAGAGCAGCGCCCAGGCGGCCCATAGACCGGTCAGGTTGCAGAAGCCCAGCACCAGCCCGTTGACGCCGATGATGATGGCCGGGATGGCCAGTCCCGCCACGCGCATGAAGATGGCGGCCAGGGCAAAGCCAAGCGCCAGGCTGATGACCTCCAGGGGCCAGGCCAGCGCCCAGATCTCCCAATTGTCCAGCAGGCTGGCCAGCATCAGGATGCCGCCGGTCGTCAGCAGCGGGATGCCGGGGATGAAAAAGGAACCGAACCCGCGCTGTTTCAGGCCGAAGAAGCCGGGGATGGTCAGCGCGATTCCGGCAATGATGACCGTCAGCGGCCAGAGCCGCCAGGCTTGCAGGGTGAGCAAGGTGTTGCCCAGCAGGCTGATGGCGCCGATGGCGACCAGCGCCAATCCAAAGATCAGGGAGAGGGAACGTTCGACTTTCATGGAAAACCTCCGTATCAACGAAAAAGACTGAAAATAAAGGAAAACCAACATGCGCCGATGGCCAAAAACATCGCCAGCAATGTCAGGTACAGGCTGGAGGCGCGCGTCAGGTTTGGGCCGCCTTCCGGGCGTTTTTGCAGGGCAAGCGGCGTCAGGATGGCGGCTGCGATGGTCAGCGGCTCCAGCATCCATAGGAAGGCCCAGTCCTGCCAGCGGCCCGTCAGCGCGCACCAGGCCAGGATGACCGCGTTGCCGAGCAGGATGATGGCGGGGGTCAACAGCCAGGGCTTTTGGATCGCCCAGGCCAACAGGGTGAAGAAAGCCGCCGCCAGGAAAATTTCGAACGCCCAGCCCGTCCGGTACAGGTTCAGCCCGGTGCTGGAGAGTAGCATGGCCGCAAAAACGTTGAAGAGCACGAACGAGCCCAGGCTGGTGATGATCGCTCCCAGCGCGGAGGGCGGGCTGTCGAACACGCGGCTCAGGGGTAACGACCCGGCCGGGGAGGGGGCGCTTCCAGGCGGGACCAGCGGCCTGATCTCCCGGTCGGTATCTTCGCTGGCGAAACGACGGTCTGCGATGCGGCGGCGCGAGTCGCCGGAGAAGACCACCTGCGGGGCGATGCCGCCGGGCGGTGGGATGGCCGGGCGTGCCCCGTCGGGAAGTCCCTGCGCCGCAGATTGGAGCGCCGCAGCCATTTCCGCCGCGCCCTGGAAGCGGTCTTCGGGGGACTTGGCGAGCGCCTTGAGCACGACCCCCTCGAAAAGCGGAGGCAGGTGCGGGTCCAGTTGAGACGGGAGCGGCAGCGGGTCATTCAGGTGCTTCATCAAGATCGCCAGCGGCGTATCCGCGTCGAAGGGCGTGTAGCCGGTCAGCATTTCGTACAGCACGATGCCCAGCGAGTAGACGTCGCTGCGCGCGTCGCACTGTCCCGTTAAGCCCTGTTCGGGGGCCATGTAGTTGAGCGTGCCCATCAACGCGCCCGAAACCGTGACCTGCGTGCTGCCCATGATCTGGGCAATGCCGAAATCCGTCAGCACGGCCTGGCCCTTTTTGGTGAGCATGATGTTGGCCGGTTTGAGGTCGCGGTGGATGAGGCCTTCGCTGTGGGCGTAGTCTAGCCCGCCCAGCACATCAGCCAGGATGCGCGCGATCTCGGCCAGCGGCATACGCTGTTTCTGGACGCGGTAGCCGTTCAGCCGGGCGCGCAGCGTATCGCCTTCGAGCAGTTCCATGACCATGTAGTAGTCATCGTCTTGCGCGTCGAAGTCGTAGACCTGCACGATGTTGGGGTGCCGCAATCCGGAGACGGCGTGCGCCTCGCGGCGGAAGCGTTCCAGGAATTCCTCTTGCTCCACCAGGTCGGCGCGCAGCACCTTGATGGCGACGTAGCGCTCCAACTGCGGGTGGTAGCCGCGATAGACCTGCGCCATGCCGCCGCGCCCAAGCGCCTCTAGCACGCGATATTTTCCGAGCGTCTTCCCTTCCAGGGTGAATGCTGACACAACTCTCTCCGTTCTGTTTCGATGATACCATCCCCCCGGTTCCCGTACCTATCCGCTGGCTAACAAGCCGCTACCGGCTCCCCACGCATCCGGCGGCTCAACCGACCAGTTTGTACCCCAATCCGCGCAGGGTCACCAGCAACTGCGGCGCGTTGGGATCGCTCTCGATCTTGGTGCGCAGGCGGCGCACCAGGTTCTCGATCTGGTAATCGTAGATGCCGGTCTGGTACTCGCTCCACACCACCTGCCCGATCTCGTCCTTCGAGCACACCCGCCCGCGGTTTTCGTGCAGGAAGACCAGAAGCGCGAACTCTTTGGATGACAGGCTGACCAGCCGCCTGTTCACGCGGACTTCGGCGGCCTCGCGGTTGACCTCCAACTCCGGGAAGGGCGTCTCCGCCGACGTGCCTTCCGGGTCGTGGAAGGTGAACGGAACTTCCCCGATTTTGACCTGGTCGCCGTCTCGCAACTGGACAGCCGACTGGAGCCTCTCCCCGTTAAGGAAGGTGCCGTTGGTGCTGCCCAGGTCCTCGAGCATGAACTTGCGTCCCTCGCGGCGGATGACGGCGTGTTCGCGCGAGGCGCGTTTCTCCAGGATGACGATCTCGTTCTCCACCGCCCGTCCCATACGGTTGACGGCGCTGCGCAAGGGATGTTCCTGGCCGGAGGGGTCGCTCAAATATGGAATAGGTGCATCAGGCATAGCGGGTGGCTCCTGTTGGTTCGGGGTCATGGAATCCATCCCTGCGCGCGGGCTACCGTCACCGCCTGGGTGCGGTTGGCGGCGCCAAGTTTGCCCAGGATGTTGGCGACGTGTTTTTTGACGGTGTTGAGGGACAACACGCGCTCGGCGGCGATCTCTTGGTTGCTCTTGCCGGCGGCCAGCAGGGTCAGGATGTCGAGTTCACGGCGGGTGAGGGGCATATCGGTTGCAGGTTGCAGGTTGGCAGGTTGAAGAGAAGGCGTGTCGAGTTCGCGGCGCAGGATGGCAAGCATCTGGTCGAAGTAGGAATGCGGGGCGTGGATTTGAGGGCGGTATTGTTGCAGAAGGTGAAGGAGCGATTTGCCCTCATCGGCGAAGATGCGCACGTAACCGCCCTGCGCACCCAGGGTCAGGGCGCGGGACAAGTCGGCGGCGGCTTCGGCGTGCCGCCCGGCGGCGTGCAGGGCGTAGGCGCGCAAGACGAGGGCTTCAATGGTAGGCGTCATCCGCTCGCGGCGCTCGGATCCCGCCATCAGCGTGGACAAGGCCTCGGCGACGGCCGGAGCAGGCCCGGGGTCGGATGGAAGCGCAAGCGTTTTGGCGCGGAGCAGGACCAATTGGGAGAGTTCCCACAGGTGGTAGTAGGTCTCATCAAGCGGTTTTTCCAATCCATAAGCCTGGATGACCTGCGTCGCGCGCGCCAGGTCGCCTTGCAACAACGACAGGCGCGCCAGTTGGATGGCGATGAAGGTGTCGTCGAGGATCGAGACATTGGTCTCGGCCAACTGCATGGCGGTTTCGAGGCGGGCGTAGGCCTCGTCCCAGCGGCCCTGGGCGGCCAGCAGGCGCGCCAGGCTGATGTGACCGTCCATGCTGGCAACGGGCTGCCAGACCTGACAGTAAGCAATGCCCTGTTCGGCGTAACGGATGGCCTGGTCGAAGCGGTTCTGTTCGCGCAGCAGTTCGGCGTAACTGATGTAGGGCATGCCCAGCAGGACGGTATGCTCGCCGAGGGTCTCTTTTGCGTACCGGATGGCCTGCTGGAAGGTGCGCTCGGCCAGGCCCAGCGCGCCGCGCAGTTGGCGGGTTTCGCCCAGTTGCGTGTGGGCGATGATGGCGACCAGCGGGTTTTGGATGGCGGCGGTCAGGCGCAGGGTTTCGCTGAAAGACTCTACGGCCTGGGCGGTGCGTCCTTGCATGACGTGGTGCAGGCCGAGGTTAAAGTGCAACAGGATGTGTAAGAAGTCATCTTGTTCGTCAACCAGGGTGAAAGTGTCTGCAATTCGATCTGCGGCCGAGACCTGGCCGGCGAAGATTTCGCACAGGAAACGCAGGAATTTTATCTCGCCGCGCACCAGGTCACCGGCCGGGGTTGGAGGGGCAAGCCTCCCGGCTTTTTCGATGCACGAGACGACCTGCGTTGTGTCGAAGGCGATCAGGCTGACCCAACCGCGCGCCAGCCACAGGGCGGGACGCCCTTCGAGCAATTCGGGCGGCAGGCAGGCAAGCCACTCGGCAATGGCGGCCTGCTCGCCGCGTTGGAGCATGTGGCGGTAATGGCCTTCGAGCAGGTCGGCGGCGCGCTCGTAGTCGGCGGCGTGAACGGCGTAGTGGATGGCCTCGTCGAGCAAGCCGTTTCGCTCGAACCAGTCGCTGGCAGTGCGGTAGAGCGGGGCAGATTGTTCGGGTGTGACCTGTTTGCGCAGGAAGTCGGTGAACAGGGAGTGGTAGCGGTACCAGGTCTGGTCGAGGGGGACGAGGAACAGGTTGGCGTGTTCGATGTAAGAGAGCGTGGGGATTGGAGAGTAGGGAGTAGTTTCTGCGGCGTCCTGCCCGGCCTGGTCTCCATTTGTAGGCTCCGATCTGGCGGCAAACAGGTATTCAAGCAGCGGCAGGCAGAAGCGGTCGAAGAGGGCGGTCATCTTCAGGAATTCCTGCACGTCGGGCGGTTCGCGGCGCAGGACTTCCTGCGCGAGGTAGTCGAAGATGTATTCCTGCCCGGCCAGCGACTGCCAGTTTTCGGTCTGCCGGGCGAGGGCCAGTCCCGCCAGTTGCAGGCCGACCGCCCAGCCTTCGGTCGAATGCGCCAGGCTGCGGAGTTGTTGGGGCGTCAGTTGCGCGCCCATGATCTGTTCCAGGAAGGCGCGGATTTCGTCAGGGGTGAAGCGCAGGTCGGCGGCGTCGATTTCTACCACCTGGTCGAGGGCGCGCAGGCGGGCCAGCGAGAGTCCCGGCGTAATGCGGCTGGTCATGGCGAGGCGCATGTGCGCCGGACGGTGGTCCAACAAAAAATCAATGATTCCGTTGATATTTGGGCTGTCGACGCTGTGGTAATCGTCCAAGATGAGGGCGAAATCAGCCGGGATGTCGTCCAGGTCGTTGAGCAGGGAGAGCAGGACGGCTTCGTCGGATACCGCCCGGCCGCTTTGCAGCAGGGCCAGGGCGGTCTGCCCGGCCTGCGGGGAGACCTGCTGGAGGGCGTAAACGAGGTAGGAAAGGAATCGCTCCGGGGCGCGGTCGGCAGGTTCGAGCGAAAGCCAGGTTACGGGGAAATCGCTCTCCCGCGCCCAATCTGCCAACAGGGTCGTTTTGCCAAACCCGGCCGGCGCAACAACCATCGTACATGCGCGCAACATTCCCTCGCGGACGCGCTCGACCAGCCGCGCGCGTTCCACCCGTTTTGGGCGGGCAGGGGGAACACCGATCTTGGTGCGCAGCAGGTGTAGCATAAGGAAATTATACACGCTGCGGCTACGGTGTGGAATCCAGAAAAAGGTTCATCCTGAACATCTTGCCTATCCTGTTTGACACGGTTGGCGGCTATTTTTATTTGGAGCAGGCGCGTTGTCTGGGGGTATAAGCCTTTTCTATACCCGGTTATAGAGAAATAGATTGTCGTTTGTGACGCCTGTCACTTGTTGCGGCTGAGGGAGGAGGTTAACCTATATATGAATTAATCAACTTGTGAAATACACCATGAACCCCAACCTCTCCTCCGAAACCCTGCAACAGGCCGAGCGCCAGGCGGCGCATTGTCGGATCATGGGCAATCCACAGCGCATCCTGATCTTGTGGTTCCTGGCGGAAAGGGAACGGACTGTCACCGAAATCGCAGAGGCCATCGGCGCCTCCCTGCCAAGCACCTCCCATCATCTCCGCATCCTGGAGTTCAACAAAATGGTCAAGACCCGCCGCGAGCACCAGAACATTTTCTACCACCTCCTCGATAACGAAACCGTGAAGAATTGCCCCGCGTTGAATAACAGTCCAAAAATTGAATTGACAGAAAATTCCTACATCTGACCAAAATTCGATTCACAAAAGGAGAATCTTATGACCACCCCCGAACTGACCACCATCCAGGCCGCGAAAGTTGTCGACGCGCGCGCCATGTCCTGCCCCGGTCCCCTGCTCGAAGCCAAGAAAGGCATCGCCACCGTCAAGGTCGGCGAAGTGCTCGAGATCTGGTCGGGCGACGCCAACACCAAGAACGACATGCCGCGCTGGTGCGAAAAGGTCGGACACGAATTTCTCGGCACCCTGCCAGGCGAGGGCTACGAGCGGCTCTTCATCCGCCGCGGGAAATAATCTAGCCCTCACCCCTGCACCCCTCTCCCAGTGGGAGAGGGGACGGGGGTGAGGGAAAACGATTGGATTCGATTATGGCTCAACCCATCCCCCCTCCCCAACCCAAGATCCTGATCCTCGCCACGCTGGCGGGCGGATACGCGGGCGCGGACTCGACGGGACAATCCCACGTGGACTACCCCGCCAACACCTACATCCTGCCCGTCATGTGTCCTGTCATGTTCCCGCCCGAGTTTTTCATCCGCGCCTTCGAGCGCGGCATTGACGGGATCATCCTCATGTACAGCGGCACCGACAGCCCCTACAAGGTCGAAGCCGAAGGCACCGCCAAACTCATCAACCAGACTTACGCGCTGATGAAGGAACGCGGCCTTGACATCCGCCGACTGCGGCTGGCCGCTATCTGCACCGTCTGCGTCAAACCCTTCCTCAAGGAAGTGACCCAGATGGCGGAACTGCTGAAAGGCATTGGCTTCGTGAAGAGCGAACTCGCCGCGCGCGCCGCTTCTGCATCTGCACAAGGAGCGAACGCATGAACAACCTCAAAGTGGACGCGCTCGTTATCGGCGGCGGGATCGCAGGCATGCAAGCCGCGCTCGACCTCGGCGACCAGGGTTTCCAGGTCGCGCTGGTCGAACGCGAACCCAGCATCGGCGGCAAGATGATCACCCTCAGCAAAGTCTTCCCCACGCTGGATTGCTGTTCCTGCATCACCACGCCGAAAATGTCGGCGGTCGCGCATCATCCCAATGTCCAACTCTTCACCTATTGTGAAGTGCAATCCATTCAAGAGAGCGGCGCGGGTTACGGCGTCGCTGTCATGCAAAAGCCGCGCTACGTGGACGAGAGCAAATGCACGGGTTGCCGCCAGTGCGAGTACGAATGTCCGATCACCGTACCCAGCACGTTTGATCGCGGACTCGGCGCATATCGCGCCATCCGCGTGCCGTTCTCCACCGCCGTTCCACAAAAAGCCGTGCTCGATATTGACAATTGCCTCCTGTGCGGCAAATGCGAAAAAGCCTGCCCCGTCAACGCGGTGGACTTCACCCAACAGCCGCAGACCTTCTCCATCGAAACCACCGCCATCGTTCTCGCCACAGGCTTCGAGTTAACCCAACTCGGCGCGAAGAAAGAATACGGCGCGGGCAAACTCCCCAACGTGATCGACCCGTTGATGATGGAACGCTTCCTCGCGCCCACGGGTCCATATGGTCGCGTCCTCCGTCCAGGCGACGGCATGGAGCCGACCACCATCGCGTACGTCCAATGCGCGGGTTCCCGCGACCAAACGCAAGGCATCGAATATTGCTCCCGCGTCTGCTGCATGTACGCCATCAAACAAGCCATGCTCATCAACGGCGCGCTGCCGCTCGCCGAAGTCACCATCTATTACATGGACATCCGCACCTTCGGCAAAGGCTACGAGCAGTTCTACCAAAACGCCAAAGCGATGGGCGTGGAATTTATACGCGGCAAAGTGGCAAGCATCCGCGAAGACGAAAAGCATAACCCCATTGTCAAAGTAGAATTGACGGAGGAGGGGCGCATCATCGAGCGGACTCACGACCTCGTCGTTCTTTCCCTCGGGATGATCCCCACCGCCTCTCCCTCGACCTTCAACCTGCTTCCGTCTTCGGATGGTTTTATCTCCCTCCCAGCCATCAACGCCTCCCCGAGCGCGACCCAGCGCCCAGGCATCTTCGTCACTGGCGCGGCGGGCGGCCCAATGGACATCGTGGACAGCATCGTCACAGCGGGATCTGCGGCATCCGCGGCTTCATCTTACATTCGAGAAAAAACGGGCATGACCGTCCCGCAACAGGAGGTGGCGTATGCCTGAGAATCTTAAGATCGGCGTGTACACCTGCTACTGTGGCGGGAACATCAGTCACACCGTCAAATGCGAGCAGGTCGCCAAAGTGATGGAGACCCAGCCCGATGTGGTCGTCTCGCGCACCAACATGTCGCTCTGCTCCGACGCGGGGCAATCGCAGATCGAGCAGGACATCAAAGAGTTGGGCGTCAACCGCGTCGTCATCGGCGCGTGCGCCCCTTCGCTCCATGAAGCGACCTTCCGCGGCACGGTCATGCGCGCGGGATTGAATCCCTACCTGTATCATCACATCGGCTTGCGCGAGCAGGACTCGTGGGTGCATACCTGCGACTGCGACGGCGCGACCTGCAAAGCCATGCACCTGATGGCTTCGGGCATCGCCAAGGCGCGTCACCTCCAGCCGCTCGAACCGATCCGACTCGAAGCGGAGAAGCAGGCACTCGTCATCGGAGGAGGCGTCGCTGGACTGCGCGCCGCGCTCGACATCGCCAGTCAGGGCCTGCGCGTGGTGCTGGTCGAAAAGTCCCCCTTCCTGGGCGGACGCATGGCGCAGTTGGAATCCGTCTTCCCGACGGGCGAGGACGCGCGCACGCTGTTGCACGCGTTGATCGAGAAGGTGGTCGCGCATCCGAATATCACGGTCTATACCCAGGCGGAGGTCAAAGGCGTGACGGGCTACGTCGGCAACTATGGCGTGCGGGTTCTCCAGCACGCGCGTGGCGCCGATCAGGAAAATTCCGATGCGTTGGTTGCCGCCTGCCAGCGGCTGGTGCCAGATGAGTTCAACTACGGCATGACCGAGCGCAAGGTGATCTACCGCGCGTATCCTGGCTGCTATCCCCCCGTTGCGGCAGTGGATTGGGAGTATTACCTTGACCATCCGCTCAAGGTGGATGGCAAAGAGATCGTGCTCAAGGATGAGCCAAAGACGATTGACGTCAGCGTCGGCGCGATCGTGGTGGCGACGGGCTTCGATCCGTACGAACCGCGACAGGGCGAATACGGCTACGGCGAATTACAAGAGGTCATCACCCTGCCGCAGTTGATCCGCCGCCTGGCGTTGACAAAAGAGGACAAGACCTTCCAATGGAACGGTCATCCCGTGCGCGATGTGGCGCTGATCCATTGCGTGGGCAGCCGCGAGATCGAAGGCGTGGACGAGCCGCACGAGGATGGGCAGGTCAATAATTACTGCTCGCGTGTGTGTTGCACAGCCGCGCTTCATTCCGCTGTGGAACTGCACGAAAAATTCCCCACGCTGAATATTTACGAACTCTATCAAGACATCCGCACCTACGGACGCGGACACGAGGACTATTACCGCCATGCGATGGAAGGCGGCGTACGCTTCGTGCGCTACAGCGGCGAGGAACGTCCGCAGGTGACAGCCGCGCCGACGGGCGACACCCATCCCGTGCTGCTCCGCGTGAAAGACTCGCTGACCTACAACGAGGAATTGGAAATTCCCGTTGACCTGGTTGTGCTGGCGGTCGGCATGAAGCCGCGCCAGATCGATGACCTGGTGAACATGCTCAAAGTCTCGCGCGGAACCGACCGCTTCCTGCTCGAAGTGCATCCGAAACTGCGCCCCGTCGAGACGGCGGTCAACGGCGTGATTTTGGCTGGCACAGCGCAGGGACCGATGACCGTCCAGGAGAGTCTGTCGGCGGCCTCGGCGGCGGCGGCGAAAGTCCTGACCCTGCTGGGGCGCGGCAAAGTGGAACTCCCGCCCTTCGTCGCGGCCGTGGACGCGGAAAAATGCAACGGCGCGGGCGCCTGTGTCGAAGCCTGTCAATATGACGGCGCGATTGCCTTGCAGACGTTCCACGAAAACGGCAAGGAAGTGAAGCGCGCGGTGGTCACGCCCGCCAACTGCTCGGGCTGCGGCGCGTGCGTGGCAGTCTGCCCGAACCGCGCCATTGACGTGCAAGGCTGGACGCTCTCGCAGTACGAAGCCATGGTGGACGCCATCGGCATGAGTATTGTGGACCTGGTGGAGGCGCAATGACAACCCAACAAACACCCCAATCACGCGGCGACATGCTCAAGCGTTTGCGCGAACAGCACGCCGCCACCGTCGAACGGACGCAGGCGCTCCTGCGCGAGCAGAAGCGCGTCCAGCAGGAAATCTGCAAGTTCATTCGCGAGACGCCCAAGACCGTCCCAGAAATTGCCGCGGCCGTCAACATGCCCGCGCATGAAGTTCTCTGGTACGTGGCTTCCTTCAAGAAATATGGCTTGCTGGTCGAAACAGGCATGTGCGCCGATTATCCGCTCTACCAGAAAGTGGAGGAGAAAAAATGAGCCGCGTTGACCCAACCCTCTTGCACGAACTCAAAGAATACGGCGCGGTGGGGGTCGAGAAATGCTTCAACTGCGGCAACTGCACCGCCATCTGTCCGTTGGCGAGCGATGAATACAACTTTCCGCGCAGCGTCATCCGCCGCGCGCAGATCGGCGACCGCGAAACGATGAAGTCGCAACTCGATCCGTGGCTGTGCTACTACTGCGGCGACTGCTCCGCCACCTGCCCGAAGGGCGCGGAACCTGGCGAAACGATGATGTCTGCCCGCCGCTGGTTGACGGGTCAATACGACTGGACGGGACTGGCGCGCAAGTTTTACACGTCGTTGGCGTGGGAACTCGGCTCGATCATCCTGGTCGGTTTGCTGGTGGTCTGGATCATCGCCATGTTCCACGGTCCGCTCGTGACCGACCGCGTGGAGTTGAACACCTTCGCGCCGCTCCACATTGTCCACCTGGCGGACTGGATCATGGCAGGCGCGCTGGTCTTTTTCATCGCCACCAACGTGATCAGGATGTGGTGGTTGACCATGAGAAAGAGCGGGTTGCAAATTCCGCTCAAGTTCTACGTCACCGAAGTCTGGCAACTCATCCTGCACGCCCTCACCCAGAAACGCTGGGACACCTGCGCGGCGGACGAGAAGGACGAAAAGGCCCGCGCCGCCAAACGTCTCGGGCGGACGATCCACCTGCTGCTCGTCAGCGGCTATGGGCTGATGTTGGTGTTGATCATCTTCTTCCTGTCCTGGTTCCAGACCGACAACATCTATCCGCTCTGGCATCCGCAGCGCTGGCTTGGATATTACGCGACGATTGTCCTGCTGTTGGGCGCGGGCTGGGCGCTGTGGGGGCGCGTCAAAAAGGAAGTGGAAATGCACCGCTTCTCCCACCCGAGTGACTGGATCTTCCCCATCCTGCTGTTGGTGGTCACGCTGACGGGCATCCTGCAACACGCCTTCCGCTACTGGGACATGCCCCTGGCGACCTACTACACCTACGCGGTTCACCTGGCTTTCACCGCCCCCATGCTGATTTTGGAAGTCCCCTTCGGCAAATGGGCGCACTTGTACTATCGCCCGTTGGCGGTGTATTTCCAGTCAGTGAAGGAGAAAGCCGCGCAGCAAAGCACAGCCCTGGCAGGCGCGCCCGCCGCGGCGGATTAGAAATCTTTCATTTCGGAGGAACAATGAGCGATGAAGAAATCGGCAAGATGGTTGTGATTATGAACCACGATGACGCCACCAGCGTCATGGCGGCGCTCGTGATGGGCGCGGCGATTGCCAGCAGCGGCGAGCAGGTGTTGATGTTCGTCCAGCCAGGCGCGGCAAAGGTGTTGGTCAAGGGCGAACTGGAAAAATTCCAGGGACTCAAAGGCCAGCCCGACCCGATCCACCTGTACGACTCGATTCGTGTGCTGGACGGGCGCTTCATCCTGTGTGAACTGGGATTGCCCATCCTCGACATCAAGCAGGAAGACCTTCGCGAGGGCGTGGAGGTGATGATGGCCTCCTCCTTCATGTTCGAATGCGAAGGCGCAAAACTATCATTCAGTTATTGAAAAGGAGAAATGTTCATGACGACCCCCACCAAGACCCTGAACGTGTGCGGCAAGATCTGTCCCTATCCCGACATGGACACCATGACCACCCTCAAGAAAATGCAGAA
>JBMOMO010000207.1:0-12185 GCA_049324135.1 Chloroflexota bacterium
TTGTTTATAAAATGCTCTCCACGCGCGCCAAAGACCGGGGTGATGTTGAATCCATCGTTCAAAAGCAAGGGGACGCGTTGGACGATCCCTACATTGAGAACTGGCTTGTTCAATTCGAAGAGGCGTCGGCAGACAGCACACTGATTCATGATTTTCGCAAAATACGAACGAGATAATCCACTCCGCATTCAAATACTGAAAACTGGACACTGAAAACTATGCCTTCCTCCTTCCAATCCATCATCCTCGAACTCCAAGACTTCTGGGCCTCACATGGCTGTCTCATCACCCAACCCTACTACACCCAGGTGGGCGCAGGGACGATGAACCCCAATACCTTCCTGCGCGTTCTGGGACCCGAGCCGTGGAACGTGGCCTACGTTGAGCCGTCTGTCCGCCCCGATGACGGGCGCTACGGCGAGAACCCCAACCGCTTCCAACTCCACACCCAATTTCAGGTCATCCTCAAGCCCGACCCGGGCAATCCGCAGGAACTCTACCTCGAGTCGCTCAAAGCCCTCGGCATCGACCCGCGCCAGCATGACATCCGCTTCGTGGAGGACAACTGGGAACAGCCCGCCATCTCCGCGTGGGGCTTGGGTTGGGAGGTCTGGCTCGACGGGCAGGAGATCACGCAGTTCACCTACTTCCAGCAGATGGGCGGCGTGGCGCTCGACCCCGTCTCGGTCGAGATCACCTACGGGCTTGAACGCATCCTGATCGCCCTCAACAACGCCAAAGCCATCTGGGACGAGGAATGGGGCGCAGGCGTCACCTACGGCGAGATCCGCCATCAGGAAGAGTTCGAACACTCCAAATATTATTTCGAGACCGCCGACGTGGAACGCGTCCGCGCCATGTACGACCTTTTCTCCGCCGAAGCCGACGCCTGTCTCGCCGCGGGCCTCATCGTCCCCGCGCACGACTATGTGCTCAAATGCTCGCACTCGTTTAATATTTTAGATACTCGTGGCGCCATCAGCGTCGCTGAAAGACAGGCCTTCTTTAGAAGGATTCGCGAACTTGCAAAGGGTGTAGCGGTAGCCTATGGAGAGCAACGCAAGCAACTAGAGTATCCATTACTCAAAGAAAGTAGAGAGCAGAGAATAGAGATCAGTAAACCCGACTACTCTCTACTCTCTTCGCCCTGCTCCCTGCTTTTCGAGATCGGCGTCGAAGAACTCCCCGCTTCGGATGTGGACATCGCCCACCAGGCCTTGTCCGCCCGCATCCCGGCCTTGCTCGACGAACTCCACCTCGCCCACGGCGACATCCGCATCTTTTCGACCCCGAGGCGGCTGGCCGTTTCGGTAGCGGATCTCAGCCCCAGCCAACCCGACCGCGAGTCCCTCGTCAAGGGCCCGCCCGCCGACAAAGCCCTTGTAGGACAAATTGCCAATTTGTCCACTCCCTTCATCACGGGTCAAATTAGCAATTTGACCTACACCCCCGCCGCGCAAGGTTTCGCTAAAAAGAACGGCGTAGACACCAAAGACCTCGAAATCCGCGAAGAAGGCGGCGGCAAATATGTCTTCGCCGTCGTCAAGCAAAAAGGCCGCCCCACTCCCGAAGTGCTGGCCGAGGCCCTGCCCAAACTGGTCGCGGACATCAAGTTCGAGAAATCAATGCGATGGAACGATTCGGGCGTGGCTTTCTCGCGTCCCATCCGCTGGTTTGTCGCTTTGCTTGGCGATACGATCATTCCCTTCGAATACGCGGGTGTGACCTCGGGCAACGTGACGCGCGGCCTGCGTCCGTATGATTCCCCTGAAATCAAAATTCCCTCCGCTGACAAATATTTCGACATCCTCCGCGCAGCAGGCATCACCCTCGACAAGGAGGAGCGCAAAGCCTCCATCGTGGAGCAGGTCAAACAGGCCGCGGCCCTGATGGGCGGCGAAGTCATCATCGAGGAAGCCCTGCTGGACGAGGTGACCAACCTGGTCGAAATGCCCACCGCCGTCATGGGCGGATTCGACAAAGAATACCTGTCCCTGCCGCGCGATGTTCTCATCTCAGTGATGAAGAAACATCAGAGATACTTCCCTGTAGAATCCCCCTCTCCCGCTGGGAGAGGGGCTAGGGGTGAGGGCAGATTATTGTCGCACTTCATCGCCATTCGCAACGGCGATGACTTGCACATCGATATCGTCCGTGAGGGCAACGAACACGTCCTGGGCGCGCGCTTTGCCGATGCGGACTTCTTCGTGCGCGAGGACCTCAAACGCAAACTCGAGGAATATCGCCCCAAACTGTCCACGCTGACCTTCCATACCAAACTCGGTTCCATGCTCGACAAGTCCGACCGCATGTTGAAACTCGGCGCGGAACTGGCGCTCATGCTCGGTTACAAGGACGTATCCCTGCTCAAGCCGGTGGCGCGCGCTATCTACCTGGCCAAGGCTGACCTGGCCACCCAGATGGTCACAGAGATGACTTCATTGCAAGGAATCATCGGCGGCGAGTACGCGCTCCGCAGCGGCGAAGACCTCGAGGTGGCGGAAGCGATTGGCGAGCAGTACCAACCTGTACCACAGGGCAAGGTCGGCCTCGTGGTTGCACTGGCAGACCGCATCGACTCTCTGGTCGGCTTGTTCGCGGCAGGGCTGGCCCCAACGGGCGCGAAGGACCCATTCGGTCTGCGCCGCGCCGCGATAGGCGTCGTCCAGCCGCTCATCGAACATGACCTGGACTTCGATCTCGCCAGGGCGGTGAAAGAATCGGCGAAGGTCCAGCCCATCCAGGTCAGCCAGGAAGCGCAAACGCAAATCCTCGACTTTATCGCCGGTCGCTTGTCGGTTGTGTTGAAAGACATGGGCTACCGCTACGATGTGGTCGATGCCGCCCTTGCGGAGCAATCCGCCAACCCGGCCGCCTCGGCCCGGGCGGTGAAGCAACTCCAGGCGTGGGTCGGACGCGGGGACTGGCACGAAATCCTGCCTGGGTACGCGCGCTGCGTCCGCATCATTCGTTCCGTTGGAAGTGAGCAGAGAGCAGAGATTAGAGAGCAGTTGTTCGTAGAGGCGGAAGAGAAGAAACTTTACACGGCGCTTCAAACCGTCAGCCGCCAGCCGTCCACCATCAACGAATTTCTCGAGGCGGTGGTCAACCTCATCCCATCCATCAACGCCTTCTTCGATAAGGTGCTGGTGATGGCCGAGGACGAGAAGGTGAGAACCAATCGCCTGGCGTTAGTTGGACAAATTGCCAATTTGTCCAACGGCCTGGCCGACATGAGTAAACTCGAAGGCTTCTAAAATAGCCATGCGCTTGGTTGCTTTCAACTACATTTTTGACCAGGATAATATTTTGCGAATCCGTTTCGAATTGGATCGCGGCCAGGTGCTGTCGTTTGTAGCGCAGTTGGAGTGCTTCTTCGGTCAATCTGGTTGGCTACCCGTTATCCGGTATGACACGGCGCATGGATTTGCCCACCGTGATACAATGCGGCCAGGCAAAGAAGCAGGGAAGGACAGCATCCCTGTTCGCACTTACAAGGAAGGCTTGAATTACGCAATTGACGATATAAAAGCCAACTGGCAGGTATATCGTTGGAGGTACGAAGAATGGTTGAAAAAATGAAATCGAATGTAGCCGAGCGTAACATTACCCTGCTTGGGCAACTGATGAATTACTTGCTTGATCATCCAAAAGTGTTCGATGTGCTGCCCGACGACTTTGAATTGGTCATCCTGCCTGAGGATGATCCAGAGATCGTTTTGTACAACCTGGAATTACTAAAAAGGCATGGCAGGCAGGACAAGCCTGTTGTACTGGCGCGGGTCAAAACCAGCGCAGAAAAAGTTACTTCAGAACCGAGTATTTTTGTGCCAATCGCGGCCTGACAGTTTCTTATTCTGTCCCTTCTGCGGGCCCGCTTAAAGCCGCCTCCATGATGCGTTGGACGCGCGCTGCCATGCCGGATGGGTCGGGGTGCAGGCCTTCCACCAGCAGGGCGCTATCGTACACCTGCTCGATGATGAGCGTCCCCAGTTCGGAGGCTGCCTCCAGGTCGACCAGTTTCTTCAGGATGGGGTGGGAGGGGTTGAGTTCCAGGATTTTCTTCGGGACTTCATAATCCTTGCCCAGGTATCTATACACGCGCTGCAACTCCGGGTTGGGCGCGCCTTCGGGGTCTACCAACCGCGCAACGGACTGGGACAGCCGGGCGCTGGCGCGCACATCCGTCACGCGCTCGCCCAACGTTTGCTTGAAGCGTTCGACCAGGGAATCGAAATCGGCCTCGGGCATCTTTTCCGCTTCGGACTCCGCCTGGGGCTGCTCCGGGATGTCGGCCTGGGCAACGTTCTTGAGTTCGAACTCCTTATACTTGCGCAAACCCATCAGCATGAACGAATCCAGCGGATCAGTGAGCAGCAGCGCCTCCATGCCCTGCGCATGGAAATAGTCCAGGTGCGGGCTGCGCAGCACGGACTTGGGGTCATCGCCGACGATGTAGTAGATCGCCTTCTGGTCGGGTTTCATGCGCCCGGCATACTCTTCCAACGACGACCAGGTTTCGGGTTTCAGGTTGGTCTTGAAACGCAGCAACGTGTGGATGCTTTCCTCGCCCATCGGGTTGGCGGCTACGCCCTGTTTGAGGTACGCGCCGAATTCCTGCCAGAAAGTGTTGTATTTTTCCGCGTCGTTCCTGGCGAGCGCTTCGAGTTCCTTTATCACCTGCCCGGCGACCACCTTCTTCAGTTTCGGCATCAAGCCGACCGACTGCACGGTCTCGCGCGAGACGTTGAGCGGCAGGTCCTCCGAGTCCACTACACCCTGCATGAAGCGCAGGTAGTCGGGCAGCAAGTCCTTGTTGTACTCGTCGATCAGGATGTTGCGCGAGTATAGTTTCAGGCCGTCCTCCTTGCGCAGGGAGAAGAGGCCGCGTTCCCCCCTGCCCGGCACGTACAGCAGCGCGTACAACTGCACCGGCGCGTCGGTGATGGCGTGGATGTGCAGGAGCGGGTCTTCGAAGTCCAGCGTCAACTGGCGGTAGAAATCCTTGTATTGCTCCTCGGTCACCTCTTGTTTGGGCGTGCGCCACAGCGAGGTCTGTTTGTTGACCGGTTTCTCGTCCTTGCCCACGTAGATGGGGAAGCCGATGTAATCCGAGTGCTTGTGGATGACTTCCTTCAGGCGGTACTCCTCGGCGAATTCGACCGCGTCTTCCTTCAATTTGACCTCGACCTTCGTGCCGCGTTCGTTCATCTCCGCCGGGCTGACCTGGTAACTGTCCTCGCCGGTCGCGTACCAACTGACGGCTTGCGCCGCCGGCCGGTACGAGCGCGAGGTCACCCGCACCCATTCCGCCGCCATGAACACGGAATAGAATCCGACCCCAAACTGGCCGATGAACCGGGTCAGGTCTGCCTGTTTGTCTTTGGCAGCCTCGATGAAGTTGCGCGCGCCCGATTGGGCAATCGTCCCCAGGTTTTCGACGATCTCGTCCCGGGTCATGCCGATGCCGGTATCCTGGATGGTCAGGAGGCGGGCCTCCTTGTCGGCGGTGATGCGGATGGACAGTTCCGCCTCCGGGTCGAGTACGTCCCGATCCGTCAGCATCTCGAAGCGGATGCGGTTGAGCGCGTCCGAAGCGTTGGATAGCAGTTCGCGCAGGAAGACTTCGCGCTCCTTGTAGAGCGAATGGATCAAGATATTGAGCAGTTGTTTGGTTTCGGCTTTGAAGGAATAGGATTGCGCTTTCTCACGATTTCCAGCGTTGTCCGTCATGGTTGCCTCCTGGGGAAAAATGTCACGCCTTGTCAATCGGCAGGCGATCTGACTTTCGGCTTCGTAGGATATCGTAACGCGGAATTCATTCCGCAACCAAAAGCGAAATAAATTTTGCGCTACAAATCTTCATCCAGCAGATTTGGCAATCTGCCGGATCGCTTCGACTTCCGGTTTCGTGGAATATTCTATCTCATTCGCGTCAATTTGGAACAAGAGAAACGTTAGAAAAATGTCAACAAGTTCCAACGCTTTTCTTGCGCATTTTTTAACTCCCTTTGATGCTTTTCATACACTTGCGGATTAAATTAAGAGCGTAACATCCAAACCAGTCTCTTCAAAAGGAGGTTCACGATGTCCAATCTAACTCGTTGGGAGCCGGTGCGCGAAATGATGACCCTGCGCGAGGCGATGGATCGGCTGTTCGATGACGCTTTCACCCGTCCACTCAGCGTGGGGGCCGCCTCCGCTGCGCCCGCCATTGACCTGTACCAGACCGATGACGAAGTCGTGGTCAAGGCTGCCTTGCCCGGGCTCAAGGCCGATGAAGTCCAGATCTCTGTTACCGGCGATGTGCTTTGCCTGCGCGGCGAGTTCAAGCAACAGGACGAGAAGAAAGAGGCCACCTATCACATCCGCGAACAGCGCTACGGCGTCTTCGAACGCTCGATCCTGTTGCCGGTGGACGTGCAGACCGACAAGGCCAAGGCCGATTTCGAGAACGGCATCCTGACCGTCAGCCTGCCCAAAGCGGAAGCGGTCAAACCCGGGACCATCAGCATCAAAGCCAAATAACGGCTTCCATTCCCATCCCAACCCCTCTTGGTGAGAGAGAGGTTTCTTTTTTGCCAACATCGGTTTTGCATTCGAGTATGTGTTGTAGTATAATGTGACCATAGGCTCGACTGAGGGATGTTGTTTCCTTCCTGTTAACACCATATTGAGGAGTGTGAAGCGCAATTCTTGTCGTTTCGTTCATTCTGTTGGTCTTTTGTTGACGGTTATCCTCGGCTGAGTCTGCGTAAAGGCCGAGGTTTTTTCTTGGCAGTGATTTTCCCTCGTAAGAAAGGAGGTGAATGTTTTGGCAATCGTTAGTTTACGTTCCGGCGAGTCCCAGGACTCGTTGCTCAAAAGGTTCCGCAAGAAAGTTGTCAAAAGCGGCGTTCTAAGCACCGTGCGCCGCAAGCGTTGGTTCGTTTCCAAGAGTGAGCAGCGTCGCATGGAAAAGAAAAAGTCGGCTCGTCGCTTCAAGCGGCGCCAGTATACCCGCGATACTGAATAAAGAAAGCATGAGGCGCGTATGGCGAAAGATGATTCGAAAATAAAGGTCGAAGGGACTGTGATCGAGGCGTTGCCCGGCACGCAGTTTCGCGTTAAACTGGACAACGGCCACGAAGTGCTGGCTTACCTGTCTGGCAAGATGCGAAAGTATTACATCCGCATCCTGCTGGGCGACCGCGTAGCCGTCGAAATGTCCCCTTACGACCTGACGCGCGGGCGCATCACGTTCCGGCACCGCAAGGTTGCTCCCGTCCCTGTAGAAGAATAAGCGCCGCCTGCCTGGATTTATCGAGAGACCCCTGTTTTTTGCAGGGGTCTCTTCTTGTCGGTATGTCAATGTTACGGCAGGTCGCGGAAGGAATTCAGTATCTTGATGTAGTTGGCGCGCTCGAAGGCGGCCGGTTCGGCCACCGCTTGCTGGCTCATGCTGCCCTGCATCTGTTTGATGGACTCGTACTCGTGCGCTTCCATCCATTCGCGCAAGCCAGCCAGGATGGAAGGGATGCAGGCGTAGCCATCCCGTAAGAGCGCAGAGGCCGTCATGGCGACCTTTGCGCCGGCCATCATGGCTTTGAGGACATCCTGCGCGGTGTGGACGCCGCTCGTCAGGGCAAAGTCGGCGTTCACCTTGCCATACAGGATGGCGATCCAGCGCAAGGGCAGGAGCAGGTCTTTGGAGGTGCTCAGGTCGAGCGCCTGGGTCACTTCCAGCGCTTCCAGGTCGAAATCGGGCTGGTAGAAGCGGTTGAACAGCGCCAGGCCGTCTGCCCCGGCTGTGACCAGGCGGCGGGCAAAGTTCGGCAGGGAAGTGGCAAAGGGGCTGATCTTGACCGCCAGCGGGACCTTGATGGAGGCCTTGATCTCAGCCACCAGGTCCACGTACATATTTTCAAGTTCCTGCCCGCCCAGGTCGGGATCCGCTGAAAGGTAGTACATGTTCAGTTCAACGGCGTCAGCCCCGGCGTCCTGCATGAAGCGCGCGTAGCGCACCCATCCGCCTTTGGACACGCCGTTCAGGCTGCCGATGACCGGCACGCTGACGGCCTTCTTGACCGCAGCCAGGTGGTCCAAGTATTTGTCTGGCCCCATGTTGTAGGCGCCGAGGTCGGGCAGGTAGGTTTGGGCTTCGGCAAAGGAATGCGTGCCGCGCGTCAGGTAATGGTCCAGTTCCAAACTCTCGTGGATGATCTGCTCTTCGAAGAGCGAGTACATGACAATCGCGCCGATCCCGGCTTCGTCGAGGCGCTGGACGCTCTCGATCTTTTTGGAGAGCGGGGAGGCCGAGGCTACGAGCGGATTCTTGAGATCAAGGCCAAGATAGGTTGTGGTCAGGTCAGTCATGGGTTCTCCTTCGGAAGAGAATAGAGAACAGAGAGTAGAGAACAGGAACTCCCGATTACTTCTCTACTCTCCAGTCATCTACTCCCTACTCTCTTCTCCATTGTAGTGCATGGCGGCCATCTGCTGGTAGAGCGTCCAGCGGGATTTGATGTCCTGCTTGGCCTCCTGGAGCAGTTTTTCGGCGCGCGCTTCGTCGCTCTGCAACAACATGCGGTAACGGGTTTCGTTGTAAACGTAGTCTTCCAACTGCGTGGTGGGTTCCTTCGACTCGATCATGAGCGGATTCTTGCCCTCGGCCGCCAGGCGCGGATCGTAGCGGTACACCGGCCAGGCGCCGGAGGTGACGGCCAGTTTCTGTTGCTCCAGGCCGCGCGCCATGTCGTAGCCGTGATTGATGCAGTGGCTGTAGGCGATGATGAGAGACGGCCCATCGTAAGACTCGGCTTCCAGGAAGGCGCGCAGGGTCTGTTGGTCGTTGTAGCCCATGGCCACCCGCGCCACGTACACGTAGCCGTAAGCCATGGCGATCAGCCCCAGGTCTTTCTTGGGCAGGCCCTTGCCGCCCATGGCGAACTTGGCAACCGCCGCGCGCGGCGTGGACTTGGAGGCCTGCCCGCCGGTATTCGAGTACACCTCGGTATCCAGCACCAGCACGTTGACGTTGCGCCCGCAGGCCAGCACGTGGTCCAGCCCGCCGTAGCCGATGTCGTAGGCCCAGCCGTCGCCGCCGATGATCCAGACCGATTTCTTGACCAGACTATCGGCGATGCTGACCAGATCCCTGGCGCGCGGGTCGCTGGATTTTGCCAGTTTCGCCTTGACCTGCTCTACCCGCTCGCGCTGGGCGGCAATGCCGGTCTCGCTGGACTGGTCGGCGTTCAGCAGGCCGTCTACCAATTCCTGTCCCAATTCTTTCCTGAACAGCGCCAGCAACTCGCGGGCGTATTCGCCTTGCTTGTCCAGCGTCAGGCGCATGCCCAGGCCGAACTCGGCGTTGTCCTCGAACAGCGAGTTCGACCAGGCCGGGCCGCGTCCCTCGGCGTTCACCGACCAGGGCGTGGTCGGCAGGTTGCCGCCGTAGATGGACGAGCAGCCGGTGGCGTTGGCAACCACCATCCGGTCGCCGAACAATTGCGAGACCAGTTTCACGTAGGGCGTCTCGCCGCAGCCCGCGCACGCGCCAGAGAACTCGAACAGCGGCTTGAGCAACTGCGAGTTCTTGATGGTGGTCGGGTTGACCAGGGCGCGGTCGGGGTCGGGCAGGGACAGGAAGAAGTCCCAGTTCTCCGCCTCCTGCTCGCGCAAGGGCGGCTGGGGCGCCATGTTGATGGCCTTGCGCCCCGCCTGGCTCTTGTCTTTCACCGGGCAGACCTCCACGCACAGCGTACAGCCGGTGCAGTCCTCCGGCGCAACCTGCACGGTGTAGGCCATGCCGGGGAATTCCTTGAATTTGGCAGCCGTGTGCTTGAAGGCCGGCGGCGCGTCTTTCAGCAACTTCTCGTCGTACACCTTATGGCGGATGACGGCGTGCGGGCAGACGAACACGCACTTGCCGCACTGGATACACAGGTCTGGCTCCCAGACCGGGATGTCCAGCGCCAGGTTGCGCTTCTCCCATTGCGTGGTGGCGGTCGGGAAAGTGCCGTCCACCGGCATGGCGCTGACCGGGACTCGGTCGCCCTCGTAGGCGATCATCGGCCCCAGCACGCTTCGGACGAAGCCCGGGGCTGCTTCCGGCACCGGGGCGCGGCGCGTGGCTGACGAGGTGACCTTCCCCGGCGTCTTGACCTCGAACAGGTTGGCCAGGGTGCTGTCCACTGCCGCAAAGTTCTGCTGTACCACCGCCTCGCCGCGCTTGCCGTAGGTCTTCTTGATGGCTTTCTTGATCTGTTCGATGGCCTGCTCGCGCGGCAGGATGCCGCTGATGGCGAAGAAGGCCGTCTGCATGATGGTGTTGACGCGGCTGCCCATGCCGGTCTTTTCGGCCACTTCGTAGCCGTTGATCACGTAGAACTTGAGTCCCTTTTCGATGATGGCTTCCTGCACTTCGCGCTGCAAGTGATCCCATACTTCATCCGGCCCGTACAAACTGTTGAGCAGGAACACCGCGCCCGGCCTGGCGTATTTCAACATGTCGTAGCGTTCCAGGAAGGTGTACTGGTGGCAGGCCACGAAGTTGGCCTGGTTGGTCTCGATCAGGTAGGGCGCCTGGATAGGTTTGGGACCGAAGCGCAGGTGCGAGATGGTCATCTGCCCCGACTTCTTGGAATCGTACACAAAGTAACCCTGGGCAAAATTGTCGGTCTCTTCGCCGATGATCTTGATCGAGTTCTTGTTGGCGCCCACCGTGCCGTCCGAGCCCAGGCCAAAGAACACGCAGCGCACGGTTTCGGGGTGTTCCACCGAGAAGGACGGGTCGAACTCCAGGCTGGTATGACTTACATCATCGTGGATGCCGACCGTGAAGTGGTTCTTGGGTTCGGGCTTGCCGAGTTCGTCCAACACGGCCTTGAACATGGCCGGGGTGAATTCCTTGGATGACAGGCCGTAGCGCCCGCCAATGACCTTGATGGAGGCGCGTCCGGATTCGACCAGGGCCGTGACCACATCCAGGTACATCGGCTCGCCGCCCGCGCCGGGTTCCTTGGTGCGGTCCAGCACGGCCAGCGACTTGACGGATTTCGGCAGCGCATCGACGAAATGCTGGGTGGAAAACGGCCGGTACAATCGCACGCGGACCACGCCAACTTTTTCGCCTTGCGCCGCCAGGTAGTTGACGGTGGCTTCGGCGGTTTCGCCGCCGGAGCCCATGATGATAGCGACGCGCTCCGCTTCGGGATGCCCGCTGTATTGGAAGAGTTCGTACTTGCGCCCGGTGACCTGGGCAAACTTGTCCATCGTTTCCTGCACGATGCCAGGGCAGGCCGTGTAATACGGGTTGACCGTCTCGCGCCCCTGGAAGTACACGTCCGGGTTCTGGGCGCTGCCGCGCAGCACAGGCCGGTCGGGGGACAGGGCGCGGGCGCGGTGTTCACGGATGAGTTCATCGTCGACCAGCGCGCGCAGGTCATCGTCCGTGAGTTGAACGATCTTGGTCACCTCGTGGGAGGTGCGGAAACCGTCGAAGAACTGGATGAACGGGACGCGCGCTTTCAACGTCGCAGCCTGCGCAATGGCGGCGAAATCGTGCGCTTCCTGCACACTGCCGGAGGAGAGCAGCGCCCAGCCCGTCTGGCGGACGGCCATCACGTCCTGGTGGTCGCCGAAGATCGAGAGCGCCTGGGCGGCGATGGAGCGCGCCGCCACGTGGAAGACCGTGCTGGTCAGTTCGCCGGCGATCTTGTACATGTTGGGGATCATCAGGAGCAGGCCCTGGCTGGCGGTGAAGGTGGTGGTGAGCGCGCCGGTCTGCAATGCGCCATGCACCGCGCCCGCCGCGCCGCCCTCGGACTGCATCTCGACCACCAATGGGATCGTGCCCCACAGGTTCTTCTTGCCCTTGGCCGACCATTCGTCGGCGAACTCGCCCATGGTCGAGGAGGGGGTGATGGGGTAGATGGCGACGACTTCGCTTAAGCGATGCGCCACCGAGGTGGTGGCTTCATTGCCGTCGATGGTTATGACAGGTCGTTTCATTCCAAAAACTCCTTTGGTAGACAGGCCGGTAGCGCCTGGAATAATGCTCGAATATGGATTTTAGCACAATTGGTTTTGCAACAATATATCCGTACCAGTTTACGCCCCCGCGCGGGAAAATGAAAGTTATGAATGACCTGAATCCCCGTGCGGGTTGTCATATTTGGATAGAAATTGTGGGATTGTGGAAAGAC
>JBMOMO010000208.1:0-12049 GCA_049324135.1 Chloroflexota bacterium
GGTAGAATACGGGGAAATAATGATGGCCGACCCTGCTTCCCTTCCTTTCATTGACTTGCGTGAGGTTGTCAAAACCTATTCCACCGCTGCCGGTGAGTTTACCGCTTTGAAGGGCGTCAGCGCGCAAGTAACCGCCGGGGAATTCCTGGGCGTGCTTGGCAAATCTGGCGCTGGCAAGTCTACCCTGCTCAATATGATCACCGGTGTGGACGATTTGACCACCGGCGAGGTGATCGTGCGCGCCAACGGCAGCGCCGTCTCGGTCCACGAACTGGACGAGGACGTTCTGGCGTTGTGGCGAGGGCAAACCCTGGGGATCGTGTACCAATCCTTCCAATTGCTGCCCATGCTTACCCTGCTCGAAAACGTCATGCTGCCTATGGACCTGTGCGGGTTGTACCATCCGCGTCGCAGCCGTGAACGCGCCCTGGAACTGCTCGACCTGGTGGAACTGTCTGAACATGCCAACAAACTGCCGGCTTTCATCTCCGGCGGCCAGCAGCAGCGGGTTGCCATTGCCCGCGCGCTGGCGAACGATCCGCCCATCCTGGTGGCTGACGAACCGACCGGCAGCCTGGACTCTGTCACTGCCGATCATATCTTCGAACTCTTCGAGCGCCTGGTTGGCGGACAGGGCAAGACGATCGTCATGGTGACGCACGACAAAAGCCTGGCCCCGCGCTTCAGCCGCACCCTGCGGCTGGCGGATGGGCAGTTTGTGGCCGAAGACGAGGAAGCGGCCCCGGAAACGGGAGCAAGCGGGGGGCAGAAGAAGAAGCGCAGGTGGTTATGGTGAAGCCTCCCGAAGCATCCCCACGCCGGATGGACGAAGGCGAAGAAGCCTTGATCCAGATGCGCGGCGTGGTCAAGACTTTCAAGAACGCCGCTGGCGCGTTTACCGTGCTGAAGGGCGTCGACCTGGACATCCAGCGCGGCGAGTTTGTTGCCATCGTTGGCAAGTCCGGTTCCGGGAAATCCACCCTGCTGAACATGATCACCGGCATCGACCATCCCACGGACGGGAAGGTCGTCATCGGCGGCGTGGATATTTACCGCATGACCGAGAGCCAGCGTTCGTTGTGGCGCGGGCGTAACCTGGGTATTGTCTTCCAGTTCTTCCAGTTGTTGCCTATGCTGACCTTGCTCGAAAACGTCATGCTGCCGATGGATTACGTTGGGTTGTACGGCTTCGACGAGCGTCCCAAACGCGCCATGCAACTGTTGGAAATGGTCGGGCTGGAGCGCCAGGCTCACAAATTGCCGTTGGCCGTCTCGACCGGGCAGCAGCAGGCCGCCGCCATCGCCCGCGCCCTGGCGACCGATCCGCCCTTGCTGGCGGCGGACGAGCCGACCGGCAACCTGGATTCGCGCGCGGCTGATGCCATCATCGACCTGTTCGAGGAACTGATCGCCAATGGCAAGACGATCGCGATGGTCACGCACGACCCGTCGCTCACTGCCCGCACCTCGCGCACCATCACGATCTCGGACGGCGTGTTGATCAACGAGGTCGTTGCCAGGGCCCTGCCTTTGCTCACCCACCCGCAGATGTTGACCGTTACCCGTAAACTCGAACGCCGCGCATTGGAAGCCGGGGAAACCATCATCCACAAGGATGAACACGTGGAGCATTTCTTCCTGATCGAGCGCGGGGAGGTGATGGTGGTGTTGCAGGGCAGGCGGCGCGAAGATACCGTGATCGCGCGCCTGGGACCCGGGGATTTCTTCGGTGAGATCGAACTGTTGCGCGGCGGCAAGTCCATTTCCAATGTGCGCGCCGCCCCTGAGGGCGCGGTGAAACTCCTGGCGCTGGCGCGCGCTGACTTCGACCAGATGTTGGCCGAGTCGCCCCTTACCCAGGAGGCCATTTCGAGCGTGGTGCAGGAACGCCTGCGAGAACACAAGGTCGCCGACCGGCGCAAGTTTTGGAGGCCGTTTGGTTGAGTCTATGAACCAGACCGACCCTCGCTTGTTGCCCCGCGTGCTTTATATCGAAGACCAGGAAGAAGCGCGCGCCCTGGCGCGCCGCCTGTTGCAGGGCAGGTACCTGGTGCTGGAGGCGTCCGATCCCCTGGACGGCCTGCACCTGGCCGAAGAGACCCGCCCTGACCTGGTATTGCTTGATGAGAACCTGCCGCATATGAAAGGCAGCGAAGTTGCTACGCGCCTGCGCACCATCCTGCCGGAAGCGCGCCTGGTGATTATCTCCGCCGATACTGGCGATGGTTCCAGGCAGCGCGCCCTGGCGGCCGGCGCTGTTGGTTTCATCTCCAAGCCAATAGACGTAGATACCTTTGTCGAGCAGATCAACTCATTCTTTGGCGGGAAGCGCGAGCAACTCGAACAGCCCGAGCACTATCTGCAAATCTACCAACAGGAACTGGTAGAACGCCTGGAGAACAACGTCCGCCAACTGACCCGTTCTGCCGAGCATAACCAGTACCTTTTGCAGCAGAACAACGCCATGCTTGCCATGCTCGAGCGGCGCAATATGTTGCTGGAAGCCGCCGCCCGCGTTGGACAAGCGGTCACCTCCATCCTTGATCTGGATGAACTACTCAACCGCACGGTGGACATTATCTGCAGCGAGTTCGAACTGTATTATTCCGGCATCTTCCTGGTTTCACAAGATGGCAAATGGGCCGTCTTGCGCGCCGGGTATGGCGAACCGGGCGTGCAGATGTTAGCCGAAAACTTCTGTTTGCGTGTAGACGAGAACTCCATGATCGGCCGCTCTATTCTCCGGCAGCAGGCGCAAATCGCGCTGGACGTGGGCGGCGAGACCTCGCATTTCAAGAACCCGCATCTGCCCGCTACCCGCTCCGAGATCGCCCTGCCCTTGCTTGCAGAAAAGCGCGTGCTCGGCGCGTTGACCGTGCAAAGCGGCCAGTTGAACGCTTTCAGCAAGGAAGACATCACCAGCCTGCAAAGCATGGCCGACCAGGTGGCTATTGCCATCAACAACGCCCGCTTGATGCAGGAACTCGACGCCGCCAACGCCGAACTGGTGCGCACCAAAACCTTCGAGGCCATTGCCACTGCCACCGGCGAGGCCATCCACTGGGTCGGCAACAAGGCCGCGCCCATCCCTGGCAGCGTCCAGCGCCTGCGCGAAGACCTGGGCAACCTGCTGGCGCTCTTTTCCCTGATGCAAGACCCCGCCGCGTCGCCTCCAGCCGAAATCCGGGAGGTTGCCCGCGCGCTGTTCGAGGACGCCGCCAGCCTCGGCCTCCCGCTCGACCAATTGGCCGCTGCTTTGGCGTCCTACCCGGCGCGGCGCTTGCAAGCCTTACTGGATATCGAGTCGCTGCTCGAGGATTTACAGATCATCGAAAACAGCGCTGTTACGATCCTGGACATCAAGGAAGGGTTGATCGGCCCGGCCCGCCAGCGTCATCCCGCTTCGTTCTCCCTGACCGACCTGCTTGCCTCCACGCTCACGAACATGGGACTCCCCCCCGGCGTGATCGAGACCGACTGGCCCTCTCACCTGCCGCCGGTCTTCTGCGATCCGCGCCAGGTGGAACAGGTCTTCAACAACCTGGTCAAGAATGCCTGGGAAGCGCTGGAGGGGCGGGAGAATCCGAAGATCCGGATCAGCGTCCGGCTGGATGACGATCCGGGTTTGGTCCTGGCCATCGTAAAAGATAACGGGCCCGGCATCCCGCCCGATCTCCAGGACAAGGTCTGGGTTTCCTTTTTCACGACCAAAGGCGGGCGCGGCGGCACCGGGCTGGGACTCTCGGCTTGCATGCAGATCGTCGTGCAGAACGGCGGCCGCATCTGGCTGGAGAGCCAGGCCGGGCAAGGCGCGGCCTTCTTTGTCCTGCTGCCTGTCGCTCCACCAGCCTAATAACTTGGAATTATATTTCGACAATCATCATTGCCTACAGGAGTTCCCTATGACAACCGTATTGCTTGTTGACGACGAAAAACTGGTCTTGCGCAGCCTGGAGAAAACCCTGCTGCGCGCCGGTTACGATGTGCTGACGGCAGTGGACTGCTCCAGCGGCAGAACTGTTTTTGCCGAAAACATCGGTCGCGTAGATATCGCCATCCTCGACCTGAATATGCCCGATTTCCAGGGCCAGTCCAAGCCTGGCTCTGGCCTCGACCTGCTGGCTGACCTGAAAAAGCAAAAACCAACCCTGCCGGTGGTCATTCTCACCGCTTATGATGAAGTCAACAAGGCCAAAGATTCGGCCTCCGGCGGCGCCAGCGCCTTTTTTGTCAAAGGGCGTGAGCAGGGCCTGGTGGAATTGATCGAAACCATCCTGGCGGACCGCCAGGCATAACCCTTACCTATACGTGAACCGAGGAGAACCATGATGTCAACGACACAACCCGACTTGCAACGTCATACAATCTTGCTCAAAGCCGCCGCGCGCGCCGCCAGGCTGATCACCATGATCCTCGACCCGCAAGAATTACTCCAGCGCACGGTGGATATTATTTGCGACGAGTTCGAATTTTATTATGCCGGCGTCTTCCTGCTCGACCCGAACGGCCAGTACGCCGTGTTGCGCGCCGGGCGCGGCGAGGCCGGGAAAGCCATGCTGGCCGAGGGCCATAAACTGGCGGTGGGCGGCAACTCGATGATCGGCGCCTGCATCCAGAACCGGCAGGGGCGTATTGCCCTGGATGTCGGCGAGGAAGCGGTCTTCTTCGCGAATCCGCACCTGCCCAGCACCCGTTCCGAGATGGCCCTGCCGTTGATTGTTGGCGGGGAGCCTATCGGCGCGTTGACCGTGCAGAGCACGCATGAGGCCGCTTTTCACGATGAGGATGTGGCCGCCTTGCAGACCATGGCCGACCAGTTGGCGGTCGCCATCCACAACTCCAGCCTGCACCGCGAGAAACAGGAATTCCTGCGCCAGGCCGAGCGCCGTTCCCGCCTGCTGGGGGCCGCCAACCGCGTGGGCAAGGAAGTCACTTCTATCCTCGAGTTGGACGTGTTGCTCCCGCACATGGTCAACATCATCTGCGACGCGTATGGCTTCTACTATGCTGGCGTGTTCCTGGTGGACGAGGGCGGCGAGTGGGCGGTGCTGCGCGCCGGTTACGGCGAGGCGGGAAAGGCCATGCTGGCCGAAGGCCACCGCTTGAAAGTAGGCCCCGGCTCGATGATCGGCGCGGCCATTTCGTTCGGCGAGGCGCGCATTGCGCTGGACGTGGGCGAAGAGCGCGTCCATTTCAAGAACCCGCACCTGCCGCATACCCGCTCCGAGATGGCCCTGCCATTGACCTTTGGCAGGCAGGTATTGGGCGCAGTCACCGTGCAAAGTGTGGAAGAGCGCGCCTTCAGCCAGGATGACATTACGACCCTCCTGACGATGGCCGAGCACCTGGCGGTTGCCATCAACAATGCCCGTACGCTCGAGGCGCTCAAGGAAGCCCATGCCGAGATCCTGCGCGCCAGGGTCTTCGAAGCGCTGACCACCGCCACCACCGAAGCCATTCACTGGATCGGCAACAAGACCCTGCCCATCTCCATGACGGTTGCTCGTTTGCAGGAGGAAACCGCTGATGGGAAGGTAGACATCGATTCCCTGCGCGAGGACCTGGGGATGATCGCCGAAAGCGCCGAACAGATCATCCAGGTCAAAGAACAACTGATCGGCGCCGTGCGCGACCAGGCGCCTCGCCCGGTCTTGCTCGCCGACCTTTTGCGCACCGCTATGCTCCAGCGCGGGCTCGACCCGTCTATGCTGGATGTCACGGTTGCGCCGGAATGCGCTTACACCATTGCCGATAGCACCCAGTTGGCGCGCGCTTTGGGCAACCTGCTGCAGAACGCCGCCGAAGCGGGCGCCAGGTCCATCCATGCGCAGGTTGGCCCGGCCGGGGAGCGTGGGATGCTGCATCTCACCCTCGCGGACGATGGCGCGGGCATGCCTGCCGATGTGCTTTCCAAAGCCTGGTCGCCGTTCTTTAGCACAAAGGACGGCGGGCATCATGGCCTGGGGCTGCCGGCTGCCCTGCACGTTGTCTCGCAGGCGCAGGGGCGCATGAATATCACCAGTGATCCAGACAAGGGCGCACAAGCCGAAATCTGGTTGCCGCTTGCCTACGCCTCCGCTTCGCCGGTTGCGCTTCCGGGCAACCCGCCGGCTGTGTTGCTCCTGGACGACAACGATGAATGGGCGCACGATTTCGTCCAGGCTGCGAAGAAGGCCGGGGCCAAGATCGCCCGCCAGTCCAACCTGGATTCGTTCCCCTCGGTCGACCTGCTGTTGGTGGACGAACACGCCGCTTCGTTCTCCATGGACGAGGCGCTTGCCGCCGTTAAAGAAGCCGGTCTTGCCGGGAAGACGGTCGTGCTGACCGCCGCCTTGAACCCGGAGCGCGTCACTCGTTACCTGCGCGCCGGCCTGCGCGATGTGAAGCCCAAACCCTACTCCGCGCAGGAAATCTCGGCTTTGTTGTTGTAGCGATTTTCGTACCGCCAGGCTCCGCCAAGCGCCACGAAGTGGTATGGCAAGGCCGACCATATTCATGGCGCAAGTGGCGCAGGCAGGTCGGCGGTACATTGGGTTGCGGAATGAATTCCGCGTTACAAAATGTACCGGGCTGGCCCCACATCGGCTTGACCAGCCAACCACCTGACTATTCGACCATTTGATTATATGAAACCTCGTTGGCGTAAAGTTTTCCTTGACCTGTTCGAGAACCTGGGCCGTACGGCCCTGGTCGTCCTTTCCATTGCTGTGGGAGTCTTTTCGATTGGCGTGATCGCGGGAACGTATGTCATTATTTCCAATGACATGAGCGTCACCTATGCGGCCAACAATCCTTCGAACATCGAATTCCGCATGGACGATTTCGATGAAGATATGCTCACCACGATCCGCAACACGCGCGGGATCGGGAATGCGGAAGGGCGCCGCGTGGTCAACATGCGCGTCCGTGAGATGGACCGCGAGAAATGGACCACGTTGGATATCATTGCGGTGGATGATTTCGACGAAAACAAGGTCAATTTGCTCAACCTGATATCCGGGCAGATCAAGCCTGGAAAAGATGAAGTCGTCCTGGAGCGAGATGCGCTTGACGACCTGGATATTCAAGTCGGACAGGATTTGCTCTTCGAACTGCCCGACGGCACGACCAAGTCTATGGAGGTGGTAGGCATCGTCCTGGATCCAACCACCGGCGCAGACGATTTCCTGGCGCCGCCGTTTGGTTACATCACGATGGATACCCTGCTTACGCTGCACCAGCCGGAACTGTTCAACCGCGTGTACGCGACCGTCTCCGAGAATCAGGATGACATGGCGCATATCCGCGCTGTTGGCGGGGACCTGAAAGACAGGATCGAGAAAGTCGATTATGTCGTTGTAAGGACGAGATTTTCGAAAACGCACGAACACCCTATGGCATCCATTATCAATGCCGTTTTGGGAATCCTGATGGCGTTGGGTGTGTTGATCGTCTTCCTCTCCAGTTCGTTGATCGCTAACACCCTGAGCGCGCTGCTTAACCAGCACATGCGTCATATTGGCGTCATCAAGTTGGTGGGAGGGCGCAACCGTCAGGTGCTAGGCATGTACCTGGTGCTGATCCTTGTCTTTGGCGCACTGGCCCTGTTGATTGCGGTTCCGCTGGGTGGACAGGGCGCTTATGCCCTGTCGGCTTTTATTGCCGATAAGATGAGCTTCAGTTTACTGGGCTATCGCATTGTGCCTGTTGCCTTTGTCATTCAAATAGTCGTTGGGTTGTTGGTTCCGATTGTGGCGGGCCTGGCGCCTGTGATTGGAGGCGCGCGCGTCACGGTTTTACGGGCTATCAGCGGGGACCTGGAACGGGGTGAGAAGCAGGCCGGGGGGAGTCAGAAGCGGGCGCCGTCCCTGCCGGGGGAATCGCGCTGGGAACGCTTCCAGACCCGGGCGACGAATGCGCTGGCGCGGCGCGGCATCCACATCCCGCGTCCCTTGTTGATCTCGCTGCGCAACACCTTCCGGCGGCGCGGACGCCTCCTCCTGACGTTGTTCACCCTGACAATGGGCGGCGCGATTTTTATTGCCGTCTTCAATGTGCGCGTGTCACTGTATGACTATATGGGTTCTATCGGCCAGTACTTCAGGGCCGATGTAACTGTGGATTTTGACGAGGCCTATCGCCTGCGCGAAGTGGAACAATACTTGATGCAAGTAGACGGGGTGGAATATGTGGAAGGTTGGCAATATGCATCTGTAGAAGCGCTGCTGCCGGATGGCGCGGTAGCCGATAATATCTCGTTGCTGGCGCCGCCCGCCGAAAGTGTACTGGTCAAACCGATATTGATCGAAGGACGCTGGTTGCGCCCGGACGATGTGCGCAAGTTGACGGTGAGCGAATCGCTCCTCAAAGAATTCCCGAATTTGGAGGCTGGCGACTACCTGGAACTCAAGGTCAATGGGCAGGAAGAAGACTGGCAGGTGGTGGGTATTTTTAAGTTCATCGGGCAGGAAGGCAGCATCGGATACGCGCCCTTTGAATATATCTCCCGCATGAACAACCTGAGTAACCGCTCCTACTCTTATCGGGTTGTGACTACCAGCCACGACCGCGCCTACCAGGATATGATGGCTGATTATCTCGACAGTTATTTGCGCGATAACGGCTTCAAAGTGCGTAAGACCGAAGCCGGGCTGGCGTCGTTGGATACTGCGCTCGAAAGTCTCGATATTCTGGTGACGTTCCTGCTCATCATGGCCTTGCTGACGGCCTCTGTCGGCAGCATGGGGCTGACCGGCACGATGAGTATGAATGTTTTGGAACGCACGCGCGAGATCGGCATCATGCGTTCGATCGGCGCAAAAGACAGCGTGATCATGCGTACAGTCATTGCAGAGGGTGTGGTGATCGGGCTGATTTCATTTGCGCTGGCGGTGGTGTTGTCTGTGCCGTTCACATATTTGCTGTCGACGATTGTCAGCGTGACTATTTTCGAAACCCCCATCAAGGTTGTCTTTACATTTATGGGCTATGGAATCTGGATTGCATTGGTTTTGGTATTGTCTGCTCTTGCGAGCATCCTGCCAGCCCGCAACGCGGCGCGCTTGACCATCCGCGAAGTGCTGGCTTACGAATAAACTATCCCTCACCCCTCGCCTCTCTACCCTTACGGGCGCGCGTCCTGACGGGAGAGGGGGCGGGGTGAGGCAAGGAAGGTTCATAATGAAGAATTGGAAGAATTTGACCCTGTTGTTGTCGGCCTTGCTTCTCACTCTGGCCGCGTGCGGCGGGCAGGATGAGACTCCCACGCCTCAACCCGACCTTTTGCCTGTTGAGGCTGTCATTGCGGAGGGACACTTGGTCCCGAACGACGACCTGGCGCTGGCCTTCACGGTGCGCGGCAAGGTGGCTGAGATCCTGGTCGAGGAGGGGGAGGCGGTGCGCGAAGGCGACGCGCTCGTCCGCCTGGCAGACCGGGAGCAGGCCGAAGCCGCGCTGGCCGCGGCGCAACTCGAACTGACCTCCGCGCAGCAGGCCTACGACCAGTTCGTCCGCGCCGAGGGACAGGGGCGCGCCGAAGCCTGGCAGGCCTACATGGACGCGCAGGTCGCCCGCGCCGCCGCCGAGAAGAAATGGGAAGACCTCAACCTCGACAACATCGATGACGACATCGAAGACGCCAAGGCGGACGTCGAGGACCGCCTGGAAGACCTGGAAGACGCCCAGGATGATTTCGACCTGTACAAAGACCTGGACGAGGACAATTCCAAGCGCAAGACCGCCGAGGATGACCTGGAAGACGCCCAGGAAGATTACAACCAGGCCTTGCGCGACCTGGAAAAAGAAATCCGCCGGCGCGACGCCGTCCGCGCGGCGTTCGATGAAGCCCTGGCGGTCGAGGCCGAGGCCAAACACCAGTACGAGATCAGCCTGGACGGCCCCAACGCCGAGCAGTTGGCGCTGCTCGAAGCGCGGCTGCAAAACGCCCGGGCGCAGGTCGCTTCGGCCGAGAACAGCCTGGCCAATTACGAACTCAAGGCGCCCTTCGACGGCGAAGTCATGGACATCAACGTTTCCGTCAATGAGCTGGTCGGGCCGGAGACCTGGGCGGTCATGGTCGCCGATACCAGCCAGTGGTACATCGAGACCAGCGACCTGACCGAACTCGAAGTGGTCAAGGTAGCGGAAGGCCAGCCGGCCAGCATCGTCGCCGACGCCCTGCCGGAGGTCGCAATGGGCGGCGTGGTGGAAGACATCAGCCAGTCCTTCAAATCGCAGGGCGGCGACATCCTGTACACCGTTCGTCTCAAGGTGGATGACGTAGACCCGCGCATGCGCTGGGGCATGACCGTCGAGGTGACCTTCGAGCCGTTGGAATAGGTTGCGCTTGAAGAAGGGCATTTTCAGGAATGATGGAAACATCATTCCTGTTTTTTGTGCGCTTCCATTTGCGAGTACCGATTTGTCCTCAGGTATAATCGCGCTATGAGCAAACCCCGTCCCCTCGACCCCGAAGCCAAACCCGACGACCGCGTAGACAACGCACTGCGCCCGCAGAAACTGGCCGACCTGATCGGGCAGGACCAGGTGAAGGAAAACCTGTCCATCCTGATCCAGGCCGCCCGCCAGCGCGGCGAAGCGCTCGATCACGTCTTGTTCTACGGGCCGCCCGGCCTGGGCAAGACCACCCTGGCGCACGTGGTCGCCAACGAGATGGGCGTCAACGTCAAAGTGACGGCGGGACCGGCCATCGAGCGCGCCGGGGACCTGGCCGCCATCCTCACCAACCTGCGCGCCGGCGACGTGCTGTTCATCGACGAGGTGCACCGCCTGGGCAGGGCGGTGGAGGAAGTGCTGTACCCGGCCATGGAAGATTTCGCGCTCGATATTGTCATCGGCAAGGGACCTTCGGCGCGTTCCATCCGCTTGAAACTGCCGCATTTCACCGTGGTCGGCGCGACCACCCGGCTGGCGCTGGTCACTGCGCCGCTGCGGGCGCGCTTCGGCGCGGTCTATCGCCTGGATTACTACGACCAGGCGGCCATGCAGGCCATCGTCCTGCGCGCGGCGGGGATGTTGAAGGTGGAAGTGGCCGCAGACGGGGTGGCGGAGATCGCCCGCCGCGCGCGCGGCACGCCGCGCGTGGCCCTGCGCCTGCTGCGGCGGGTGCGCGATTTCGCCCAGGTGCGCGCGGACGGCAGGATCAGCCAGCGGGTCGCGAAAGAAGCGCTCGATCTGCTGCAGGTGGACCCGCTCGGCCTGGACGACGTCGACCGCCGCGTCTTGAAGACCATCGTCGAAAAGTATAACGGCGGGCCGGTGGGACTGAACACCATCGCCGCCTCCATCAGCGAGGAGCAGGACACCATCATGGACGTGGTCGAGCCTTACCTGCTGCAACTGGGCTTCCTCGACCGCACCCCGCAGGGACGGGTGGCGACCAAGTCAGCCTACGAGCATCTGGGCTTGGAGTGGCGGGAAGAGGGACAGCCGAGGTTGTTGTAGTTTATAATCATTATTGGTGAAAGAGAGGAGCAAGCATGTTACAGGAAATTGTGATCAAAACAACGGCGGAAGAATCGCTCAAGCCATTGGTGGAGGTTGCGATTCGAAACCAGTTGAAATCCTTGCAACACAGCATTCAACGGACGAAGGAACGGATTGCCGACTTCGAGAAGCGCGCGGGGCTGGCCTCGACGGAGTTCGAGAAGAAATTGCAGGCCGGGGAAATCGAAGAAAGCATGGAGACCATAGATTGGAATATGGAACTCACGGCTTTGCGCCTGTTGGAAGGACAATATCGATCCCTCCGCGAGGCGGAAGTTGATTGAGAGGTATTTCCAGTCGTTGTTGGACCTGCTTGCCAGTTTGCCGTTTGTCGAATCTCCTGATGTAAATCTTGAAAAGCGTAGCGAATTGGTGGGCTTTATTCGCGGAGAGGTGGAATTCAGCGATGGCTCTACCTTATTCTTTCGTGAACTGATTGACTTGCGCCTCCCATTGGGAAAGATGATGTACGCTTATCACTACCAATCCTTGGAAGGCGCGCTTGTTTTCCGCTATGACAATACTGCGCATCATAAGTCGATTTCGACATTTCCACTCCACAAGC
>JBMOMO010000209.1:0-1542 GCA_049324135.1 Chloroflexota bacterium
TGGCATGGCCGATCTCATGCAGCAAGGTGCCGTAGTAGCGCGCTGCGCCCTCCTCGTTGCCCAGCTCGGAATTGAAGGCGCCACGCGGGGGGAGTACCACCTGGTCGCGCTTGGGCGAATAGAAGGCGTGTTCGGGATGCTCGCCGTAGCTGAGTCCATCGCGCGCCATGGCGGCTTTGAAGGACTCGCCCCGCGCCACGGGGTCGAAGTCGGGCGCGGGCGCCAGAGGCTCCAGCTTCAGCCCCTCGCACTGCGCGACGTTGAACACGGTGTGAACGCGGGAGGTCCAGGTGTCGAGCTCGCGCGCCTTGTCCCAGCTCAGGTGTTGCGGGCCTTGGTCGGTGTGGCGCTGCACCCGCAGATCGGCGGTCTTGACGTGCAGGGTGGATTCCTTCTCGGTCGGCATGCCGACCTCTGCCCTGCCGTTCTTCTCGCCGAACACTTTCACGCGCATGCCGTTGAGCGTGACACTGATGTCCTTGCGCTGATAGAAGGGCTGCTCTTTCCACAGTTCGACGGGCAGGCCGTGTTCGCCTTTTTTGACGCGCCCGCCCAGGGCGTTGATCTGCTTGACGGTGCCATAGCGCGGATCGGCGTAGCCGCGGTCGGCCTGTTCCAGCATCAGCATGAGGCGGTTGCCGCCGCGGTATTCCCGGCCGGTTTCCATATTGCGCGGCAAGCCGGTTCGCAGCGCGGCCCAGGGCTTGTTCCAGGGGATCTGGCCCTGCTCCAGGGTCTGAACGAGTTTGTCGGTGAGTTCCTGGCGCAGGTCGCGAGGCGGTTTCGCTTGGTCGGGTTTGGGGGTCTCAGCCATGATCGGCCTCCGTTTCCGCGTCGTCTTCGAAATCTGCACCGAGCGCTTCGGCGGTTGCGCGGTCGTGGGCGGAGAGGGACTCGAATTCTGGGGCGTCGTCCGTAGGGGCGGCGGTTGGGGCTTCGTGGCCTTGCGGGGTTTGCGGTGTTTGCATGACGAACTCCTGTGATGGATTGGGCAGGGCGTCGCGTTCCAACGCCCTGCCCTGACTCTGCGGGGTGGGGACAGGAGGCTCAGCCGCCCAGCCCCATGTCACGGCTGGGCTGCCGCAGGCGTGGTCTGGCGGGTGCGCGCTGCGGGGCTTCGGGTGCGCGCTCTTCTGCGCGCTCTTCTGTGCGTTCCTCGGCGCGCTCGTGGGCGACGATCTCGCGTTCGACGGCCTTGTCCTGCGCCTTGTCTTCGGTGCGCTCTTGCTTCTCTTCCTGCGCTTCGCGTTTTTTCAGTTCTTCGTCGATGTTGCGGGTGCGCAGTTGTTGCTGAAGCTGCTCGCGTTCGGTCTCGATCTTGGCCCACATGCGCTCGGTCACCTGCTGGCCCAGCGGGGTGAGGCGATCCTGGTCGTCGATCAGGCGGGTCTGTTCATCGTGACCCTGCAACTGGATGCGTTGATCCGGCGTGAGGGGCTGGTAGCGCGAGGCGCGGTCGAGGGCGTCGAAGCCGTGGATGTCGAGCTTGGCGAGCAGGGCTTCGGCCTGCAGGGCTTGGGTGTCCACGGCGTAGGTGCGGCC
>JBMOMO010000210.1:0-12001 GCA_049324135.1 Chloroflexota bacterium
ATGAGATAAGCCAACCTGCGCTTACCCCACACGTCCACTTTGTCCACGTTGCCGCCTGCTTCAGTGACCCAACCTTTGACTTTATCAACGACGCCGTTGAAAGCGGTCTCATCCAGGTCGGGCTGGACGATACAAACCAATTCATAGTTGCGCATGAGGGAAACCTCCTTTCCGTGGGATTGCCCCCGGTCAACGCCGTAGGCGCAGCCGGAAGCGGAAAGGCACGATAAGACGTACCTGAACGGGCGAAGTTTACCACAAAATGCGGACTTTGTGCGCTTCTTCGCCGCCCCTGAGCACGGTTTGCTTAAAGTCGCGGAGAAAGATTTCGGACACGGATTGCACGGAGTGAACGGGGCGTTTCCGTAAAAAAACGGATGAATTTCCGTGCTTTCCGTATTATCCGTGTCCAAAGACGTAGATCGGGTTGCTGAAAATCCACCCGACCCGCATCCCCAGGAAGCGGCGGTAGGCCTCAATGCGGTAAATACCCGGTTCGGTGACGATATGCGCGCAGGCCTGTTGTCGTTTCCAGGCTTTGACCACTTTGCCGTCTTTTACCAGTCGGCATTCCGCCAGGCCAGGGAAGCGCGCCTGTAATGTCACGCCGCCTTCTGCGGGAATCTCCCCGCCCATAGAGACGGTCTTCTCGCGTCCCTGCGCCGTGAAGCGGAATCCGCGCGTGGAGGCGGGCAGGTCATACCCGACGAAACAGCGCCCGGCAGACATGGCTTCATAGATGGATTTGCGGTCTGTGCTGGCGTCGCCCGTCAACGGTTGCGGGAGGAGCAGGTGGGTATTGACCGTCTTGAAGTGGAATTCGTAGGGGAAGATTACCCGCGAGAGCGGCCCCATGCTCAAGTGTAATGCGTGCGCATCCGAGCCGCCGATGGCAACGACGCGTTTGCCGTCCAGCAGCAACTCGTCCCATTTGAGCAGCACCACCGGGCTGGGGCCGCGCCCGATGAATTGCGGGAAATAGGCGTAGAAGACGGCGTGCAGTTTGCTCTTCAGGTAAATCTTGAGTTCGCTCAAGCCGTTCCACAGTTCCAGGCCGGTGTAGCCTTGCACCTCCCAGGCTTCCCAGGAAATGTCGGTTTCCCCGAAGGCCAGGGCTTCGGGGTCATACGGGTGCGCAATGAAGGACAGCCCGCCCGCCTCGCGGGCCGCGTCGATGACGCGCTGCGGACTCTCTGCCAGGGTGGCCAGGTCGCGGTTTGTGTTGAAGATCAGCAGGTGGTTCTTTTGCGGGTCGCGCGCCTGGTCGTGGACTTCCTGTCCGACCAGGAGCAGGACCCGGCTGGGCCCGCTGCGGTAATATCCTTCTACTCCTTGCACCAATACGTTGTGGTCCGTCACGATCACGGCTTCCAGCCCGGCTTTCATGGCGGCCTGGGCGATTTCTTTGTGCGTACCAGTGCCGTCGGAGTAGCGGGTGTGCATGTGTAAGTTGACGACGATCTCGTGCATATAACCTCGGCGTTGACGATTTCCCTTTATGGCAGGTATAATTCCCCCCGCTTGCTTACAGGAGGCTCGTAAATGGAAAAGTTTTTGAATATCGCCTTGATTATAACCTCGGTGGCCTTGATCGCCAGCGTCATCCTTCAAAGTAAGGGCGCCGGGCTGGGCGGGTTGACCGGCGCGGATTCGGGCAGCGTGTTCACCGCCCGGCGCGGCATCGAACGCACTTTGTTCTGGGTGACCATTGTGTTGAGCGTAGTTTTCTTTGCGCTGGCGATTGCGTCTGTGTTGATCGGGCGCTAAGGATAGCCCGCATTTGGGAAGGCCGCTTCCGGCTTCGGCGTATGCTGTGACCGGCAAAGGCCTTTCTTTTTTTGCTTATGAAACGATTGCGCTGGCAGATTTTGATCGTGGTGTTGACCCTGGTCGTTGTGGGGGTGCTGTTGGTCACGCAGCAGCCGGTGGGACCGGTGCAGGTTTTGCCGCAGCCAACGACGGGCGGGGTTTACTCTGAGGGGCTGGTCGGTTCGCTGGGACGCTTGAATCCGTTGCTGGACTGGAACAACCCGGCTGACCGCGATATCGACCGTTTGATCTTCAGCGGTTTGATCCGCTTCGACGAGCGCGGCATGCCGCTGCCGGACCTGGCCGAATCCTGGGGGGTGAACGAGGAGGGGACGATCTATAACTTCACTATCCGGCCAAACGCTGCCTGGCACGATGGCGTCCCGGTCACCAGTGACGATGTCATTTTCACCATCGAATTGCTCAAGAGCAACGGCTCCCTCTATCCGCAGGACATCAAGGATTTGTGGAACAATGTCGAAGTCCGCAAATTGAACGACAAGAACCTGAAGTTCACCATCCCGGAACCGTTTGCGCCCTTCCTGGATTACCTGACGGTCGGCATCTTGCCCAAGCACATATTGGAAGCGGTCCCACCGGAAGGCTTGGTGAGCGCGGAGTTCAACATCAACCCGGTCGGCAGCGGGCCGTACAAGTTCGACCACCTGATCTTGAGCGGTGGGCAGATCACCGGCGTGGTGTTGACGGCGTTCGAAGCCTATTACGGGAAACAGCCTTTCATCCCGCAGGTCGTCTTTCGGTATTATCCCACTTCCGCGGCGGCGCTAGACGCATACGAACAGGGCGATGTGCTGGGCGTCAGCCGGATCACATCCGATGCGCTCCAGGAGGCCTTGTCGCTGCCGAACCTGTCCCTGTATACCAGCCGGATGCCGCAGGTCAGCATGGTGATGCTGAACCTGAACAACCCGGAAGCGACTTTCCTGCAAAACGCCCAGGTGCGGCGCGCGCTGTTGTTGGGGTTGAACCGCCAGCGCATGATTTCCACCCTGTTGCAGGGACAGGCGATCGTGGCGCACGGGCCGATCCTGCCCGGTTCGTGGGCATACTACGACGGCGTCGAGCGCCTCGAATATGACCCGGAAACAGCAATTGCCCTGTTGAAGGCCGAGGGATATGTCATCCCTGCCGAGGGGGGCGCTGTGCGCGCCAAAGAAGGCCAGGCGCTGATGTTCACGTTGCTGCACCCGGACGATGAACTGCACACGCAGGTCGCCCAGATGATGCAGGCCAGTTGGGCGGGGATCGGCGTGCAGGCCAACCTGCAAGCCGTTCCGTATGACCGCATCGCCTTCGACTACCTGGGGCCGCGCGCCTACCAGGCGGCGCTGGTGGACCTGAACCTGGCGCGCACCCCCGACCCCGACCCGTACCCATTCTGGCACCAGGCGGAGGCCACCGGCGGCCAGAATTATGCGCAATGGGACAACCGCACTGCCAGCGAGTACCTGGAGCAGGCGCGCGTCAACACGGACTTTGGCGTGCGCACGCGCCTGTATCGCAACTTCCAGGTGGTATTTGCCAAAGAGATGCCCTCCCTGCCGCTGTATTACCCGGTCTATTCTTTTGCGGTAGACGCGCAGGTTCTGGGCGTGCAGGTGCCGCCGTTGTACGACATCAGCGACCGCTTCTCGGTCGTCACGGACTGGTACCTGGTGACGCGCCGTTCGCTGGAGACGACGCCGGAAGCGACGGCCGCGCCCTGAAACAGGACGAAGCATGGTTGCTGTCGAAAAAGACAGGCTTTTCCTGGAGGCGGGTATCCCTGAACTGGATGATTACCTGCTTTCCCAGGAGTTGTACTGGCCGCTGACCGCGCGCGGACATACCCTGCCGCGCCTGACCCTGGGCGGCCTGTTGTTGTCGCTGGCGCGCCTGGAAGCGGCCGGGGAGCGCAGCATTGCCCTCGAGGCGCGGCTTGACGGAGTCCGCTCGAGGCGGCGGGTAGTCTGGGAAACGAAAGCAGGCCGCGAGGTCCGCTCGCGATGCGGGTTGTGGCAGTCCTATCTGGCAGATTATCGTCACAGTCCCGAGGAACACGCGGATGCCTATCCGCAGGAAGTCCGGTATCGCGTCATGCTGCACCTGTTGCTGGCGGAACTCCCGTCGCAGCCAGTGGAGGCTGAACTCATCTCCCAGTTGGACAGCGTGGTGCGCGCGAATTTGATGCCGGGCGGCTTCGTGTGGGAGGGCGGCTTGCAAGCCGGTTTCCCGCACGCAGCGTACTGGTACCTGTATGGAAAGTTGAAAGGCTAAGGAGGTTGCAATGACTGATGCGCGTCATAAAGCGCTCGATTATGCAAGGCAGAACCGCGAGCGGTTCCTTGCGGATTTGAAGGGCATCGTAGCCATCCCGTCGGTCTCGATGCAGGAAGAACACAAGGCTGATATGCAGCGCGCGGCAGATTGGCTGGTCGCGAAATTGCGTGCGCTTGGCATGGAAAATGTCCAGGCGCTGCCCACTGCGAAACATCCGGTGGTGTTCGGCGAGTGGCTGGGCGCCGGGAAGGATGCGCCCACCATGCTGGTCTACGGGCATTACGATGTCCAGCCGGTGGACCCGCTCGGTCTGTGGAAGACGAACCCTTACGAGGCGATTCAACAAGGCGATTTGTTGTTCGGGCGCGGGACATCCGATATGAAGGGACAGGCCATTGCAACCATGGCGGCGGTCGAAGCGGTCGCGCGGACTTCCGGCCTGCCCGTCAACGTCAAGTGGCTGCTCGAGGGCGAGGAGGAGATGGGCTCGCCCAGCATGGAGGCCTTCCTGCCGGCTCACAAGGACCTGCTGGCAGCCGACTTCTGCTTGAACCCGGACGCCGGCATGATCGCCGCCGACCTGCCGACCATCACCTACGGCCTGCGCGGACTGGCGTATTTCGAAGTGCACGTCTGGGGGCCGGACCACGACCTGCACTCCGGCCTGTACGGCGGGACGGTGCATAACCCGGCCCAGGCGCTGATCGAACTGGTGGCCGGGATGCACGATTCCAAAGGACGAATTACCCTGCCCGGTTTCTACGACCCGGTGCGGCCGGTCAGCGCGGAAGAGCACGCCGAGATGGCAAAACTGCCCATGGACGAGGCCTTCTACCAGGCGCAGACGGGCGTCCCCGCCTTGTGGGGCGAGCCAGAGTACCTGCCGGTCGAGCGCACAGGCGCGCGTCCTACACTGGAAGTGAACGGCTTCCTGTCCGGCTACACGGGCGAAGGCTCGAAAACTGTCTTGCCCGCCAAAGCGATGGTGAAACTGTCCTGCCGCCTGGTGCCGGACCAGGACGCGCACCAGGTACACCAGCAGTTGGTGCGCTACATGGAAGAGAACGCGCCCAAGACGATCCAATGGGAAGTGAAACTGCTCAACGCCGGCCTGAGCGCCATCACCAACCGCGACCTGCCGGCCGTGCAAGCCATGGCGAAGGCGATGGAGGCGGTTTGGGGTACCCGCCCACTGTTCAAGCGCGAGGGCGGTTCCATCCCGGTGGTAGCCATGTTGCAGAACAACATTGGCGCGGAGTCGATCCTGTGCGGCGCCAGCCTGCCGGAGGACAACGTCCACGCGCCCAACGAGCGCCTGCACCTGCCCACCTGGTACAAGACCATCGAAGCCTACATCCACCTCTTTTACAACCTGGCGTAGGGACAGGCTTCACGCCTGTCCCCGCTGCGCCCGCATAATGGGATGATGGGGTGGCAGGCTGGCCCGGAATATACAAGATATAATTAGCGGCGTGAAACCAGCATATTCCTATTCCCAGTCTGGCGCTGCATTTCGCCCAGCGGATTTGGTCTTGCGCGAGTCGGAGGCGTTTTTCATGAAAGAAGGCAAGGTTCACCAGACCTTGAAGCGCCTTGCCCGGGCGCTCGCGGAAGAGGCCATCCCTTACGCCATAATCGGCGGCATGGCGCTCAACCTGCTGGGATACACCCGTGAAACGGTAGATGTCGATATCTTGTTGACGCCTGAGGGCCTGTCGCGGTTTCGGGAGCGACTGGTCGGCCGGGGCTATGCGATGGCCTTTACCGGGGCTGCCAAGAGTTTCCGTGATACGCAGACGCAGGTCAAGGTGGAGGCGCTTGTTACCGGCGAATACCCCGGCGATGGCAAACCCAAGCCAGTTGCCTTTCCCGATCCGGCCCAGGCCAGTTTTGAGCGAGATGGTTACCGGGTCATCACCCTGGAAAAATTGATCGAACTCAAACTTGCTTCTGGGATGACAGCGCCGCACCGTCTGCGCGATCTTGCGGATGTGCAGGACCTGATTTCGAATCTGGATTTGCCGCTCGATCTGGAAAATCGATTGGATGAAAGCGTGCGGGGAGAATACCGGCGTTTGTGGCAGGCGGTTTCCCAGGCGCGTGAAAACCCTTGAGAGGACATTATCGGTATGGAAGATAGGATCATCACTTACGGCGGCCAGGCCGTCATCGAAGGCGTGTTGATGCGCGGGCAGAAAGCCATGGCCATTGCCATGCGCGCCCCGGACGGACAGATCGTTACCCACAAGGAAGAACTGGCGACCGTCTACCGCTCCGGCATCACCAAAATCCCCTTTGTGCGCGGGATCATCCTGCTATGGGACGCGCTCGGGCTGGGGATGCGCGCATTGACCATCTCGGCCAACACCCAAACCGGCGAGGACGAGAAACTGGAAGGCCCGGCTCTCTACCTGACCCTGGGCCTGTCCCTGACCCTCGGCATTGGCCTGTTCTTCCTGCTGCCGGCCGGGGTCGGTCACATGGCTGAAGCCTGGCTGGGCTGGAACGTGTGGTGGAACAACCTGCTGGAAGGCGTGGTGCGCCTGTTGCTGCTGGTCGGGTACATCTGGGCGATCGGCTTCATGCCCGATATCCGGCGGGTCTTCGCCTATCACGGCGCGGAGCACAAGACCATCAACGCCTACGAGTCCGGCGCGGAGTTGACGCCCGAATCGGTTGCCAAATTCTCGCGCGAACACGCCCGCTGCGGCACGGCCTTCCTGCTGACGCTGGTGCTGCTCTCAATCCTGGTCTTCACCGCGTTGGGGCCGCTGCCGGTCTTCTGGCGGCTGGCCAGCCGCGTACTGTTCATCCCTGTGCTGGCGGGCGTGGCCGTGGAGTACATCCGCTGGACGGCCAACCACCTTGATTCCCGCCTTGTCCGCTGGATGGTCAAACCCAACCTGGCGCTGCAATCGTTGACCACGCGCGAACCGGACCTGCAGATGCTCGAAGTCGCCATCCAGTCCTTCAAGACCATGCGCCAGGCCGAACAGGAACTTGTTACGTAGGTGTGCAGCGATGCAGATGAGTGAGAGCGAGCCGTGTTGAATTTAGCGATTGACGAAAAAATAGCGACAAGCGATACGGGTATTGGTCTAACTGAAATTACCCGACTTGACCAAAGTTTACAAACACACTTTCACGGCAAGTTGATCGTTCAGCCTGTCTTAACGCGCTCTTTGGTCAGTTTCCAGGCCAACAAATCTCGCCCTGTCTATCGTTGGTATAAATATAAAGAAGCATTTTCAGCCTCATTGGTTGAATATTTTCTCGAAAAATATAAAATTTCCGCAGGCACCCTGTTGGACCCTTTTGCTGGAAGCGGGACGGCCCTGTTTGCCGCAAGCGCAAAAGGGATGAATGCGGTCGGCGTTGAGTTATTACCCATCGGGCAACAAATTATTGCAACCAAAAAAATCCTCGAATCAGAGTTCACGCCCGGCGATTTCGATGACTTACAAAGATGGGCGAGTTTACAGGTTTGGGAAAAGTCAGAAAAAAAGGTAGATTTGCCGGAGTTAAGGATTACAAAAGGGGCGTACCCTGAAAAAACACAGGAAGCCATTGAAAAATATTTAGCCGCTTGCGAACAAGAAAACAGCCGGGTTAGGACGGTATTACATTTTGCCTTGTTCTGTGTACTGGAATCTGTTAGTTTTACCCGCAAAGACGGACAGTATCTTCGATGGGATTATCGCTCCGGGCGACGGCAGGGAAAGAAAATTTTCGATAAAGGTCAAATCTTGGATTTTGGGCAGGCGATTTCAGAAAAAATCCGGGAAATCGTTGCGGACCTGTCTCCTGCAATGCAGACAAGCCTGTTCCCTGTTACAGAAAAACAAGGTGACATATTCTTATACAGCGGTTCGTCCCTAGAAGTGTTGCCAGGACTTCCAAAAGGGTCGTTCGACGTTATCATTACTTCGCCGCCATACTGTAACCGCTATGATTACACGCGAACCTACGCGCTGGAACTGGCTTTGCTCGATACGGATGAAAAAGGCCTGCTGAAACTACGCCAGGAAATGTTGAGTTGCACGGTCGAAAATCGAGCCAAAGATTTGTTGGCAATTAATCCTGAGTGGACAAATGCTATTTCCGCCGCCGGTGCGCAAGAACTTTTGCAGGCCATCTTGGAATATTTAGAGTCCCAAAAAGCGCAAGGAAATCTAAATAACAACGGTATTCCTAGAATGGTTCGTGGATACTTTTATGAAATGGCTTGCATTATTTTCGAGAGCGCGAGGGTGTTAAAACCCGGTTCGCCGTTAATTATGGTGAATGACAATGTGCGGTATGCTGGCGCAAGCATCTCTGTTGACCTGATACTCTCAAGTATGGCCGAAAAACTTGGTTTTTTCGTCGAAAACATTCTTGTACTGCCCAATGGCAAGGGGAACAGCAGCCAGCAAATGGGCGAGCATGGACGTGAAGCCTTGAGGAAATGTGTTTATGTTTGGAGAAAACGATGAGTCCGTATCGAAGCCATCTAAACTCCAGCGACGACCTGGTAACAACCTATGAAGCCACTCGCGCAGGCTTTGTAGCGCTTGCGCTGGAAAAGAACCGCAAGGCCACTCCGTATGTAGCAGAAGCGCGCGCCCTCCAGCAAGCGGCAGCCTCAGCCAAAACGCCGGCCGACCTGCGAAACATCGCAGGGATCGAATCCGGTCTCCTGGCTGCGGCGGGATTATCCGCCAAAGCGCAAACACATCTTTTAGCGCGAGACAAGACGGAAGCAATCAACAGTCTTATCGAAGATTTTCTCGAACCGGCCGGGGCAAAGTTCGTGGAAGAGTTGGTTTTTCGCTTTTTGCTCACGCGCGGCGATGCGCTTGGCGGCTCGATGAGAAACGTTGGGGGCGTTTTCGCGCAGCGGAAATTAACCCGCGCGATCATCTCGACGTTGACAATTGCCGGGATAAGGTATCGCTGGCAACATGCCAGGAGCCGGAATTGGCTTGAAATGACCGATGATGACTCGGAAATCGAGTTGTCTTTACGCGGATTGGGGTGGCAAGATGGAGGGAGAAATCGCACCTTGATCTACAATTTGACGGTTCCATTGGTGGAAAACAACGTCGATATGTGCCTGTTCGATCTCTTGCCCGAAGAAGTAGAAGCCAGCAAATACAGGATAGCAGGAACATATATCGCATTGGGCGAACTCAAAGGCGGCATCGACCCGGCAGGCGCCGATGAGCATTGGAAAACAGCGCGGACAGCGTTAGACCGAATCCGGGAAGCGTTTTCGGACGCAGGCGCAACCCCGCATACGTTTTTTGTGGGCGCGGCGATTGAGAAAAAGATGTCTGCGGAAATCTGGGCGCAGTTAGAGGCGGGTCTTTTGGGCAACGCCGCCAATTTGACCGACGAGGATCAGGTTGTCTCCATATCCCGTTGGCTGTGCAGCCTGTAGGCGTAACAACCGGTTTCCCAGGTCAATTCCCATGAGGATATTTTCACACAAGCGCAGCCGATTTTTTCTTCCTGTTCTGGCTGCCCTCCTCCTGTGCGTCGCCGCCTGGCTTTTATACGACCAGGGCCGCCCGCCCCCCATCCCCGCCAAGCAAAAACTGTTCGACGGCGCGGCCACGTACCACCGCCGGGTATATTACTTCCCGCGCATGATGATCGCGCACGTGTTGGTCATCGACATGAAGGCCGGGGGAGTGGGGCTGCTGGTCACGCCGCCCGACCGCGCCGGCGGCGACCCGCCGCTGGACGCGCGCACCACCTCCCAGTTCCTGGATGAGTTCGACCTGCAGATCGCGGTCAACGGCGACGGCTTCCATCCCTGGTGGTCGCGCGGGCCGCTGGACTATTACCCGCAGCCGGGCGACCCGGTCACGCCCAACGGCTTTGCGGCTTCGGGCGGCAAGGTCTACGCCGAGGGCGACGAGCCAATCCTGTACATCAGCCGCCGCAACGCGCTCTCGTTCCGCGAGCCGGGCAAGGTCATCAACGCCATCGGCGGCGACCGCTACCTGGTGCTGAACGGCCAGCCCGTCCCCGGCCTGGACGACAGCGAGCGCGACCCGCGCACGGCGGTCGGTTTCAACAAGAACGGCCGCTGGCTGATCCTGGTCGTGGTGGATGGCCGCCAGCCTTTCTATAGCGAGGGGGCTACCTTCTTCGAACTGGCCGGCATCCTGCTGGCGCACGGCGCGCACTTCGGCATGAGCATGGACGGCGGCGGTTCGTCTACGCTGGTGATCGAGGGGGAAGACGGCCAGCCGGTGATCCTCAATTCCCCCATCGACCAGTACATCCCTGGCCGCGAGCGCCCGGTAGCCAACCACCTGGGCGTTTCCCTCAAGCGTTAGAAGGCGATCTCCCCGACCTGCTCGAAATCCACGTCGAAGGCGGCTTCGGCTTCCATCTCGGCCTCGGCTGCATCCAGGTCGCCGGCCTGGACGCCGCGCTCGCAGTACGACCTGTAAGGGCAGTAGGCGCACCTTTGACGGTCCTCCGTTTGCGGGTAGGATGAAGCGGAGCGCATCTCGTCCACCAGGCGGGCCAGCGCGTCCCAATCCCGCTGGAACTGGGATTGGTTGTACGGGAAGCGGGCGGGGTCGTCGGGGAAGTCGGCGAACCAGTAGACCATCTCGCATCGCTCCGGGACGACCGGCCGGCCGCCGTTTAGTTGGCTTCCCGCTGCCGCGAGCAGCGCCCGGTAAACCCGCGTCTGCCAGCGGATCGCCAGCCATTCGTCGCGCGGACGCTTGCGCGCGGTCTTCCAATCGTAGACCAGCAGCCGACCGTCGTCTGTCACTGCGACCAGGTCGTATTTGGCCGCCAGGCGGAAGTCGCCCAGCGGCGCGGAAAGCGTGAATTCGGGGTAGCAGGCCAGGCGTTTGAGCGCCGCGATCCCCGGCGCGCGCGTGAAGTTCTCCCACCAGCGCGCCAGGTCGGGCGTGTGCGCCAGGGGCGCCAGTTTTTCTGCCGGGATGCCGAGCAAGTATTGTTGCGCCAGCCGGTGGAAGGCCGAGCCTTCGGCCATGCGGCGCTCGTTCTCCAGCGCTGGTTCGGCCTCGGCCGCCGGGTAGACCAGTTTCTCCAGGTAGCGCAACTGGAAGCGGCGCGGGCAGTCGGCGTAGTCTTGCAGCGAGGATTGGGAGAAGGTGAAGGAAGGCAGCATAGGAATATTGTACTATTTTTCTTCGTCGTGGCGCGCGGGAACATCGTCCAGTTGGGCGAGTTCGGCTCGTTCTGGCTGCGGATCGAATCGGAGGGCGCGGAGAGCGAGGAAGCCGTCAACGCCAACAGCATCAAGAACGTGCGCCCGCGCTTTACGCCCGGCAAGGCTTTCCAGGAGGTGCTGGACAAGATCGCCTTCGAGAAGGCCTGGCGCGCCTGTCCCGGCTTTGCAGAAGACCTATCTTCTATGTGAACAAGACAGGTCTTCTTGGGGAACAAGACAGGTCTGGTGAAGGGACAAGACAGGTCTTGTCGGGGAAGAAGACCTGTCTTGTCGGCGGAAGAGTCTGAGACTCGTTGGGCGACAAGACAGGTCTGGTTGGACTGCCTTCGCGCAGTTGGGACGGCGCTTTTGTGAAAGTTGCCCGCAGTTCTTGTATAATAAGGCTATCGGAGAACCATGATCTATGCCAATCCTATCGAAAGACGTTATTGAACAAATGACCAAAATTAAATTTGGTCAGATTGTCAGTTCACCTTGGGCAAGTCTGATGTGGGGAAATAAGGGTTATCTTGTAGAGCGGGTGCTGGAGGCGAAGGGCGCCAATCCGCAGGCGGATATGTCGGCGCTGGAGGAGGAGATTAATTTGACAATGTCACATTAGCCCAAGTTGTGGTACAACCGAGCGAATGAGCATGGAGAAAAAAACCTTTTTGATCCCCGACGATGGGGAGTACCGCTTGAGAAGATCAAGGCACTTGGGCCGAA
>JBMOMO010000211.1:0-11930 GCA_049324135.1 Chloroflexota bacterium
GAAGTTGAGAAACATTTTCTTCTTGCCAAACATATTCGCGCTGATAATCAGGAATCTTATAAAAATTCTCAAATAACTTTTTGATTTCTTGCTGCTCAAAGGTGATCGTTTTAGCCATACTTCCTCCAACACTCTCCAGAAAATATACATATGCAAGAATAAGCCAAAATACCCAAATTTGCAAGCATACAATACCCTCCGATGAATTATTAATCTCCAATCTCTATTTATCTACTCTCTAACCTATGACCAACGACTCCCCCGTCATCCACTCCATGAACAAAGCATAAAAAGGATATCGGAAGCCTCGCGGACTTCCGATGTCCTTTTATCCCTCGCGCGTGTCCGCTTCGACACTCCCTGCGGCAGATGGTGGGCAGGGACTGGCGCCCTACTCTGGAACTCCGATGGGCAGCCTTCTCACCTTTTTGCGGAAGCCCAGTTTTTCCTCGAAAAGGGCCTGGAATTCGGGATGCCACCCACCGCCCGGGGCTTCCACCACGATGGGCGTCAGCCCTTCCAACGGGCGGACATCATACAAAGCCCCGCAGCGCGGACAGCGGACGAGAACCGTACCCTCGATTTCCACCCGCTCGAAGGCAGCCTGGCAGATCGGGCAGTCTTTGGGAATGGACATGACCGGAGCGGGCGCGGGCGCAGACGGGGCGAATCCCAGCGACTGCTCGATCATCGGCCTCATGGACGCATCCACGGGATATTCCTGCCAGTTGCCGGCCACATTCATGAACAGCGTCCCGCACGCCTGGCAGCGGGCATACATATCACCGGCGGTAAATTCCAGGCTTCCCTTGCACTTCGAACAATTTTGCATGCTCATCTCCACAGTTTGAGGATGGGTGGGGGCGCGCTGAGGCTAGCGGCCGGCCTGCTTGCGGGCCACCTCGGCGCGGGCGAACTCGATCAGGGTCTGCACCGTGCGGCCCGCCCTGGGGGTGCGATGCCAGCCGGCCAGGCCCATCTTTTGGGTGAGGATGACCCCAATCGAGTCGGGGTCCTGTTTGGCCAGTTGCTTCAGGGAAGTGAATCCCAACTGCTCCAGGCGGGTCAACATCATCGGGCCGACCCCCACCAGGTTCAACATACGCTTGCGGTCTTTCACTGGGAATCCCATGTCAACTTCTCCTTGTCAAATAATCGTGGTTGGGCGCATTGGGCCTTGTCAGCCCCGCCCCGTCCGTTCCCGGGATTGCCATCCGGGCGGCGGCGCAGGTATCTGAATGTCCCTACTTTATCAAAACCGCCCCGTCCATAGTTGACATTTTTTGACAAATGTTGACAACCGGCCCCGGGTTCGATCAAGTATCCGCCCAGGCGGCGCCTGGAAGGGTTGGAAACCAAAAACAGCCGCCGTGAAGCGACTGTTTTTGGTTGGGCGCGCCGAATGTCCGGGAAGGAAGCCTCCCCCGGTGCAATCCCTATGGCAGGTTGAAGGCCGCCACCAGGAAGACCGCCATCTGCGCGCGGGTGACGGACGTCTTGGGGCAGAACTTCCCGCCGCCGCAGCCGCCGGTGATGCCTTCGTTGGCAAGCTGCTCGATCCATTTGGCGAAGCCGTTGTTGGACGGGACGTCCGAGAACATGCCCACGGCAGCCGGCGGATTGTAGCCCGTGCCATGCTGCGCCACCAGCAGGAAGACAGCCATCTGCTCGCGCGTTACCGGGGTTTTTGGACAGAACTTCCCGCCGCCGCAGCCGCCCGTGATGCCTTCATTGGCCATTTGCTCGATCCACGCCGCGTAGCCGTTGCCGACGACCGGGACATCCGAGAACAGGCCTGTGGCGGGCGGCGGGGTGTAACCCGCTCCGTGTTTCGCCACCAGCAGGAAGACGGCCATCTGCTCGCGCGTCACCGCTGTCTCCGGACAGTAGTTCAGCGGGTTCGCAGAGCAGCCGCCGGTGATGCCCGCATTGTACAACCGCTCGATATGCTGCCAGGCCCAATAGGTGCTGGGCACGTCGCTGAAGATGGCGGCGGGCGGGGTGGTGTCGTATGCGGCAATATAGTCAGCGTCTTTCATCACAGTGCCCTTGTTGTTCACGTTGGTGAACCAGCCGCCCGTATACAGGTTTACCCCGCTGACGGCCATCGCGTTCACGATGTTGTTGAGCGACCCGTCGCCTGCGCCATTGCTGCCCAGCGCCGACCAGTTTGAGCCGTTGAATTTGGCGATGTAATCGGCCGCGCCGATGGCGGCATTGTTGTTTTGGGTATCTGTAAACGAGCCGCCTGCGTAAATGTCCGTTCCTTTGACGGCGATGTCGTACACGGTGGCTTGCAAGGCCCCATCCCCGGCCCCGTTGCTGCCCAACGCCGACCAGGTACTGGTGGCGGTGTTCCATTTGGCAATGTAATCGGCCTCGGGGATTTCGACGCCATTGTTGTAAACATCGTAAAAACTGCCGCCCACATAGAGCGTTGTGCCGCTGACGACCAGGACTTCGGCCGAGCTATTCAGCGCCCCGTCATTGGCACCATCGTGACTCAGGGATGACCAATTGGAGCCGTTCCACCTGGCAATGTAATCGGCTGTATTCAAGACCGTGCCGTTGTCGTTCACATTGTAGAAGTCTCCGCCTACATAGACATCCGAGCCGATCACCGCCAGGGCATAGACCGTGTTCTTGAGCGAGCCATCTCCCGCCCCGTCCTGGCCCAGCGCCGACCAGGTGGTGCCGTTGAATTTGGCGACATAATCGGCGTTGTTCAAGGCGACGCCGTTGTTTTTGACATCGTAGAAGATGCCCCCGGCGTAGACATTCGAGCCGCTGACCGCGATGGCAAAGACCCGGCCCCAGATCGGCCCGCCGCCGGTCCCGTTATCGCCCAGGCCATTCCACTTCGTCCCGTCCCAGCGCACGATGGCGTCGCCGCCGGTGACATCCGAGCCGTCGCTGTTCATGACGCTGTTGAACCCTCCACCCACGTAGATGTTCGTTCCGCTCACCACAATGGCATAGACCACATCATTGAGCGAGCCATCCCCGCTGCCGTCGCTGCCCACGGCGCTCCAGGTATTGGTCAGGGTGTTCCATTTGGCGATGTAATCGGCCTCGGGGATGTTGACGCCGTTGTTGGCGACGTTCTGGAAATCGCCGCCCACGTACACATCCGTGCCGCTGACTGCGATGGCTTCCACGCTGCCAGACAGGGAACCGCCTTCGGCTGTCCCCAGCGCCGACCAGCCGGTCCCGTTCCATTGGGCCAGGAAATCGGCCTGGGTCTGGAGCGTGCCGCCGCTGTTGACATCCATGAAAATGCCGCCCAAAAGCAGGTTGCTGCCAACCATCGCCATGACGGTGCCGTATGCATTTTGGGGTTTTCCGATCGAGCCGTTCGCGGCTCCGTTGTTGCCCAACCCCGACCAGGCCGTTCCGTTCCATTTGGCGATATAGTCGGCATTGGCCTGCACCGCGCCGTTGTTGTTAACATCGGTAAAGGCACCCGAGACATAAATATTGGAGCCATCGATCAGGATATCCGACACATTCCCGCTCAATGAGCCACCTCCCGCTCCATTGCTTCCCAGCGCGCTCCAGTTGCTGCCGTCGAATTTGGCAATGTACCGCGCTTCGGGAATGGCGGTGCCCTTGTTGTTTATCGAACTGAAACTGCCGCCCGCGTAGACGGTCGTTCCAGTGACAGCGATGGCATACACTTCGCCATTCAGCGCGCCGTAACTCGGCGAGACGCCTGTGCCCAAGGCAGACCAGTTTGAGCCGTTCCATTTGGCAATGTAATCGGCCGATTGCAGGGTTCCAAGGATGGTGCCGCTTTCGACATTGGTGAAACTGCCTCCAAGATACAGGTTGCCGCTGGCGTCGGTGGTCAGGGTGAAGACCGATGCATTGAGCGAGCCATTGCCCGCACCGTTGCTGCCCAGAGCCGACCAGTTCGTGCCATCCCACCTGGCAACATAATCCGCCGCGCCCAGGACGGTTCCATTGTTGTTCACGTTGGTGAAGTAACCGCCCGCATAAACGTTCGAGCCGCTGATGGCAATGTCGTACACATAGCCGTTCTTGAGCGCCCCATCCCCGGCGCCGTTGCTGCCCAGGGCGTGCCAGTGGGTCCCGTCCCAGCGGGCAATGCCGTCGGCGGTTTCGATTCGGGTGGCGCCGTCATAGATGCTGGAAAAACTGCCGCCGATGTACACATTCGAGCCGCTGACAGCCACGGTGTATACCGACCACCAGACCGGGCCATCCCCGCCCCCGTTCGCGCCCAGGGACGACCATTTGACTCCATCCCATTTGGCCACCCGGTCTGCGGCGGGGACACCGCCCGCGTTCAAGAAACTGCCGACCACGTAGACATTCGTACCGCTCACGGCGATGTCGGCAATGCTATCATTGAAGGCGCCGCCGCCGCTGCCCAGCTTTGCCCATTGATTGGCCACCGCTTCGGGATCGGCTGCATCTTTCCCTTCCGCGCTGAAAACGGGACCGCGCGCCGGGTCGATGCTTACGCTGTAGCCGTTCAGGTCGAGCGAGCCGTAAAAACTCCCGTCGAGGGCCAATGTGCCATCGGGGTTCAACAACTCCGCGGGTGAAACGCCCTGCGCCTTCGCGGCAGGCATTGCCGCAGACGCTGCAGCCTGCGCCGGGGCGGGCGCCGTCAGGCCCGCCAGCAAGGCCAGCAATACGAGGATTGAAAAGATCTTGATTTTCATGACATTCTCCTTTTCGCCCGGCCCTGCAGGGCCAGGTCGCTAGTCGACAAATTAAATCTGTTGGAAAATTGCCGGGCGCAATGTAGCAAATTGCGCTGCAACTTCATCTGGTAAAGGTACTGATTGGATGGTTACCCGTGATGTGTATCCTCCGACACGCTCCACGGGGACAGGTCGAACGCAGGCGCATGCCCGGTCCGTTAAGGCAGGTTGAAGGCCGCCACCAGGAAGACCGCCATCTGCGCGCGGGTGACGGACGTCTTGGGGCAGAACTTCCCGCCGCCGCAGCCGCCGGTGATGCCCTCGTTGGCCAACTGCTCGATCCACCTGGCGAAGGGATTGCCGGCCGGGACGTCCGAGAACATGCCCACGGCAGCCGGCGGAGTGTAGCCCGCGCCGTGTTTGGCCACCAGCAGGAAGACGGCCATCTGCTCGCGCGTCACCGGGTTGCCGGGACAGAAATTCCCGCCGCCGCAGCCACCCGTGATGCCCTCGGCAGCCATCTGCTCGATCCAGGGCGCGAAACCGTTGCTGGCCGGGACATCCGAGAACAGGCCCGCGGCGGGCGGCGGAGTGTAGCCCGCGCCGTGTTCGGCCACCAGCAGGAAGACGGCCATCTGCTCGCGCGTCACCGCCGTCTCGGGGCAGTAGTTCAGCGGGGTCCTGGTGCAGCCGCCGGTGATGCCCGCGTTGTACAATCGCTCGATGTGCTGCCAGGCCCAGTAGGTTTCAGGCACATCCGCAAAAATCGTGGGGATGCCATGCACGGCAAGATAATCGGCTTCCTTCACGAGGGTCCCGTTATTGTTCACGTCGATAAAATCGCCGCCCACGTACAGGGTCGCGCCGCTGACTGCCATGGCGCCCACCTCGCCCTGTACGGATCCATTCCCCGCCCCGTCGCTGCCCAGGGCAACCCAGTTGGCTCCATCCCAGCGGACAATGTTGTCGGCGGCCGACAGGATGTTTCCGTTATTGTTTACATCGATGAAGCGCCCGCCGACATAGACATTCGCCCCATTGACGACAATCTTGTCCACCACGTTGTTGATCGACCCGTTGCCCACATCATTGCCTCCCAACGCGGACCAGTGGGCGCCGTCCCATTTGGCGACATAATCGGCCGCATCCAGGGGGGTGCCATTGTCGTTCACGTTGGTGAAACAACCGCCCGCATACAACGCGGAGCCGCTGACGGCCAGCGCCCACGGGGGACAGGTGAAGGAACTGCCGCCCGAACCGTCGCTGCTGACCGCCGACCAGTTTGCGCCATCCCATTTGGCGAGGTAATCTGCCGCAGTCAACACCTGGCCCTTGTTGTTCACATTCTCGAACTGCCCGGAGGCAAATAAATCCGGGCCGTAGAAAGCCAGCCCATTGACTGAAACCGACAACGAGCCTTCCCCGGCTCCGTTGCTGCCCAGCGCCGACCAGTTGACGCCATTCCATTTGGCGATAAAGTCGGCTGCGGTGATGCCGGCGACATCCTCGAACCAGCCGCCCACGTACAGATCGCCATCCTTGACCGCCATTGCGCCTACGGAGTCCGTAATGGCGCCGTCTCCGCCCGCGCCGCTCCCCAGGGCCGACCAGTTGCTCCCATTCCACAGGGCCAGGCGGTCCGCCGCGTTCAGCACACTGCCGTTATTGTTCACATCCGTGAACGATCCGGCGACATACACTTTCGAACCGTCGATCAAAATCTCGTTGACCCAGCCGTTGAGCGCGCCATCGCCGGCCCCATTGCTGCCGAGCGCCGACCAGTGCGTCCCATCCCATTTGACGATGTAATCCGCGGCGGGAAGGAGCACACCCTGGTCCATGACATCCGTAAAGGCCCCGCCCACGTAGACTTCCGTGCCATTTACGGCAATGGCATACACGGCGCCATTCAAGGATCCGTTCGTGCCCGTTCCGAGCGCCGACCAGTTGCTTCCATTCCATTGGGCGATGCCGGCCGCCTGCGGCACCAGCGCGCCGCCGTTGCTGGCGTATGAAAAACCGCCCACCGCGTACAATTTCGTGCCGCTGACTGCCAGACTGGACACGCCATACATCGTGCGCAATGCGCCGTCTCCGGCCCCGTCGCTGCCCAATGCCGACCAGGCGCTCCCGTTCCATTTGACGATGCCGTCGGCTGCGCCCAACACGCTGCCCCCATTGTTCACATTGACAAAGGAGCCGCTGACGTACACGTCCCCGGCGGCGCTCACGACAATTTCACTGACGTAGTTTTGCAGCGACCCATTTCCCCCGCCATTGCTTCCCAGGCCCGACCAGCCGGCCCCGTTCCACTTGGCGATGTAATCCGCAGTCAGGATCGTGAATATGCCGCCGCGCACGTTGGTGAATTCACCGCCTGCATACACGTTCCCGCTCGCATCCACCGCCAGGGTGTAGACCGCGCCGTTGAACGCGCCCTCGTTCAGGTTGGTGCCGCCCAGGGCCGACCAGTTCGCCCCATCCCATTTGGCGACGTAATCCGCCGCGTTGAGCGTGACGGCGTTGTTCCTGACGTTGGTGAACTCCCCGCCCACATACACATTCGAACCCGAAACGGCGATGCTGTACACTTCATTCTTGAGTGAGCCATCGCCCGTATCGTCGCCGCCCAACGCAAACCAGTTGCCCTGGGTCGAATTCCAGCGGGCGACGTAATCGGCCGCGGTCAGCACGACCCCGTTGTTATTCACATCGTTGAAATACCCGCCCACATATACGTCCGAACCGCTGATTTCGATGTCGTATACTTCACCCGAAACGGAACCATTCCCGGCCCCATCGTTGCCCAGCGAATGCCAGGAGGCGCCATCCCACCTGGCGATGTTATCCGCCGCGGTCAGCACGGTGCCATTGGAGTCGATATCCGAGAAGCTGCCGCCCACGTACAGGTTGCCCGCGGCATCCACAGCAAGCGCGTATACCCCGGTCCACCAGCCCTGTCCCACGATCGAACCATCCCCGTCGCCGCTGCCGCCCAGCGCGGACCAGGCCGTTCCATCCCACCTGGCGACAAAATCCGCTTCGGGAATGCTGTTGGCATTTTGGAAATCCCCGCCCACATAGACATAGTTCCCATACACGGCCACCGCGGAGATCACCCCATTATTGAACACGGTGCCGCCCCCGCCCAGGCTGCCCCACTGACCGGAGGCGCCCCCACCCGCATCGGCGTCGGCGGCCCCCGCCTGGGGAGCGACATTGGCAGGCCCGAAAACCGGCCCGCGGAGCGGATCGATTTGCACGTTGTAGCCGGCAATGTCGAGCGCGCCGCTGAAATTCCCATCCAGATTCAACGTGCCGTCGGAATTGAGCAATTCTTCGAGCGGGGCGTCTTGCGACCCATCCGCCTGGCCTGCCGCCCGCGCCTGCGTGACAGACATCAGCGGGCTGCAAAACAGCGCCAGCAGGATCAGAAAGCGTACGATTTGTTTTTTCATTTTCTCTCCTTTGAGAAAACCTTGCATGAGATGTGACTGGATGGAATGTATCAAGATCGCCCCCCCAAAAGTTGACTTTTCTTGTCAAGGCACAGGGACCGTGACCAACGGGCCAGCCCGCGCCCGCTCGCATGAATTCTCTGCAAGGGAAGGCTGTTTATTTGTTTCGAAATAAACGACAGGGAGTTCAGTCCGTCACTTCAATCTTCTTTTATCCCCACAAATTGAGGTGACAGCCATCGGAGGGCTGGCTGTCACCTGTTTCACAACCGGCCTACGGCAGATTGAAGGCCGCCACCAAAAAGACCGCCATTTGCGCGCGGGTGACAGGCGTCTGGGGACAGAACTTCCCGCCGCCGCAGCCGCCCGTGATGCCTTCGTTGGCCAACTGCTCGATCCATTCGGCAAAGGGATTGCCGGCCGGGACGTCCGAGAACATCCCCACGGCAGCCGGCGGAGTGTAGCCCGCGCCGTGTTTGGCCACCAGCAGGAAGACGGCCATTTGCTCGCGCGTCACCGGGTTGCCCGGACAGAAATTCCCGGCGCCGCAGCCGCCTGCGATGCCCTCGGAAGCCATCTGCTCGATCCAGGGCGCAAACCCGTTGCTGGCCGGGACATCCGAGAATAGGCCCGTGGCAGGCGGCGGGGTGTAGCCCGCGCCGTGTTCGGCCACCAGCAGGAAGACGGCCATCTGCTCGCGCGTTACTGCCGTCTCGGGGCAGTAGTTCAGGGGAGTGCTCGTGCAGCCGCCGGTGATGCCGGCGCTGTACAGACGCTCGATGTGCTGCCAGGCCCAGTACGTGCCGGGCACATCGGCGAAGACCGGCGGCGCGTCGGGGCCGATGGTGATGGTCACGGTGTATCCGCTCTGCGTCGCGGAATCGACTGTAACGGAAATGCCGTGTCGAATGTCGGTGAACGTCTCCCCAACCGTCCAAATGAATCCGTCGCCGCTGGTGCCGACCCCGCCTCCTCCACCTCCTCCCCAAACGCTGGCGGCTGGATCCACATTATTGTCTGTGCCAACCACAGTTGCCACACCGAGATCCACTTTGTGGATGATGATACCCTCGCCGGGCAATTTCACATCATATCCAACCTTGCGGCGGGCTTCCATGGTGTAATAACTACCCGCGTCCATTCCAATCGGAATCTCGGCCATCTTGTAATTCGCGGTCTGAGGCAGCGCCAATTGCTCAAGTGTGATCGTGAAGGAACTTGATTCACCGGGAGCCATATCGTTGTTGTCGGGAGCCAGGAATTTCTGCTCTTTGGGAATCCAGCCAAGCAAATCCTTATGATATGAAATGGTATGTTGCCCAAGACAGCCATACGTGGCATCCCGGGAATTATCGCAGTGACTCCCGCTCGCGCTCATTACATCCCACACGTTATCGTATTCCCCTCCCGAAGGTCCGAGGGAATGTGGCAGGCCAAATCCATGCCCCATTTCATGGGAGGTGACCGCAAGGTCGGTGTAACCCCAGGGTGGCAGCCAGGTGGTTCTCCAAAAATCCTCCACCCCGTCGACGGTCAGCCAGGTAGCGCCTCCCCATGCAGCGCCATTGAGTTCCTCATTGAATATCAGGTTGATACCGGCATACTTTGTAAAATCCACGTTTGCATCGGCTGCGGCAGTGCAATCTGTGGCCAGCAAAAAAAGATTGGCGTTACCGCCACCGCCGCCACCACCAGCGACAACACCCATTTGGGATTCTTGTATATAGAAACTTCTGGGGTTCGGCAAGGTAAACCAACCAAAGGCCCCACTCCCCGTCAAGTTGATCGCATCATACGATAGTTCACGCCAGTAATGGTCCAGGCTGGGCCAGGCAGCGTCATACATACCTTGAAAATAAGACAGGTCCCGCGGCTCAGTGGGGATATCGCTAAACTTGCACATGATGGTGACCCACGGCTGGGACTCGCTGACCATTGGATTCACATCAGCCTTCCGCTGACCGCCCTCCATTGTTAAAGTGACTGGCTTGATCACCGCTTCCCCCTCGACCGCGGAGCGTGTACCGGTCACCGTCACCCATTGGCGATTCGCCGCCCCCGCCCCACCCAGGGACTGGATCTGCGCTTCGCTGGGGTTCACCCGCAAGATTTGTCCTTTGTCGGTATGTAAATAATAGCGCGTTTCCGTGGCCTGATTCGGTGTATCCCCCCACAGGACGATCAGTTGACCACGGACCGTTTCGGGCGACTCCGACCCATTCTCCGCGTTGGCAACCAAAGCCCCTCCCAGGAAATGAACGGCCAGTATCAGCGCGGCCAAAACTTTCCACATTTGGTGGAATGGATTTCTTATGTACATTATTTTCTCCTTGAGATATGCGAAATCCCGTAACAGAAACGACAACAGTTTGGTGTTCATTCGGTTCTCCTTTTTACTGGTTGTCTCACTGTATCAAGGGCGCGGCAAAAACAGTTGACATTTCTTGTCAGGGCACAGGGACTGTGACCAACGGGTCAGCCCGCGCCCGCTCGCATGAATTCTCCGCAAGGGAAGGCTGTTCATTTGTGTCGAGATAAACGACAGGGAGTTCAGTCCATCACTTCAATCTTCTTTTATTCCCACAAATTGAGGTGACAGCCATCGGAGGGCTGGCTGTCACCTGTTTCACAACCGGCCTACGGCAGGTTGAAGGCCGCCACCAAAAAGACCGCCATTTGCGCGCGGGTCACAGGCGTCTTGGGGCAGAACTTCCCTCCGCCGCAGCCACCGGTGATGCCCTCGTTGGCCAACTGCTCGATCCATTTGGCGAAGGGATTGCCGGTCGGGATGTCCGAGAACATCCCCACGGCAGCCGGCGGATTATAGCCCGCACCGTGCTCGGCCACCAGCAGGAAGACCGCCATCTGCTCGCGCGTCACCGCGTCGTTGGGACAGAACTTGCCGCCGCCGCAGCCACCGGTGATACCCTCGGCGGCCATCTGCTCGATCCACGGAGCGAAGCCGTTGGAGGCGGGGACATCCGAGAACAGGCCTGTGGCGGCCGGCGGGGTGTAGCCCGCGCCGTGTTTGGCCACCAGAAGGAAGACCGCCATCTGCGCGCGCGTCACCGCCGTCTCCGGACAGTAGTTCAGGGGAGTGCTCGTGCAGCCGCCGGTGATGCCGGCGTTGTACAGCCGCTCGATGTGCTGCCAGGCCCAGTACGTGCCGGGCACGTCGCTGAAGGTGACCGGCCGGCTGACCATGTACCCATGCCCGACAGTGAAGGGCAGGCCGCCAAGCGGATTCCCGGCCAGGTCCGTGATCGCGGCGGTGACGGGCACGTCCAGGCGCAGGGTGCCGTCGCCTTTCCCGGTCGAGACGGTCACGGTGTAGGAACTGCCCGAACCGTTGACTGCGATGACGTTTGCCCACAACAGGTGGCCGCCGACGGTCACATCGAAATCGCCCGCGTCCACACCCGTCACATTTTCGGAGAAAGTGACGGTGAAGTCCACGCTGGCCGCGCTGGTGGGATTGGCGGACGCGCAGGTGATGGCCTGTACCAAGGGGCAATTTTTCCAGCCGGGGTCTATCGAAAGGATGAAGGCGGTGACGGTTGCATTGGGGGAGGTCAGCCAGCAATCGAAGGACAAGATAGCCAGTTGGGTCAGGTTGGTGATGGTGGTGGGAATATCCCCGCTCAGTTGGTTGAATTTGAGAGACAAATACTGCAACTGGGTAAGGTTTCCCAATTCGGGAGGGATGGCGCCGCTCAGTTGGTTGTTGCTGAGAAACAAACCCTGCAACTGGGCAAGGTTTCCCAATTCAGGAGGGATGGCGCCGCTCAGTTGGTTGTAG
>JBMOMO010000212.1:0-1525 GCA_049324135.1 Chloroflexota bacterium
TTCGAGATCCTGCATCACCCCTACGAAGCCGACGGCGTGGACTTCTGGTGGATGGACTGGCAGCAGGGCAAAAAGAGCAAGGTCACAGGCCTCGACCCGTTGTGGGTGCTCAACCATTTGCATTACCACGACCACGGCCGCGACGGGCAAAAGCGTCCCTTCGTGTTCTCGCGCTGGGGCGGACTGGGCAACCACCGCTACCCCATCGGCTTCAGCGGCGACACCGTTGTGCTGTGGAGCGCGCTGGCCTACCAGCCCTACTTCACCGCCACCGCCGCCAACGTCGGCTACGGCTGGTGGAGTCACGACATCGGCGGGCACATGTTCAAGGACTTGACGCCCGAGTTGTACCTGCGTTGGGTGCAGTTCGGCGTGTTCAGTCCGATCTTCCGCCTGCACAGCACCGCCAAGGCCGAACTCGACCGTCGTCCGTGGGGCAAGCCTGAGCGTTACTTCAAAGCCTCGCGCGAAGCCATGCAATTGCGGCACGCGCTCATCCCCTACATTTACAGCATGGCCTGGCGCGCGCATCGCACGGGCATGAGCCTGGTCACGCCGATGTACTACGGGAACATGGATTCCGCCCCAGCCTTCAAAGCCCGCAATCAATACTTCTTCGGCTCGGAACTGCTGGCCGCGCCCATCATCACCCCCGCCCGCCCCGAGAGCGGCCTCGCCGACAAACGGGTCTGGTTCCCGCCTGGGACGTGGACACACTTCTTCAACGGCGAGCAAATCCAGGGCGGAGGCTGGCACACGATCCAGGCCGCGCTGGAGGATATTCCCGTCTACGCAAAAGCGGGGGCCATCGTCCCGCTGGCGCCCAAGGTCGGCTGGGGCGGTGTGGACAATCCCACAGAGCTGGATCTGTACGTCTTCCCAGGCGCGGACAATACCTTCGAGTTGTACGAAGACGACGGCGAGACCACCGACTATCAGCGCGGCCAGTACGCCATCACGCGCTTCTCGCTCAGCGACGGCCGCTTCACCATCCACCCCGCGGAAGGCAACCTGGGCCTCGTCCCCGCGACGCGCACCTATCGCATCCACCTGCGCGGACTGGCCTCGGTCATCACGGCCTCGCTGCCCGCACAATACGACCCCGCCACGCGCACGCACACCTTCGAGGCGGTCACGCTCAAGCCGAACGAGAGCTTCGCGTTGACGTTCGAGAAGGAGTAAGTCAAAAGGGTGTGTTTCATTTCAGTTGAAACCCACAATGGTGGTCGAGTAGCAGCGGTTTTTGCTGCGTATCGAGACCACAAAGCGGTGGTTTCGATACGGCGACTGGGGAGCGTCGCCTACTCAACCACCTGTTCTAACTCAACTGGAACGCACCCAAGTCAAAAGCCCTGCTGTGAAAGGCAGGGCTTTTTTATACCAGCCGACCTTGCGAAGACGTCCATCCTTTGGGGGACTTTTCCGCCTGTGTGGAACTGGTATCATTCTCCTGCGTATACTGTAGTGCTATGGATTTTTTGAGCATGACCCACAATACCCCAATATTCGTACAGCGCAGCGCCTC
>JBMOMO010000213.1:0-11908 GCA_049324135.1 Chloroflexota bacterium
CCGCATACGAATTACAGCGCCATTGCCAGTTTTTGGCTCAGTTCATCAATGACCGCTACCTCCTAATATCCCGTATCTATGCTCAGGTCGCACCTTTGGATCTATGAAATTTTCATCTACTGAGGCTGTGTTCTCGGTTAGAAATGGAAAACACCGAATCAGCGAGAAAAACCTCGATGAATATTTTGTCCCGAAATCGCCAATTCAGATAACAAAGGAGTATCTCGAAAAACTTCAAAAAAGTATTGGCTATAAAAAGACTGCGGGTGTATTTTTGTTTCAAAGGGTTCTGTAAGGCAGGTTCGAGGCTCGAAGCGATGGCGCCTTCCAATTTCTTTCAGCCCAATTATGGTCGGCGGGGCGGTTGCCCACCTTTCGGCTTCGCTCATGGCAGGCTCCTGCTCCCGCCCGGGCAGGTCTGTGCGGGGGGGGGAAGAGGCGGCGCTGTCCGTGATGGCGGTTTTGCTGAAAAAAAACCAGTGAAATCTTGTCTGTGCTATACTTAAAGGCATGAGCGAAACGCTTGTCCGAATCAAGAGAGCCGTCCTTTCCGGGCAATTATTTCCTGGCTTCTTCCAAAAAAGCGATATGACCATGAGCGCTATACTTCATATCAAAACCTGCCCGATTTGCGGCAGCGACAAAATCAAGCGCGTAGTGCGGGATGTAACCCGTACTTATAAGGATCAGACTTACACCGTTCCAAAGGTTGAATTCTATGAGTGTCCGAATTGCGGTGAAAAAGTCTACGACCACGAAGCAATGCTAAAAATCAGAGCATACTCCCCTGCTTATCGTAAAGTTGAACTATTGGTTGAAGCATAAAATCTAGCAGGGTGGCAGGATTAGTTTTCCGTTTCGGCAAGTATCCCCTGACGGGGACAGGCAACGCAGGCGCTCCGGCAAGTCCGCGCGGGAGCTCAGGGCAGGCTTCTGCGCGCGCCCGGGTAAGTCTGTGGGGGGGGCGGCGCTGTCCGTGATGGCGGCTTCTTCGGTAAACAAAGAGAGAAAATCTATGCAAGGAACATTGCAGAAGCAAAGGTCTGGATATAAGTGGATGCGGATCGGGTATGCCACCACCAGGTTTTCATTGGCGATCCTCCTGGGTTCTTTGTCCATCATGATCTTTCTCGCCATTTGGGCTTTTCGGGAAATGCCTGAGACAAAATGGCGCTTGGTCAACTTCCTGTTCGTCTATTTTGTTGCCGCAATCATTTACACGAATCTTGGCGTCTGGCTCCACGAGCAACTTCATTGTCTAGCCTTTCGGGGTAGCACCCCAGAGTATCAGACACACATAAACTTCAGTCGCAAATACGTTCTGTTCCTGAACGGGCATTACCGAGTCAAAGGGGCAATCGACTATCGCACGAATCGACGGGCTCTTTTAGCTCCCTTCACCTTGAGTTTGGCCCTGGCAACAATTGGGTTCTTGGGAAACTTGATTCTCCCGGGTTGGTGGTTTCCCATTCTGCTCTCCATGGCGGTAGCGGGTCTGATCGATATGACTCATGATTTCTATATGTATTCGCAGATTCGAGCGGTTGGGAAAAAGGGGAAATATTGGGATACGGGCAAGTACATGGAAGTCGTATGGAAAGAGTAGGCGCAACCAGAAGCCGCCTGGGTATGGTCGGCGGGGCGGTCGCTCACCCTTCGGTTTTCCCGGGGCAGGTCATTGGCTATCACGGGACAACGGCTACGGACGGTCAAACAGTGTCGCCCCTGCCCGCCGGCGAATACCGCGCCTTTTGGGGTTCGACTCGTCCGGGCCAGGGGGATGATAAGACTTCGGGGTCCGCTTGAAAAAACACCTGTGATACAATTTGCATATGTAACTTGATTAGCCTCTCGACTGCGCGGCGCTCGGGGCATACCCTTCCCATTTCCATAAGGAGATCGAAAGCATGAAACATTTCCTCGACGTGTCCGATCATTCCCCCGCTGAAATCCAGGACATTCTAGACCTCGCCATCCGGCTGAAGAAGGAATACTTTGCCGGCGGCAACCCGCCCTTGTTCAAGGGCAAGGTGTTGGGCATGATCTTCCAGAAGCCCAGCCTGCGGACGCGCGTTTCGTTCGACATGGCCATGCGGCACATGGGCGGCGATGCGCTGTATCTTTCCCCGAACGAGATCGGCCTCGGCAAGCGCGAATCCATTGCGGACGTGGCGCGCGTCATGTCCGGCTATGTGCAGGCGGTAATGGCGCGCGTGTTCGAGCATGCCCACGTGGTCGAACTGGCGAAATGGTCGTCGGCGCCGGTCATCAACGGTTTGAGCGATTTCAGCCATCCCTGCCAGGCCATGGCCGATGCGCAGACCATCATCGAAAAGTTCGGCGCCATGAAGGGACTCAACGTCACTTTCGTGGGCGACGGCAACAACGTGGCGGTTTCCCTGATGCACATCGTTGTCATGATGGGCGGCAACTTCACGATAGCCAACCCGGAAGGCTACGACATGCCGGATGCGGCGCAGAAGACCGGCGCGGAACTGGCGGCTCGCTCCGGCGCGAAGATCACTTACCTGCGCGATCCGCACGAGGCCGTAAAGCGCGCCCAGGTCATCTATACCGATACCTGGACCAGCATGGGGCAGGAAGAAGAGACCGCCAGGCGCGAACAGGTCTTCCCGCCTTACCAGGTCAACGCCAAACTGGTCAGTGAGGCCGACAAGGACGTGATCGTCATGCACTGCCTTCCGGCGCATCGCAACCACGAGTTGACCGACGAGGTGGCAGACGGCCCGCATTCGGCTATTTTCCCGCAGGCGCACAACCGCCTGCACGCCCAAAAAGCCATCCTGGCCAGGCTGTTCGAAGTAGCATAACGATAGGGCGGGGAGTTTCCCGCCCTATCTTGTTTCAGGGTATAAAAAATGAATACACAAGACTTTATCGCTTTGGAAGAACAGTACGGAGCGCATAATTACCATCCCCTGGACGTGGTGATCGAAAGGGCGGAAGGGGTTTGGGTCTATGATGTGGATGGCGGCAAATATCTCGATTGCCTGAGCGCCTACTCGGCCGTCAACCAGGGACACGTCCATCCCAAGATCCTGGCGGCGTTGGTGGAGCAGGCCAAAAAGGTCACGCTGACTTCGCGCGCTTTCCGCAACGACCAATTGCCCTTGCTCTACCAGGAACTGGCCGACCTGACCGGCTACGAAATGTCGCTGCTGATGAACTCCGGCGCGGAGGCGGTCGAAACGGCCGTCAAACTGGCGCGCAAGTGGGCCTACCAGGTCAAGGGTGTGCTGCGCCACCAGGCCGAGATCATCGTGTGCGCCGGCAACTTTCACGGGCGGACGACGACCATCGTTTCGTTCTCGACCGAAGCGTTGTACCGCGACGACTTCGGTCCGTTCACGCCGGGATTTGTTACCGTTCCCTATGGGGACGCGGACACGATAGCCGCCGCCGTTACCCCCCATACTGCGGCTGTGATGCTGGAACCGATCCAGGGCGAGGGCGGGGTCATCATTCCGCCGCCGGGATATCTCAAGCGGGTACAGGAAACCTGCCGCCAAAATAACGTCCTTTGGATCGCCGATGAGATCCAAACCGGCCTGGCGCGCACGGGAAAACTGTTCGCCTGCGACCACGAAGGCGCGCGCCCAGACATCATGGTGATCGGCAAGGCGCTTTCGGGCGGGTTCTACCCCGTCTCGGCGGCGCTGGCAGGCCGGGACATCATGGGCCTGTTTGCGGCGGGGGAGCACGGCTCCACCTTCGGCGGCAATCCGCTTGCAGCAGCGGTAGCGCGCGCCTCGTTGGGCGTGATCCGCGAGGAAAACCTGGCGGGGCGGGCAGAGTCGCTCGGGAACTATTTCATCGAGCAGTTGGCTGAAATCCCCAGTCCGCATGTCAGGGAAGTGCGCGGCAGGGGCTTGTTGATCGGCGTCGAGTTGAAACCGGCGGCCAGGGGCGCGCGTCGTTTTTGCGAGGCGCTCCGGGAAAGCGGCATCCTGGCGAAAGAGACCCACGAGCACGTCATCCGTTTTGCCCCGCCGCTGGTGATCGACAAGGAGACCATTGACTGGGCTTTGCCGCGCATCCGCGACGTGTTGAATATGAAATAAAAAATGACTTCCGATGCTTGTAAGGCTTTGGAAGTCTTGTACTGGAGGCACTCATGAACATTGGCATTCCGAAAGAACGACGCCCGTTCGAATTTCGTGTTGGGCTTTCGCCGGCCGGGGTCGAAATCCTGAAACTTCACGGCCATACGATTTTCGTAGAGCACGAGGCGGGCGTGGGAGCGGGCTTCCATGACCAGGAGTACGAGCGCGTTGGCGCGCGGATCGTGTACTCACCCGAAGAGGTGTTTGGCCGCGCCGACCTGTTGTTGAAATTTGCGCGCCCCCTGCAAAATGAACTGGAATGGATGCGGCCGGGCAACATCCTGGCAGGCCTGCTCCACCTGGCTTCTGCCCGCCAGGAAAAAATAGACATCTTGCTGGAAAATAATATCACCGCGATTGCGTATGAGCAGATCGAGGAAGCGGATGGAACCACGCCGGTCAAAAAACCGTTGGCGCAGATCGGCGGGCGGATGACGGCGCAGATCGCAGCCCATTTCATGCAGAATTACAAGGGGGGGAAGGGAATTTTGTTGAGCGGCATCCCCGGCGTCCCGCCGGCAGAAGTGGTCATCCTCGGCGCAGGGGTGGCGGGGACGGCGGCGACGCAGGCTTTCCTCGGGCTTGGCGCCCACGTGACGGTTTTAGATAGCGACCTGCTGCCTCTGCAGCGCCTCGAGGAACGCTTCCCGGCTGCGGTGACGATGATCGCCACCCCCAAGAACATTACCCGTACTTGCGCTTTTGCCGATGTGGTCGTGGGCGCGGTGCTTGTGCCGGGCGAACGGGCGCCTGTGGTCGTGGAGCGTGAAATCGTGAAGAGCATGAAGCCGCGCTCCCTGATCATCGACATGAGCATCGACCAGGGCGGCTGTGTGGAGACTTCCCGGCCTACCACGCATGACCAGTGTACGTTTATCGAGGAAGGGATCATCCATTATTGCGTCCCCAATATCCCGGCGGCCGTCGCCCGCACCGCCACGCACGCCTTTGTCAACGCTGCCATGCCGTATATCCTGGAATTGGCCGACAAGGGTCTCCACAAGGCTGTTGACGAAAATCCGGCCCTCGAGAAGGCAGTCAGTGCGATGGATGGCAGGATGCTTCACCTGGCGCGCCTGACCGGCGAGGCGGGAGGTGGATATGGACTGGACTAGCATCTATCAGTCGCGGGTGGCTCCCCCCGAAGAGGCGGTCAAAGCCATCCAGTCCGGGCAGCGCGCCTTCCTGACCGGCAACGTGTCGGTTCCGCAGAAACTCCTGGCGGCGCTGGTGGAGTATGCCCCTCACTTGCAAAATGTGGAGATCTGCCAGGCGTTGACGATCGGCTCGGCGGATTACGTCAGCGACGCCATGCAAGGCCATTTGCGCGTCAACTCCATGTTCATCAGCGCCAATATCCGCAAGGCGGTGCATGAAGGGCGCGCCGATTTTACCCCGGTCCTTCTGTCCGAGTTTCCCCTGTTGTTCAAACGCGGCATCCTGCCGTTGGACGTTGCCCTGATCCACATCTCCCCGCCCGATGAACATGGCTTTTGCAGCCTGGGCGTGGAGGTCGGCCTGACCAAATCGGCAGCCGAAGCGGCCAAGGTCATCATTGCCGAAGTCAACGAGCAGATGCCGCGCACCCTGGGCGATTCGTTCATCCACGTCAGCCGCCTGAACTATATCATTCCCGTCAACTATCCGATAGCCGAGATGCCGATGGCTGACGAGGGCCCCTCCGACGTTGTGGAGAAGATCGCCGGTTTCATCGCGGACTTGATCCCTGACGGCGCGACCATGCAGTTGGGCATCGGCGCCATCCCCGACGCGGTGTTGAAGTTCCTTTACAATAAAAAGGACCTGGGCATCCACACTGAATTATTCTCGGATGGCGTCATCGACCTGGTCAACGCCGGGGTGCTGACCAACGCCCAGAAAAGCCTGCATCCCGGCAAGATCGTGTCCGGTTTCTTGATCGGCACCAAACGCCTGTACGATTGGGCCGACGACAACCCGCTCATCGAATTACACCGCACCGAATACATCAACGACCCCTTCGTCATTGCGCAGAACGATCGCATGGTCGCCATCAATTCGGCTATCGAAGTAGACCTGACCGGCCAGGTGTGCGCCGACAGCATCGGTCCCAAACTTTACTCCGGCGTTGGCGGCCAGGTGGATTTCATCTACGGCGCTTCCCGTTCGAAAGGCGGCGTGCCGATCATCGCCCTGCCCAGCGTCAACGTCATGCGCGATGGAACAGCGCTTTCCAAAATTTCGGCCATGCTCAAACACGGCGCGGGCGTGGTGACCACCCGCAATCACGTGCGCTATATCGTGACGGAATATGGCGTGGCCGACCTGTATGGCAAAACCATCCGCCAGCGCGCTACCCAGTTGATCAATATTGCCCATCCCGACTTCCGCGATGATTTGAGGAAGCAGGCCAGTGAACTACATTACATCTAAGCCGAGTGAAATGGGGCGAAGGGTCAAGATCGTTGCCACCCTGGGCCCTGCCAGCGACGGCGAGTCCATGTTGGAGCGCCTGTTCCTGGCCGGGGTCAACGTGGCGCGCCTGAATTTCTCGCACGGCACGCACGACCAACACGCCGCCCGTATTGCAGCCATCCGCAAAGTTGCTGCGCGCCTGGGACTGGCAATCGGCATCCTGCAAGACCTGCAAGGCCCCAAGATCCGCGTCGGCAACCTGGCGGCGCCCCTGCAATTGGAAAAAGGGCAGACGGTGACGTTATATGCCGCGCAGGACGCCCCGCCAACGGAAAGCGGACAGGCCATCCCGGTAGACTTTTGCGAACTCTTCGCCTCCGTCCAGACCGGGGACCGCTTGCTGCTCGACGATGGTCGGCTCACGCTGGAAGTTGGCTCCGTGGAAGCCCGCGCCCTGAACGCCGAGGTGATCGTCGGCGGCCTGCTCACTTCCCATAAGGGCATCAACCTGCCCGGCGTCCGGCTGCGGATATCCGGTTTCACGTCGAAGGATGAGGAAGATCTGGAGTTTGGCGTTGCCCAGGGCGTGGACGCGGTCGCCATCTCGTTTGTCCGTTCGGCGGAAGACGTAAACCAGGTCCGCGCCGCGATGGAACGTTTTTCCCAGGGGAAACCTTTGCCGTTGTTGATCGCCAAACTGGAACGCCCCGAGGCGCTCGATGCCCTCTCGTCGATCCTGGATGTGGTGGATGGCGTGATGGTTGCGCGCGGCGACCTGGGCGTGGAGATGCCGCCCGAGCGCGTGCCGGTCTTGCAAAAGTACATCATCCAGCAGGCCAACGCGCGCGCCAAACTGGTCATCACGGCCACGCAAATGTTGGAGTCCATGATCCAGAACCCGCTGCCCACCCGCGCCGAAGCCTCGGACGTGGCTAACGCTGTCTTCGACGGCACGGATGCGGTCATGCTTTCGGCGGAAACAGCCTCCGGTCACTATCCAGTGGAGGCGGTCAGGATGATGGATCGGGTGGTCTGCGAAGCAGAATCTCATTTTTTGGAGTGGGGCAGCCAGCAGGAACGCATCCCTGATTTGGGCGAGAGCGACGCCGCTTCGATGGCGCGCGCCGCCCGCGAGTTGGCGCACGACCGGGATGTGACGGTAGTAGCGGTGTTTACGATGCAAGGCAATACCGCCTGGTTGATGTCCAAGATCCGCCCGGTCAAGCATATCCTGGCTTTCACGCCCGAGGAATCCACGTATCGGAAAGCAGCCTTTATGTGGGGTGTTTGCCCGCAGTTGGTGCCTTTCGCGAACAACCTGGAAGAAATGATCCGCTTCCTGGATACTGCCTTGCTTGCGTCGGGCATCCAGGCCGGCGAGCAGGTGGTCCTGGTATGTGGTTTCCCGGTTGGCGCTATGCGGCCGCCCAATATGGCCCTCCTGCATGTAGTGGGTGAGAAAGCCTGGAAGATCACTCCCTGCTCGAAATGACCAGCCCTACCCCGATCAACACGCCGCCCAGGAGGAAAAGCGGCGTGATCTGTTCTTTTAAGAATAGCCAACCGAGCAAACTCCCGACTACCGGTTGGGCAAAGAACGTCAACGAAGCCACCGCGGCCGGCAATTCGGCAAAAGCGTAATTCCACAGGAACATGGCAATGGCCGTCGAGATGATGCCCAGGTACAGGATTCCGCCGATGATCCCGATGTCGATTACGCCGATCCCTTGCGTTTGCGCTTCCCATGCGCCGAACAACAGGCTGGAAGGGATGCCGCCTGCCAGCATGACCGCGCTTGCGGCCAGCAGGTCTGCGTCCTGCGCCACTTTGCGGACCAATACTGAATAGAGCGCCCAGGTCAGCGCCGCCGCCAGCAGGCTCATGTTGCCCCAGAACAGGGCGGGGGAGAGTTCGGCGTTGCGCGGGTCGATCACTGCCAGCACGCCCAGCGTGGAAATGACCAGCGCCAGGATGCGGCGGGGCGTATTTCTTTCGTGTAGCAAATAAGGCGCGAACAGCAGCACGAAGGCCGGCGTTGCCGAAGTGACCAACGCGCCATTGGAAGCGGTTGACAGTTTTGTGCCTACGAACTGGAATCCAAGCGAGACGCCATATCCCACCACGCCCACCAGGAACGCATCCCGGATCTGGCGCGCAGGGGGAACATGTTTTGCGAGGTCTTTGTCGTGTTGGAGCAGGAAAACCAGGGCCAGGGCAAGTACGCCCAACAGCAAACGGACCGCCAGCAAGGCAAACGGCGGGATCACATCCAGCACAACTTTGCTGACCACGTACATCCCGCCCCAGATGGCGGCGGCAGCGAGACCGGAGAGAATGCCGCGCATGTTGTTTTACCCGATGGAAACGCGGTTGCGCCCGGTTTTCTTGCTGTGGTACATCAATTTGTCTGCCCGGTGGATCAAACTTTCGAGCGTGTCGTCTGGTTGGGCCAGCGTGCCGCCGATGGAGATCGTGACAGAGTGGGGCTGCCTGTCGATGTCGACGATGGCCTGGGAGACCAGCAGGCGTAATTTCTCGGCAATATTTTCGAGGAGTTGAAGTTCTACGTCGAAAATAATGGACAGGAATTCTTCGCCTCCCCAGCGGCCACAGGTATCTGTATCCCGCAGGTTATGTCGCAGGGTGCTGGCGACAGCGCGCAACACTTTATCCCCGGCGTTGTGTCCGTATGTGTCATTGAAGGCTTTGAAATGATCAATATCAATGAAAAGAATACCAATAGGGGCCCCGTTGTTTTGAAATTCCAATAGCGCGGATTGTAATTTCCGTTCCAGGTGTTTCCGGTTCCCGATCAGCGTCAGCGGGTCGTAGGCGGTGGTCTGGTCCAGGCTTTTCTCCCGCAGCCTGGCGCGCAGCAGGTTGGGATTCTCGCTGAATATTTCGGCTGCGCCGGCCATTTGGCGCTCTGCGTCGTGGACTGGGAAGGTCTTGACCAAGACCGGGATGAGATAGCCCTCCGCGTGGCGCAGGTAGACTTCCGCTTCGCGCGCCTGGCTGTCTGCCAGCGTTGCAAGCAGCGGGCATTCCGTTCCTTCCAGGGGAATACCCGCCTCGTTGTACTGTCGCAACAGGTCGCTGCCGACCAGGATGCCGTGTAATTGGCGCGCGGTGCGCCCGGTGATGCGTTCCGCCCCCCTGTTCCAGTAGAGGATGCGGCCTTCCAGGTCGATGAAACAGACGCCGTCGTACAGGTTTTCCAGCATCCGCCGGTAGATGGGTTCGCTGAAATGCGACTGGGATTTCATTCGGCCAATCATACCATTGTACAGCGTGGATTGGGTTGCAATGGAATAGCAAAAAGGTCGCAGTGACTTTTATTTACCCTATCGTTACGCGGTTTCGACCGGTGGTCTTACTGGTGTACATCAATTTATCTGCCCGGTCTATCAGGCTTTCGAGCGTGTCATCAGGCTGGATGAGCGTGCCGCCTATGGAAATGGTGACCTGCGGCATTTTGTCTCCAGCCTGGATGCCGGTTTGCGCAACCAGGAACCGCAATTTCTCGGCAATTCCCTTGAGCAACTCCCTGTTTACATTGAACACTATTGCCAGGAATTCTTCGCCGCCCCAGCGCCCACAGGTATCCGTCTCGCGCAAGTTGTGGCGCAGGGTATTGGCTACCGCGCGCAGCACTTTATCGCCGGTGATATGCCCATACGTGTCGTTGAACAACTTGAAATGGTCGATGTCTATGAAAAGGATGCCAAACGCCATCCGGTTTTGCTGGTATTCCTGCAAGGCGGTCTTCAACTTTAGTTCGACATGCTTGCGGTTGCCGATCATGGTCAGCGCATCGTAGACGACGGTTTGTTCGAGTTGGTTGACGCGCCGCCTCATTTTCATAATCGTTTGGTTGTTACTGAATACTTCTACCGCGCCGATGATCCTGTTCTTATTGTCTGTAATTGGGGATGTGCGCACCAGCACCGGCACGCGGTAGCCGTCGGCGTGGCGCAGGTAAACTTCCGTTTCGCGCGGCGCGCCATCCCGGATCGTTGCCAGCAGTGGACAGCCATGCTGGCAGAGCTGCGTCCCTTCCTCCGTGATGTGTTGCAGCAAGTTGTCGTAACAGTACGAACCGACCATGCGCCCAGGCGGGTAACCTGTGATGCGTTTTGCGCCCTCATTCCAATACGAGATTTTTCGTTCCCGGTCTACAAAATACACCCCATCGTACAAATTTTCCAAAAGGGTTCTGTAGAATTCTTCCTTGAATTCCTTGGGCAGTTTCATGCTTAAATCATAGCATTTTTGAATAGGATTGCAACTTACAATTTCCCTACCGTTTATTGCGAGGGGAGCACACTTCTACCTGGATTCCGCCTCCGGACTTATACCGCTTCAAGCCTGCCCGGAAGCCTGCTCCCGCCAAGCCGGGATAGCCGCGCCCCGAACCGGGTTCCGTCAAGGATCGCGAGGCGGCCTTCCATGCGGCGAGCAAGAATCCAGTTCACGCGTCACGGTATTCACTCCTTCCGGGGCTGGAAATTAGGTTAAAATAGCGCCTTGCTTGTCCTGTACACAGAAAGGAGAAATGAACGTGCGCAAGATGAAAATCCTGCCGCTGGCCTTAGCGGTCACTGCTTTGATATTGAGCGCCTGCGGAGGCGGCGCCGACGCTACCCCAACCTTGAGCGTCGACCAGATCCAGACGTTGGCTGTTTTTACCTTCCAGGCCGGTTTGAGCCAAACCGCCCTGGCGCAGCCTACCGATACCCCCATGCCGACCAATACCCCCTCCCCGCAGGCGACCTTTGCGCCTCCCACCGGCGGCGCTCCCGTAGCGACCAATACCAGCAGCGTGGGCGCGGCCGCCTGCTACGATTCGGTCTTTGCCGGCGATGTGACCATTCCCGACAAGACCTCCGTGACGCCCGGGCAGTCCTTCACCAAGACCTGGCGGATGTTGAACAACGGCACCTGCGCCTGGGAGCCTGGTTTCGTTTGGAACATCGTTGGCGGAGAAGCCATGGGCGGCGTAGCCGTCACCTTGAACCAGACGGTGGAACCGGGGCGGCAGATCGATATCTCGGTGCCGATGGTTGCGCCGAAAGATACGACCGGGGAATTGAAGGGCACCTGGCGCTTGTCGGATACCAACGGAAACTTCTTTGGCAATGCGCCCTGGGTCATCGTCGTTGTAGGCGATACCACTGCGACAGCCGCTGCCGGGACCGCTACCTCGACCGCGACTCCGACCCCGACCCCGACGACGCCAGCGCCATAAGAGTTTTGTCTATTTGTGAATTTACGAAAGACAGCAGGACGCGCCCTGCTGTCTTTTTTGTGGGTTTGAATGTAATAGGGCGGTAGTTTATTTCTCCCCTGAATACAATTCCCAGGGTCTGAAAGTTGATGGTTGCATGACC
>JBMOMO010000214.1:0-1520 GCA_049324135.1 Chloroflexota bacterium
GGGGTCGCTGTCGATGCAGGCGTCGGCGTTGTCTTCCACGCCCAGGGGCATGGAAGCGCTCCCGTTCCAGATTACGTTGCCGCGGATGCGCAGTTCCGCATCGGTGGTGGCGGTGGGGATGTTGCTGGAGGCCGGGTTGGAGCGCGCGTCCATGATGGCAAAGTGTGACCACTGGCTTTGAAAGCCGGCCGGGTTGTAGACGATGTTGTTGTAGATGTAAACACCGCGGTCGGGGATGTGGATGGCGTTATCCGCCTCGGTGGTGCCCCAGCCGCCCTGGTTCAGGTATTGCTGGCAAAGCTCGCGGCCCGGGTCGCCAGGCGCTCCCGCGCAGCCGCGGCCTCCGTACACCACCTCGATCACGTGCGAGCGGCTGCCCACGCGATACAGGGTGTTATAGGCCAGCAGGATGTTGTAGCCGCCATTCACTCCCAGCCCCGCGCCATCGGTGTCGTGGATGATGTTGTTGACCACCTTGATGTCGTAGGCTTCGTACTGGATCCAGGGCGCGACCATGTACTGGAAACCCGTCCCCTGGCCGGCCGTAAACCCGCCCGTGTCGCAATCGTAAATGAGATTGGCTTCGACGCGCAGGTAGGCCGAGCCGCCCTTGAAGTAGGCGCACCAGTCGCCCGCGTCGTGGATGCGGTTGCCGAGCATGTGTCCATGCTGCACAGCCACCAGGTCGACGCTCACATTCCAGGCTCCATGAATGTCGCTGTTTTCGATGTAGAAATATTGCGACTGGTTGACCTTGACCACCTCCTGGGCCTGCCGCGCGCCGCCATCGAGAACCAGGTTGCGCAACAGGATGTGGTCGCACAGTTCACAGTGGAACACGTCGCCGCCGAACACGACGCTCAGGTTTTCCAGGTAGAGATAGTCGGTGTCGTAGATGCTCAGGCTGGCCTGGAGGATGACTTGCGCGCGCGAAGAGGCGTTACCCCGAATCCAGATCGGGGCGCTGAATGTGCCGTGGCGCGATGACCACCACAGCGGAATCATATCCTCTGTATAGGTCCCGGGCTGGAGGTTGATACGCACGCCCTGGACCAGGGTCACATCCGAGGGGATGCCTTCCCAGGCCGCGGTCAGGGTGCGCAGGGCGGTGGCGGGAGTGGTTCCGTCGTTGCCGTCGTCGCCGTGGACGGGGTCGACCCATACATCCCGCAGGACGGGATTCCCGGTGTCGTAGCTCCCAGCCGCAGAAAGCGGACTTTCCGCTGTGGGCGCAGGCTGATCTTGCGGCCCGGGCAGGGTCGGCATGACCGGCAGCGGCGTTGTCTGGGCCGGGCGGGCGCAGGCGAAGGTCAGCGTCAAGAAACCCAGGATGGCCAGCAGGTGACGCAGGCCAAATCGTTGGGGGCTTGAACTTGCAGGCATGTTTTTATTCATTTGAGTGTGACTAAAGTCAGTTGATATCGAGTCGTTCGGCTTGCTCTAGCCAATGGTTCTTAAGTGGAACGCCGTACAATTCGTGATGATGTTGAGCGCGACGGAAAGCATGAAAGTCTTCCCAG
>JBMOMO010000215.1:0-11846 GCA_049324135.1 Chloroflexota bacterium
GGCGGCCAGGCGGGCGGTGACGCTCCCCCGGCTTCCGTCAGCGTGGACGAGGCCTATCAGATGTACCAGGACGGCATGTTCGTGCTGGATGTCCGCACGCCCGAAGAGTGGAACGAATTCCACGCCCCGGATACGACCCTGATCCCGCTGGACGAGTTGTCGGCGCGGGTCGACGAACTTCCCAAAGACCGGCCCATCCTGGTCGTCTGCCGCTCCGGCAACCGCAGCCAGGCCGGGCGGGACATCCTGCAACAGGCCGGTTTCGAGGCCACCAGCATGGACGGCGGCTTGAACGAATGGCGCGAGCGGGGTTATCCGGTGACCAGCGGGCCGTAGATACAAATACGTTGGACTGCGTGAGAGGAGGCTGGAATGAAATCCCAGATCAATGACCTGGTTGCCATGCGGGACATCGAATCCCTGCTGGAGGTGATGGAAGAGCACGATGACTGGATCGTCCAGTTGGACGCCGCCGAAGGCCTGGTCAAACTGGGCGAGCGGCGCGGCCTGGAATTCCTGCTGATCGCGCTGGAGGGCGAAGACTACGACATGCGCGAGGTGGCCAAGGAGATCCTGGCAGATCCGGCTGTGGCAAGGATGCGGGAAGAGATCGAAGCCGAAGAACGCCGGGCGCTGGTTGCCTCGGTCGAGCAGGCCAAAGTCCGTTTGCAGAAGGGCAGGAAAGTCTTTACCTACAAAATGGTCTATCTCCCGGCGGGAGAGATTCTCAGCGAAGACACCTCCGAGGACGGTTTCAACATCCTTGGGCTGGATAGGGCCGGACTGGCAGGCTGGGAGGTGGTCAACGTCATCCCGCGCCGCCGCCAGGTGCTGGTCAATGACATAGACGACCATTTCGTCGGCGCATATTTCCTGCTCAAGAAAGAATTGGCTCCGGAGGAAAGCGCTGAATTGGACGGGTTGCTGTAACCTCTATCAACTCAAACTGTGAGGCGGCGGGATTTACTCCAATGAGGTGATGGTTCCTTTTCCGCGTATCAACAAGAGGGAGAAGTATGCAGGCTGCCTGCCATCCCAGGCAGACAAGTCATGGATGACAACCTCGTCTTGCAGGGAGGCTTTCTCTACCAACATAGCCCCCTCAAGGCAACCTGTTTGTTCCAACATTTCGACCAGGGGGCCCAGGGAGCGAAACACTTTGAACAGTACGATGACTTCGAATTGTTCCAGCCAGGCCTGGATTTGTTCTGGCCGCGCCTGGCTGGCAGAGGCAATGACCATGCCCTGGTTTTCCAGCGCCAGCGGGAAGTGCGCGGCTGCAGCCGAGGCAAAGACCGAACTCACGCCGGGGCAGATTTCTACCGGCGCTTCTGGAGGCAGGGCAAGCAGGATATGTTGGAAGGTGCTATACAACAATGGGTCGCCTTCCGTGATGAAGGCCACGTCCTGTCCGGCAGAGAGATGTTCCAGGAGCCGGCGAGCAGCCTCTCGGCGGGCAATGAGGCGGCGTTCTCGCTGTGGGGACATGGAAAACCGGAGCGGCAATTCCAGCGTCGAGGCCGGGATGTGCACGGCGGCGACCTGGCGGGCAAAACTGTCGCCTTTTTCGTCCACCACATACGCAATCACCGGGGCGCGTTGTAAGATGCTGGCCGCCTTGAAGGTCATCAACTGCGGATCGCCGGGGCCAACGCCCACGCCGAAAAGTGTTCCAATCGTCATGGTATCACTCCATTGAGAATGAACACCGGGTTGAGGGGCGACAGGCGCGTGCCCTCGGCAAGCGAAGAACCGTAGGCGATTTGCGCCTGCGCCAGGGACGGGTTCCAACCGGCTTGTTTCATCCAGCGCTGCGCCTGGAGCACGTTTTCGAGCAATGCAAAGGTGGCCGTCACGCGGCAGCCGGGGAGGGCGGACTGCGCTACTTGCATCAGGATCGCGTCGAGTTGCCCGCCGCTGCCGCCGATGAATACGGCATGAGGCGGGGGCAAGCCGACCAACGTTGCCGGGGCTTCCCCGGGGACGACCTCCACGTTTAGCGTTCCAAAGCGTTCGATGTTCTGCCGCAGGTAGCCCAGGTTTTCGGGATCTTTTTCGATGGCAAACACGCGCCCGCGCCAGGCAATTTCCGCCATCTCGATGCTGACCGCGCCGCTGCCTGCGCCGATGTCCCAGACTACATCGGTCTCGCGTAACGCCAGGCGTCCCAAACACAAGGCGCGGATATCTGCCTTGGTGATCAGTCCCCGCCGGTGGACGTAGGCATCGTCGTCGCGCGGGGCAAAAACCGGCCAGGGCTGCCAGCCGGGGTTGTGAACCAGGAGCATGACGTTCAGGGGCGCAAATTCCTGTCTTGTCAGGTCCGACAGGCGGGCGTCTACCAGGCGCTCGTCGCCTGCGCCCAGGTTTTCGGCCACGATGGCGCGGCAGTCCGCTACGCCCGCGCGCAGCAGGGTTTCGGCGATGACGGCCGGCGTATTCGCATGATCCGTCAAGATGCCCAACTTGGGAGCGCGCCTGGCCCAGCCGATCACCTCCGCCAGCGAGTGCGCGTGGGCGCTGGTGAAAACGGCGTCGTTCCAGTGCAGGCCGGCCCTGGCAAAGGCCGCTTGCAGCGAACTGATGTGCGGGAGGATGCGAACCTCCCCGGGCGGGAAATGTTCCAGCAGCGTTCCGGCGATGCCGTGAAAACCGGGGTCGCCCGAAGCCAGGATGACGATCTTTTCATCATCATGGCGAGCCTGGAGACGGGAGATCATCTTATCCAAGTTACGTTCGATGGGCATTTTCTCGGCAGGATGGGATTCGAAAACAGCCAGCAGTCGCTGCCCGCCCATCAGCAGGCCGGCATCCTGAATGACGGCATTCGCTTCTGGCGATAAGGCCAATTTTTTGCCTATGCCCAGCCCAACCACCCAAATCGGCTGCTTCATGTCCCTTGCTCCAATCTCTTGCGCGCCAACAATTTACCCCCGATAGCAAAGAGCAAAACTTCCACTTCCCGCAGCGCAGGCGCATACGCCAAACAGGACTGGGCGGCCATGCCGGCCAGCATCTCCTCCAACCCGGAAACCCCGGCCTGTTTCAGCATAGATTGGACGTGGTGCGCCGTGTTGGCCGAGCGGATTTTCCCGGCCAGGGTTTCGTCAGCGCCCAGGTTTCGCGCCACTTCGGCCAGGAACTCGAAATCCACTTCTCCCTGGCTGACGTGGGTCTGCATCCGTCCCTGCGCCAGTTTGGACATCTTGCCGATCATGCCCGAAATGACGACTGCTTCGATACCCAAGCGTTGACTCTGCTTGAGGGAAAAGTCTATATGGTCGCCGACCTGGATGAAGGCCAGTTCCGGCAGGTCGGGGTACAGTTGCATGGCATATTGCTCGCTGCGGTTGCCGGTGGTCAACACAACGCGGGCGATACCGTTCGAGCGAGTTACTTTCAATTCGGTGTAGATGCTGGCGCGGTAAGCGGAGGTGGAGAAGGGTTTGAGGACGCCGGTCGTGCCTAAGATGGAAATGCCGCCCAGGATACCCAGGCGGGGGTTCAGGGTTTCGCGCGCCAACCTTTCCCCCTCTGGCACGCGGATCTCGACCCGCAGGCCGCGCTCTGCCAACGCCTCCGCGTCGAATGTTTCGACGACGCGCTGGATCAATCGCCGGGAACCGGGGTTGATAGCCGCTTCTCCAACGGCGACCGGTAATCCGGGTTTGGTGGCGACGCCTATACCAATGCCTCCCGTGATCGTGATTCCCGCATCCTGCCAGGCTACGAAACATTGAATCTCTGCGCCGTGCGTGACATCCGGGTCATCGCCCGAATCTTTGATTGTGCCGCACAGGACGCCGTCAGGATGGAACTCGCAGCGCGCCATTTCGAAGGTCACACCGCTTTCGCCGGGCAGGTCAATGGTGACGCGTTCTACAGGCTGCCCGCTGGTCAATGCTTGCATGGCAGCCACTGTGCAGGCCGCTGCGCAGGCGCTGGTGGTGTAGCCGTGACGCAGGTCAGGTTTTCGCCAGGTATTGTCGGAGTGACGTTTCTTGGGTCGGTTGGTCATTTCTATTTTTCTTCTGCCAGGCGCAAGAGCGCATTGAGGATGGCCGCCGCCACTGTAGAGCCACCTTTGCGCCCTCGAACAGTGATGTATGGGAGGCTACTTTCTTGGAGGGCCGCTTTGGATTCGGCAGCGTTCACGAATCCGACCGGCGCGCCAACAACCAGCGCCGGTTTCAGCCCGTCGCTTTGCGCCAGGCGCAACAACTCGAACAACGCGGTCGGTGCGTTTCCCAGCGCGACGATTGCGCTGGGGATATCTCCTGCCATGCGCCGGATGGCAGCCATGGAACGCGTGATGCCTTCCTCGTACACCAGGGCTAGCGTCTCCGGCTCGCGGATGGCGCAGCGCACCGAGCAGGAAAAGCGTTCCAGGTAAACCGGGCTGACGCCGACGGCGGTCATCTGCACGTCGGTCAACACCCGGCAGCCGCTGCGCAGGGCGCGAATCCCGTCCTGAATGGCAGTCGGTGAAAAGGCCAGCAGGCGGGCATACTCGAAGTCGGCGGTGGCATGGATGACGCGCTGGACGATGGGCAATTCTTGGGGCGAAAATGAATGTGCGCCCAGTTCTTGCAAGATGATGCGGAAACTTTCGGGTTCGATTTCTTCGGGTCTCATGCTTGCTCCTGTTGAGGGCTGGCAAATTGATACAACGCAGGGCGGCGCTGCTGCAAGAATTTTCGTCGTTTGCGGGCCGCCGCAACCAGGGATAGATCCAACTCTACCACGATCTCGCCGGGGCTGTCGCTGCACCATTCCGCGATGGTCTCCCCGTCTGGGTCGAAGGCCAGGGCAATGCCGGCGAAGCGCTTACCATCCGGCGATTCCCCGGCCTGGTTGCAGACCAGAACGAAGCAGCCCGAATCATAGGCGCGCGCAGGCAGGAAGCGCAGCCAGCGGGCGCGCAGCGTCTCCGGAGTGTCCATGGGCGAGGCGAACGACATCAACAGAATCCCCGCTCCCTGGCTGGCTTGCGCCAGGCTCAATTCGGGGAAATGACTATCGAGGCAGAGTTGCAGGCCAAATACCAGTGAGCGCCAGGAGGCCAGTCCCATTTCGTTCCCGGCAGAAAACGCTTGCCGCTCGCTCCGGCGGAGATGCGCCTTGTGATAGATCGTGGGCGCGCTATCGGGGGCGCAAAAGACCTGCGAGATACAGGGACGCTCGCGCGGCAGGGTTGTGATCGGCAGGCCGGCAAAAACGGCCACGCCGTAAGCGTCGGCAATTCCCTGCAACTGACGGACCGCGAAGCCATTGGCAGGCTGCGCCAGCCCCACGATTTCCGGGCCGTGACCGTAGCCGGTCAGGCTCATCTCCGGGAAGCAGACCAGGTCCACGCCCAGGGCGCGTAGCCGACGCACATGAGCCTCGACCAGTGAGAGGTTGCGAGAGATGTCCCCGTAGAAAGGAGCCAGGCTAATGAGGGCTGCGCGCAGGGAATTCACGGCTGGCCTCCCAGGTCGTATTTGCGCTCGTAGCCGCGCGGCGTGACCATGCGGCCATGCAGCAGGCGGGTGGACGGCGCGCCGACGATGAGGATGGTGTCCATGCCGATTTCCTGCGCCGCGAGTTCGTCCAGCCGGACGACCTGGACGTTCTGGTCGGGACGAAAGGCGGCCTTCACCACCCCGACCGGCGTTTCGCCGGGCAGGCATTGGCGTAAAATTCCGCAAGCGCGCTCGAAGGGTTCCACTCGCCGGTGACTGCGCGGATTGTAGAGGCACAGGACGAAACCGGCGCGGGCGGCATATTCTATCCGCCGCAGGATGTCTTCCAGCGGCGTTAGGTGGTCGCTCAGGCTGATGGCGGCAAAATCGGTCATCAGCGGCGCGCCCAGCAGCGCGGCGGCGGCGTTGAGGGCTGAGATGCCGGGCAGGACTTCGACTTGTATTCCGGCCTCTTCTGGGAACAGTTCAAAGGCCAGGCCGGCCATGCCGTAGATGCCGGGGTCGCCGCCGGAGACCAGCGCCACCCGCTTGCCGTTTTGCGCCAGTTGGATGGCCCGCCGGGCGCGCTCGACTTCATGGCGCATCCCGCTGCTTTCGCGCTCGGCTTGGGGCGCAAGCGTTTCGATCTGTTGCAGGTAGGTTTTGTATCCCAAGATGACGTCGGCGTCTTCCAGCGCCAGGCGCGCGGCGGGGGCCAGCCAATCGGTCGAACCCGGCCCCAGCCCAATGATGTAGATGTGACCTGTCATAGCGTCTCCTTTTTCAGCGCCACTGCCACCGTGACATTGGGGAATTTGCGTTTCTCGACCAGCAACGTTTTGCTTCTGGCAACCAGCAGAGCGGCCGGTTCGGCTACACCCGGCACGCCCAGCGCTTCCTGCGCGTGCGCGGAGGGGTTGGGTAGCGGCCCGATTTCCCTGATCTGTTGGCGGGTGACGACTTTCAACGGCCAGCCGTTGCGCGCCGAGACCTGCAACAGGCCTTCTTCGGCGGCTTTGTCTTCCACACTTGCCAGGCAGGCCACACTTTCGCGCGCCAGGCCAGCCTGCTGCAAGGTAATCTCGATGGCCGCCTGGATTTCGTCCGCAGGCGCGCCGCGGTTGCAGCCCACGCCTACCACCAGCGCCGGGGGGTAGTAAACGGCCAATTTAGCGGAGGCAGGCCACAGGTCTGGGGAAGAAGCGCGGAAGGAGACGACGACCAGGGCTGGCAGGCCTCTTTCCCGCGCGTCCTGCCAGGATGCGCACAGCAGCCAGTCCCCCGTTTCCTCAGCGGTCATCCACGCGCATTCCGGGTCTTGCAGCAGCGCAACGGGTTCGCCGTTCACCCGCGCGGCCATGACGGCCGCCAGGTCGCTGCGGCGGTCGAGTTTCCAGCCGCGCTCTTTTGCCAGCACATCCAGGGCGGGGATGCCCTGTACGTCGCTGGCGGTGGTGATGACCGCCTGCCCGCCGGTGAGTTCTGCCAGGCGACGCGCCAACCGGTTCGCCCCACCCTCGTGCCCGCCCAGCAAACTGACGGCGAAGCTTCCCTCGGCGTCCATCACGACCACTGCCGGGTCGCTGTGTTTGTTCTTCAGCAGGGATGCCAGTTCGCGCACCACGATGCCGGAGGCCATGATGCAGACCAGCGACTCGTGCTGCATGAAAGCGCCTTGCAAGGCCTGGCGGATGGATTCGCGGAAGGGACGGATGTTGGGCTGGTCTTTGTCCTGCGGGCTGCTCAATCGTTCGGGCAGGTAGAGCGTGGCATCGGGCAGGTTTGCCAGCAGGCTGCGCCCCAGTTCGACAGCCGGCGCGGTCAAAGTCAGGATGGCCGTCCCGGTGCGGCGCGGCGGGCTTTCCTGGAAGCCGCCGTAAAGATGGGAAGCCTGCGGCGCGGCGGTTTCGAGCGCCGGGCTGACGATGATAAGTCCCTGGTGGGTGAGTTCCTGCGCTTCGGTTTGCCCCGCAATGTCGGCCAGCGTTCCGCGAATGATTGTCTGGTCAGGCCAACTGGCGCGGTAAACCAGGGCGAGCGGCGTTTCTGGCGGATAGCCGGCGGCGCGCAGTTCGGCAACGACTTCCTGTATCATTCCCGTGCTCAGGAAGATGACCAGGCTGGAACGGTGCGCGGCCAGCAAGCGCAGGTCTTCCCGTTCTGGGACCGGCGTGCGCCCGGAAAGGCGCGTCAGGATGAGGGTCTGGGTGATGCCTGGCAGGGTGTACTCCAATCCCAGGGCAGCGGCAGCGGCAAAAGCGGAACTGACGCCGGGAATCACCTGGTAGGGAATTTGCAATGCGTCCAAGGCCTTCATCTGCTCGGCGATAGCGCCGTAAATGGAGGGGTCGCCGGTATGCAGGCGGGCAACCACTTTCCCCTCTTTGGCGGATGCGGACATGAGCGCGATTTGCTGCTCCAACTTCATGCCGGCGCTGCTGTGAATCTCCGCGCCTGCCGAAGCGTATTGCAGGATTTCTGCGCTTACCAATGAGCCGGCATAGAGGACGACGTCTGCGCCGGCGAGCAGCCGCTGCCCTTTGACGGTGAGCAGTTCCGGGTCGCCGGGTCCTGCGCCAATGAAATAGACGATGCCGGTCGAATTTCCTTTCATTTGCTTTCTTTCTCCAGCGCCGCGCGCGCATGGGAGATGTAAATCTGGCGGATTTTCTCGATTTCTCCCAGACCGACGATCCTGGCTTCCACTTCGTACCCTTTGTTCGTCAGGATGGATTTCCAACAGTCTTCATCGTCACAAGCCATGTCGTTTTCGGCATGGTCGCCGGCTACGAGCATGAAGGGGACCAAGGTGACTTTCCTGATTTTACCTGCTTGCAAGCGTTTGATGATAGAGTCCAGCGTGGGGTAGCCTTCGACCGTGCCAACATGTACATTTGGCAAGTCTTCATCCTTGAAGACGTAATCGAGGGCGGCATAGGCGGAATCGGCGGGGTGGTCGCTGCCGTGTCCCATCAACACAATCGCCTCATCCGGGGCGTCTTTGGGAAACACCTCGCGCAGCGCATTGACTACGGCAACATAATCTCGATGGTGGGTGAGCAGCGGGCTCCCAATGGCCAGCCTGGTGAATGCCTGTGCGTATGGTTGTAGGTCGGCCAGGATCAGATGATATTCCTCGCCGTTGATGATGTGCAGCGGCTGGGCAAGGACCTCCCGATACCCCTCAGCGAGGAGCTTCTGGATGGCCTCGCTCACGGTGTCTATGGCAAGGTGATCGCGTTCTTTCAACTTATTGATGATGACATTCGAGGTGAATGCCCGTTTCAGGGTGTAATCTGGGAAGGCGCGCGCCAGGGCGTCTTCGGTTGCCGTGATGTTTTTTTTACGGGTCTCGGCGTAACTGGAGCCGAAACTGATGACGAGTAAGGATTTTTTTTTCATGGTCTCACACCTTTTTGGGGGAATGCTGGGTCGACCTTCCACCAGACCTTCGATAGACCGGTGCTCTCCAGCACGGCATGGTCTGTCAATAATTCCTGGGGCATACCGCTGAAGACCGCCTGCCCGGCTTGCAGGACGACCACGTAACTGGCCCAATAACGCACCACTGACAAGTTATGGGTTGCCATCAGGATGGTTTTGCCCTGGTCGTAAAAGCGCTGGAAGATATCGAAAATTGCCAGCCTTGCCCAGGGATCCAGGCTGGTCATCGGTTCGTCGGCTAAGAGCACTTCGGGTTCCATCGCCAGCACGCCGGCCAGCGCCACGCGCGCTTTTTCGCCGCCGCTCAGGGCGTGGGTGGGACGTTCCAGCAGGTGTGTGATTTCACAGGCTTTGGCGGCTTGCGCCACACGCAAACGGACTTCTTCCACGCCCAGTCCCAGGTTGAGCGGGCCAAAACTGATGTCCTGGGTGACGCTGGCGTTGAAGAGTTGGTCATCAGGGTTTTGGAATACCAAACCAACCTGTTGGCGCAGTTGCATCAACGCTTTGCGGGTGTAGACCAATGGCTTTCCCTTGAAGAGTACTTGCCCTGATACGGGTTGAAATAATCCATTGCAATGCAGGAAGAAAGTTGACTTGCCTGAACCATTGCGTCCCACCACTGCTATTTTCTCACCTGCCGGTATGCTGATATTGAATCCTTGCAGCGCAAATCCGTCATTGCGTCCGGGGTAGGCGTAGGAAACATCCATGAACTCAAAAACAGGTTTCATCCTGCCATCCATACCAGTAACAGGCTCATCGTTGCAGCCAGGCCAAACCAGAGGAGCCTTTGATCCGGTCTGTAAGATTCCGGCAACGTCCGCAGGTCGCCGCTTTCGTAACCGCGCGATTCCAGGGCGATTTGCAATTGGCGACTGCGCTGATATGTTTCAATGAACAAGCGCGTTGCCAACAAGGCGACGCTCGTGGTCCCGCGTTTGAAATTGACATATCCCATACGGCTGTCTTGGGATTTGCGCATCCTTTCCATCGTTTCGAACAGAACAAAAATGTACCGGTAAATGACTGTCATGAGATCAACCAGGGTGCCAGGGATGCGCATCCGTTGGGCCAGGGCGATCAGGTCAACGGCGGGGGTTGTCAGCGCCAGGAAGTTCATGGCGGCTACGCATCCCATCACGCGGCTGATGACCAGGAATGCGTCCTGAAGCGCGCTTGGGCCAGTGGACAACCACAAAGGCCCAATGCGCAGCGCCCATGGGTTGACCGATAGCGGCGAGACGAGCGTGACACTTATCGCGACCCCTGCCGTTGCCAAGAGAAAGAAGCCAAACTCGGCTAGCAGCGCCTGCCCGAACACTTTAGAGGGGATCGAAGCCAGCCAGACCGCAAGTGTCGCCATCCAAAGTACAGATACGATGCCGACCAAGGGGGAATTCAGGGTCAAGCACAGGATCAAGATCATTCCTGACAGGCTCGCTTTGAAGGCCGGGTCGACCCTCCTCAAGCGGTTGCCGTACGCGTAGTTATCAATCAGGTGCATGTTGGCTTTTTCGGGTCAGGGCTGGCATGAATCCAATGCCAGCCCCGTTCCCAAAACCATCAAACGCAAACCCAGGAGGGAGGCTTACGTCCGATTCCTAACCGGTCTTCTTTTGCCCGCGCTTCAAGCCGATCACATATCCAACAATGCCCCCGCCAAGCGCGGCCTGTAACGCAAACAGCAGGCTCTCTGTCTCGCCGCCCGGCGGTTCCCAGATGGGAGAAAACCAGGGTTCCACGTTTGGATCAATGGACGCGATCACTTCTTCCGCTTGCCCATCTGCGCCGCCAAACTCGGAGCCTGGGATCAGGATGTTGCCGATCACCAATCCTAAAACCGCCAGCAAGATGACCCCTGCAATTAAAAGCCAGTTATTGGCGGTCGGGTCTTTGGATCGAGAATTCGTTGTCATGGTTCTTCTCCTTTCTCAGGCTTCTGCGCCCAGCGTTTTCAATTCTGCGGGGGCATTCGCGCGCAGGGCGTTGAAGATTACTACTGTCAGCAGGCCTTCGCTGATCGCCAGCGGGATCTGGGTGACGGCAAAGACAACCAGGAATTTGCTCCACGACCCCAAGAAACCACCCACCGGGTCAGGATAAGCAAGCGCCAACTGGGTTGCCGTGACCACGTATGTGATCAAATCCGCCAGCGCTGCTGCCAGGAACACCACCCATCCGGTGGACATTTTCCCTTTCAAGCCTTGCCAGATCCACCATGCGACCAGCGGGCCCGCAATCGCCATGCTGACGGTGTTTGCGCCCAATGTGGTCAGTCCGCCGTGCGCCAGCAACAAGGCCTGGAAGAGCAGGACGATGCCGCCCAGGACGGACATCACGGCCGGCCCAAAGAGAATGGCGCCCAGCCCGGTACCGGTCGGGTGGCTGCTCGAACCGGTGACGCTGGGGATTTTTAGCGCGCTCAACACGAAAGTGAAGGCTCCGGAAAGACCCAAGAACAACCGGCTTTCCGGTTTTTCATTAATGAGCGTACGAATCTTGCCGTAACCAATCACCCAGAAGGGGATGGCAACAGCAAACCAGATAATGCACCACACTGGTGGCAAGAAGCCTTCCATGATGTGCATCTCGGCTGGCCGGTTCAATGCGCCTGCGTAGGCCGCGCGCGCGCCGGCCATCAGGAGCATTGCGGCGAGCAACAAGCCCCATTTTTGGATACGTTGCTTAGACATAAGAACTCCTTTCATTCGTTTGAATCTTTGCCAATAGAATTCCTTTACAAACGTTCCTCGATAGCGACACTCCTTTCTGGAAATAAAACATCCCTTGCCATGCGAGCAAGGGATGGAAATAAACAACCACTGCACCTACCCATGAACGCGAGGGCGTCACAAAACAGGTCGAGCGGTCGTCCTGGCTTCTGGGGAATCCCAGTTACAGTTGCGCGTCAGCGCCGGACTTACACCGGCTTCGCCTTTCACCTTCCCATCCGGG
>JBMOMO010000216.1:0-11689 GCA_049324135.1 Chloroflexota bacterium
CAATTCGGCTGGTTCGTCTTTTTGTGTTTCTTCACTCTTTCTTGGAAAGGAGGCGGCGGCCTCGGTAACATTTTCTTTTGATAGAACGATTGCGGTTCGGTAACATTTTCATTTGACTTGACACGGGCTTGTGATCCCTGCTCTACCGAACGCTCCTACAGCCCCAATTAGTAGTAGACATCACTTCCCTGTGTCTGATCGGGGATGCAGAAGCGCCCAATATCATTGTCCAGGCTACCTTTTCAGCCCATCCGGCAGCCTGCGAAATTGGCGGAGCGCTGCTGGATGGGACGCCGTTCAAGAGAGGATTGCACGTATTGTAAAGTCGCTATTATTTTTTATCCGCTCATGGAGCCAGGGCAATGTCAACATATCGATTCCCGAAAGGATCGAGTTTTTGCTCAAAAGCCTGATAATCTGTCGCCTCAACGACGATCTTGATGTTATCCGTGTCATGAACAATAATTGACAGTGCAAATTCTCCCTGATCGTCGCTAACCGCCTCATCTTGTACTCCAATATGCACTTCGGGGAAGTAGGAGTGAACGACCACGTACCTGATCCTGGCTCCCTGGATGGGCTGCTCGGTTGTTTGGTCATAGACCCTGCCGTGGAGCTCCATCTCGAATGTGCCTGGATATGCCAGGGTTATCGTCGGGGCTGGCGGGGTATTGGTAGAAGAGGGGTAAAACGAAATTACCTGGAAAGAATGTTCCTCATCCACCGCTCCCGGACAGTCAATGCGCATGGACTTGGGGAACCCGTATGTTCCTTCGAACTCCAAATCCTGTACACAAGCATCGTAATCGTCCGGCATGCCTGCAAGCGTCGAGCCCCGGGCAACTGCAAACAGGTCGTCCACCGTATGGATATTTGCAAGCGCGAATTGAGGGCATTTGTCCGCGACGCAGGAAGAGTCGACCACCTGTCCGTTCTTTACTGTAACTTCGCGCTGGGTCTGGATGCCGTTTGCGAAATTTTCATAGAACAGGATCGTAATCCCATAATCCTTAATTCCCAACCTCTTCCACTTTTCCTGCTCTTGGTCAACCTGGCTGGGAGAAACGCAACCGGTTATCAGGAAGAGAACAAAAAACACTGACAAAACGAAACTGCGATTTTTCATACCAGGCCACCTTGTTACTTACGCTGCAATACTACCGACCAATCGATGTCTTCGCTCGCCAGCATCAGTGTGTTGTTTTGATTCGAAAGCGTAAGAACCACATGTAACTGCACCGACTTCCCATCTGGCCGGGACAGATCGAATGTCATTTGCGCCGTCGAATCAGATAACGTGAAGCCAGACCCGTTCCCTTCAAAACCGGGAGTATTCACATTGTCGCTGTAGGTATCCTCGAGTCTGCCCGTCAAACTTTTCCCTATTTGTTGCAGTGACACAGTGAGGGTACTGCCGTCGTCAACGTCGGTGCCTTCCCATACGCCAGCGAACGGCGTCGGCAACGGCGTTTCTGTGGCACCTGGTTCCGTAAAATTAGCCCCGGAGAAACGGAGGATGATCGGGTAGTCCTTGACCAGCAAATTACGGATGACGAGGTTGCCGTTTTCGTTCTCAGTGACCAGTTCCTGCTCGAAGCCATTGAACACGTCGATGCCGGTCACGCTTTGGGCGGAAGAATCGGGAAAGGTGAGAGTGGCTTTTACGCCGGGGTCATTTTCAACGGCTTCGTCGTTCGTCCATAAAGCAACCAGCCTTTCGCCATTCGGAAGCGTAAAAGCATAGTGTCTTATGTTGGCTTCTGCATCTATTTCCAAGGACACGGTTATGTTGGTTGGCTCCGCCCCGGCAAGCGTGTCGCAAAGATTATGGATGATTGAGAGGGGAGTCACCGGAGCATTTGTGTTTTGTAGATGTTCTGGCTCCAGGAACCAGGTATTCATTGTTACATTGACTCCCACCCCACGATGTTCACTGATCGACCGGGTGGCGTATTTGGCCGCGATAAGCGGGGTGACCGGCGGGCCGTTGTTAAAATCTGATTCATCCACCGTGACCCATAATATTTCGTCTGCAAAATATTCTCCTGTAAAGCCGTGGGAGGCCGCCAGTTCTTTGATCCCATGCACCATCTGAGGATAATTCTGATAGTATGGGTCGCCAGGGATGTTGTCATAGAAAGGGTGCCACGAGATACCGTCCACCTCGGCGACGATATCAGACTCGATAATTTCATTCAAATACGCCAAATCAAGATGGTTGCGTTGATATTGGCCATATCCAGGATAATTATCAACCCAGGTCCCATGCATCGCGCCGATGATGATTTTTGCATCGGGATCAATTCCCCGGATGACTGGGACAGCCTGCTTGACCATTTCGATATAGTCCTGGGGAGCGATGTATACAGGCTCATTCCATATTTCATAGTAGGCAATGCGACCCTTGAAGTGTTGTGCGACAAAACTGATAAAGGGTAAATAATAGTTTTCAAAGTCGCCGCTGCCCGGCTTGAAATTTTCTCCCCAAGCCGGGAGACCCGATCCCGATGCGAGGATCAAATCAATTGTTATGCCATTTTCGGCATATTCGGTAATCAAATTGTCCACCTGAGGGGAGAGCGTCTTTGCATTGATGACGGTGCCCCAATACTGTCCGGTCCCAGCCAGCGAGCCGATACGGATGTGCTTGAACCCGTTCCGGTAAACGAGGTCCGTATCATAGTACCTGCCGTAATCTTCGAACCAGGCGCCGATGTGGTTATTTGGAAGTTCCTGCGAGGTCCTGGGCGTGAGCCGGATTTGCGGAAGATCGTTCCCCAATTGCATGGACGGAAAAAGTTGCGGTATCGATGGTGTTCGCGAAATAGCCGTTGGCGGTGTCGGCGTAACTCCAACACTTTCCGGCGGGGTGGCGGTCGCAGGCGACCCACATCCGCTTGCCATGGCAAGTGAGAGAACAATTACGAGATTGAAGAACAAAATCCGTTTTTTCACTGCAAGCCTCCATATCAAGAATTTGAACTTGAGGAGTGGCGTAGCCATGATTTGCGCCGCATCACTTTCGGACGTTCAATGTCACAATCCAGCATCAACGTTTATGCAGATTTGGGACTTCACCTTTGCGCTAATCTGAGGCAGTCGGTTCATTTCGCGCCAAGCCAGGCCGCGCAGGTCGGGACGACTTCGAGGAAATTGACCTGGTGCAGGTCCGAATAGTGGCTGTTGAAGGTGATGAGGTAGATGGCATAGCCGCCTGAATCCTGGGCCGCGAAGAACAACAGGCTGTTATCCTGGCTCCAGATCGGCAGGATCGCTGGACCATCATAAACCTGGCCGATGTCCATGCCCGGCCCGGTGATCCAGACGCCGGACTGGGTCGCGTCCCGGCTGGTCCAGCCCCAGATGGCGCCGTATTCGGCCACGTCCATTTCACCGGAACTCACTTTGACCGGCGAAGCCTGGTGGTCGAATTGGCTGAGGCTGCCAAAGGTGGCAATCCCGCTGCTGGCAAAGCGCACGGTGAAAACTTGATCTCCTGCAAGGCGGGGGTCAATGTTTGCATCCCCCTCCGGGCCTACCTGGGTTGGGGTGCGACTGTCGGCTGTCAGCATGTAGATGCCGCTGGTGTTCGAGTACAGCGCCGCGCCGTATTGGCCGTCGGCGGTGGCGGAATTGAAGCAGTCATTGTAGAGCATGGAGGTTTGTCCGCTGGCCAGGTCATACAACCGCAGCTTTTGTAGCCCGCAGGGTTGGTTCCAGGTGGCGAGCAGGACGGTGCTATCGTCCAGCCAACCTTCGACCTCTTCGCCAGCGCTATCGGTTGCAAAGAGTTGGGTCGGATGATCGCCCGTACCGTCGGCCGCCCAGACCCCGGACATGATCCCACCAGCGCCGGTGCCGAAACTGTCGGCTGCCAGGTAAAGCAGGTGGTTCCCATCTGGCGACCAGGAGGGGGCGAAGTCCTGGGCCGGGTCCTGGCTTACCCGCGTGATCGCGTCGGTTCGAGCATCGTAAAGATAGATGTCGGCCGAGGGGCCGTCCATGACTCCGCTGAAGGCCAGCCGGCTGCCGTCCGGCGACCAGGCGTAGCTGCCCCGTTCACCAATCGCCCGCAGGGCTTCAAAGCCGGGATCGCCCGGGCTCGAGCCGGCATAGGCTTCGGTCGAGGCGGAGGTCAGGTCGGTGATCTTGGTCACCTGTCCATCCGGGAGGGACAACAGGTTGAGCGCCATATGGTGGAAATCGTAATTGCCGGGCGTCAGGAAGACGACCTGATTGCCTCCTGGCTGGATCGCTTGTTTCAAGCCACCATGCCAGTAATCCACGGTCGTGAGCTGCTCCAGGGCGCTGCCATCCGGGTTGGCGGCCCACAGGCCCTGGGAGGATTCGATCAGCAACCAGGGACCAGTGGCGTTAAGGGTTCCGCCGATGGATGGGTTTTCGGGCGACGTCGGTTGGGGAGGATCGGTTGGCGCATTGATTGCGTCGGTGGGGGCGCTGACTGGGTTGGCGGGATTGCTGGTCGGTGTCAAACTGCCAGGCAGGCAACTCAAACTGACGACCAATACCAAGCCAACGAGGACAGCCAGTTTTGATTTTGTGTGCTCTTTCTTGGATTTCATGATCTGCCTCCTTATAGGTACTACCATTCGAGTGACGTTTAAAGAGAATACTGAGCTTGTGGCTAACAGTTTATGGCATTGTTCCCGATCATCTCAATAAATGACACAGAAAAGCCTGCGGGCAGTAACCTGACCTATGATGGCATCGATCAGGAAGTGCGCTTGATATACAAATGGTTCAGGGACCTTTGGTGGCGCTGTTGGTGGGAACAGTTCGGTCGGCTGAGGCTGCGGCGTGACAGGGCGGCGTTGCATTTCCACGTACCAATAAGTGCCATCTATAGCAATGTTTGCATTGTCGGGTGGCGTAGGTCCAGGTGCGCACCTACCCGGGACGGGTTCCCCTTCAAATTGGTCTTTGACCTCCCAGCCTGTAGCGGTTTGAACAACGATGACTTCCCAGGCAGTTCGACTGTGCGAGGATGTGTTCGGCTCCAAAGCCTGCCAGGCGATATCGATGATCTGCTGCTCGCTAAGTGGGATGGGCGTATGCTCACTAAGCAGGGTAGGCGCAGACGACCCACAACCACTTGCCGTGGTGAGGAAGAGAACAACCACAAGGATGAATAATGAAATCGGTTTTTTCATTGGAAACCTCCGTATCAAGCAGCCCGAAATTAAGGGGTGATGCGAAGGATGATCGGGTAATCCTTGACCAGCAGGTCACGGATGATCAGGTTGCCGTTCTCCGTCCCAGCGACCAGTTCCTGCTCGAAGCCATTGAGCACGTCGATCCCGGTCACGCTTTGGGCGGAAGAACCAGGGAACGTGAGGGTGGCGCTTACACCAAGGTCGTACTCAACGGCTGCACCATTCGTCCAGATGGCGAATAACCGCTCCCCATTGGAAAGATCAAAGCCATAGTACATCAGGTCGTCGGCGGCGCTCTCGATCTCCACGTCAAGGTTGGCAGGCGTGTTTCCAGCCATCACCGTCGAGAGATTCCGCACGGTTGAATAGATAGACGGCATAAAAGTACCAACATCCGCGCCGACCGTAATATCCAACCCAAGATGTGTCAGGATACCGCGCGTATAATACTTGGCAGACACGATTTCTGGGTAGATCCATGGCTGGCCGGGATCGGCGTTCACAGGTGTCCGCCAGGTCAGTTCATCGGCGAAGAACTTTCCCGTGAAACCCGAATCATGCGCAAGCATCCTGAGCTCCTCGACAAAAGCGGGGTACGTGTCGTAGTACCTGGCAACATCAGGATACGCCGGCGAAGGTCCATAGAAGGGATGCAAAGAAACACCGTCCACCAGGGGCATAATCATGTCAGAGCTTACAATTGCCCGTAAATAGTTTTGAGAATTGCGATCGTGTGCCCCGGTTGTTGCGCCGACAAGTATCCGGGCATCCGGGTCGATCTCTCTTATTTCCGGCGCTGCGAGTGCCACAAGTTTGATATAGTTCTGGCTAACTATCCCCTGCGTGCAAGCGAAATTGTCCGGTTCATTCCATATCTCGTATTGGTGAATGCCGTGCGCCATCAACTCAGGCACCACGCTCCTCAAAAATGCCAGGTATCGCTCGGTTTCAGGATCGCCTACGCCCACATTCGTGAAACGCTCGCACGGCACTTCTTCCCTTGCAATCTGGGTTTCTTTGTCCCAGAAGGTAAGGATGTAAGAGACCTCCATCCCCCGGCTGAGAAAGAAATCGAAACAAGGCTCAAAATCAGCCATATTGGGAATCTCAGGGTGTTCTAGATCATAGGGAACTTCCATCTCGTTAAATGACAGGCGCACCCGCTTATAACCCAATCCATTGAACCGCCGTAAAAAATCCGTATTTTCACAATCGGGTAAATAGGTATGCGTGCCTATCCGGTTGTCCTCACTGATCTCCTCCGAGGTAAGCGCATTGAACACCTGCACAGGAAAGGTGTTGCCATCCTGCAAAACCCCGGACCATCTTTCACCTGTCGTCGGATAGGAGAATACGCTGGTTGAACCATCAGCCATGGTGGAAGTAGCCACCAGGCTTAGCCCGGCAAAAGAGGAATCAGATGTAAAGGTGAAGTATCCTTCTGCCCCAGCGGTTACACTGTCCTCAAAATGCTCAGCTCCGCCGCCCTCACCTGAGAAGATCTCCACCTCGCAGCCCGCGCAGGTAACCCCACTGACCGTGCCGGTGGCCAGGTCGAACGACAGGATCGCAGGGGCCATTGGTGTTGATGCATCGCGTGGATAATCACTGATACCGATCGAGTTGCCATAGATCAGATTGCGGGTGATCGTGGTGCCCTCTGCTTCAGCTTCCAGGATAAATACACCTTGCTGGCCGCTGTAAACGATCGTATTGTCCGGGCCGATCACATTACCTGATCCTACTTCCCGAAGCAATACACCATTTTCGGTGTTGCCTCGAACACCATCGATCTCCACCCCAATCTGGTTGCCCGTGACGGTATTGTGCCCAACTCCTGACAGCAATATGCCATCGATGTTTCCGCTGCATAGATTCCCCTGACCCAATGGGCCTGAGCCGCTTTGTGGGTCCCCTCCGATGGTATTGTGGTAAGCATTTTCATACAGTTCAATTCCGGCCCCGTTGAAATTGATGATATGCAGCCCCTGGATGGTGTTCGATTCCGAGTTGATGCTGATACCGGAACCCCAATCTTCCCCAGGGACCCCGCTGCCATCCAGGATTACCCCGGCATTGCTGGCATCGATCGTCATATGACCCTTATCCATCCATGGCAGCGGACTGGTGACCATGATCGCCGCTGGGCTGTCCATCGGGAAGACAGCCGGGTCGAAAGTGATCGTGTCGTATGGCTGTGCAGTTTCTATGGCCTGGCGCAGCGTGCCGGGGCCATTGTCGTCCGTGCTTGTGACCAGGATGGTTTCCCCTTGCGGAACGGGCGTATCCGTAGGGGGGGATGCGGTAGTGGGGGTGAGCGTGGGAGCAGGAGGCGAGGCTGTCGAAGTTGGCTGTTTCGGCTGACAACCGCCTGCCAATACAGAGAGAAAGATCAACAAGACGATCAGAATATTCCGCTTCTGACGCGCAGGGTAATGCCTCAGTTCCACGCTAACCTCCTTATGCAAACTATGCTCCAAGGCGAATGCTGATGCGAAAATTTCAGCCCCGACTTGTGATAATTGCCACCAAAAATACAATAGCACAAACACTTTTTGATTTCAATAGGAGTTTTTGGGGATTCCCCACATCTTCTGCATTGCCGCATTTGGGTAAACGACCTCTTGCAAGCGGCATTTTGGGACTTAAAAACCTGGCGCAAGCCAGAAAGCCAAGCAAAATGCTGGCCTATGGGAAAGCGCCAGGGAGGTTTCTAATTACCGGCATGTGCGACCCCTTCACATCCAGCGGCAGGAAATTTCGGATGGGTTATGACTGTGTGTCGGCGTCAAATTGCAATAGCGATAAAACATCCGCCAGCGCGGCGTTCAGGATTTCTTCCATGATCTCGTCGTGGACGCGGTAGGGGCCGCCGAAGGAGCCGTCGCCGTAGACGCTGCGGGTGGCGCGGGCGTCCATGATGGCGCTGGGGACGTTGGGCGGGGTTTTGCTGCCCTCCGGCAATTCGCCCACGAGCGTGAACGGGAACGCCTCCACCCAGTTGGCGTGGGCCGGCTTGAGGTCGTGGCGCATGGCTACCGCCTCGACCGCGTGGGAGTCCCACCAGTCATACCAGGCCAGGCGCAGGTCGGGCAGGTGGTTGTTGACGGCGTTCAGGTGGACGCGCACCGGTTCGTTCCCGCCATGCCCGTTCAGGACCAGGATGCGGCGGAATCCCTGCCCATAGGCGGAGCGGACGATCTCCTCGACGGCGGCGGTCATCGTCCCAATGCCCAGGCTCAGGGTGCCGGGGTAGGCGAGGAAATACGGGGAGAGGCCAAAGTTCAGGGGCGGGGCCACCAGCGCCCCGGTCCGGTTGGAGGCGAGGTCGGCCAGGGTGTGCGGGATTTTGATGTCGGTCAGCAGGCTCAGGTAGCCGTGCTGCTCGCACGCGCCCAGGATCAGGATCAGGCGGTCGTCCCGTTCCAGGTAGCGTTCTACGTCCATCCAGTTCAAGTCTTCGAGTCGCATGGGGAAATCCTATGGTGTGGGGCTGGGGAGGGGCGTCGCCGTTGCTGTGGGCATCGCAGTGGGAGTATCGGTGGGGAGGTCGGTGGGCGGCGGCGCGAGGGTTGGGGTGTCGGTGGGCGCGGGCGGCAGGGTAGGCGACGGCGTGCTGGTGGGCGGCAGGGTCGGCGCAGGAAGTTGCAATCGCAGGGAAATCCTGCGTTCGGCGTAGCCGTTCTTGCCTTCCAGGTAGAGGCGCAAAGTGACCGTGTCGCTGTTGATGTTTTCCACGTTCCAGTCCAGCAGGGATGCGGCCTCCCTGACCTTGTTCTTGCCGTCGGCGAGCGTCGTCCATTGGTCCGGGTCTTTGCCTGCGCCAAATTCGAGCCACCAGCGCTTGATGTCGTCGTCGGCGTCGATGACGGCCTCGACGTCCACTTTGTAGGTGGTGATTACGTCGTCGTCTTCCAGGCTCGTGAACTCGAGGCGGGGACGCGGGTCGCTGGCCTTGCACTCGCGCTGCGGGGCAAAAGCGGCGTCGCGCGGGAAGTCGTGGGCTTGCAGCCAGTCCTTGCCGGGGTCGGTGCGCAGCCATTTTTCGGCCCACGGGTCGCCGCCGGTGTTGACGACCATCTGCTCGTCGGTGAACTCGTCGCAGGCCTCTGAGGCTTCCAGGCCGGTCCAGGTGTCGAGCGCGGCCTTGCGGTACAGGTCCTTGCCGGCGGGCAGGGGCGGCTGGTCGGCGGCAAAGATTTCGCTGCGTTGTTCCTTACACCAGTTCGAAGGTTTTGTGCCGGAGATGGCGCAGATGACCTCGTCCACGATCCCGGCCGGGCGGGCAAAGGCGGAAGGGTTATTGCCAGTGACGAGGGGGACGGCCGCCTGCATGAACTGCGACCAGATGGGCGCCGCGCCGCTCAGGCCGCTGGTGTTGATCATGGGCGTGTAATCGGCGTTGCCCACCCACACGCCCACCGCCAGGTCGGGGGTATAACCGAGCGTCCAGTTGTCGCGGAAGTCGTTGGTGGTGCCGGTCTTGGCGGCGGCCGGGAAGGGCAGGTTGAGCGGCGAGTCGCTGCGGAACATCCAGGAGCGCGCCTGGTTGTCCGAAAGGATGGAGGTGATGAGGTAGGCGTGTTCGGCGCGGATGACCTGCTCGCCGGGCTGTGGCTGGTATTCGTACACCAGGTTGCCGGTATGGTCTACGATCTTGAGGATGGCAACCGGCGGGACGCGCTGCCCGCCGTTGGCGAAGACCGAGAACGCGCCGGTCATTTCCAGCAGGCTGACCTCGCCGCCTCCCAGCGTGAGCGCCAGGCCGTAATCCTCGCGCGTAAAGGTGGTAATGCCCAGTTTTTCGGCCATGCCGATCATGCCTTCTTTTTCGGGCGTGTCCGGGTCATCGTAAATGCCGACGAATTCCAGCGTCTTGACGGCCGGGACATTGAACGAATTCGCCAGCGCCGTGCGGACGGTCATGGGGCCGTGGAACTTGCCGTCATAGTTGACCGGCTTGTACGGTTCGCGCGGGTCGTTCGGGTCGCCGGAGGGCGGGAACTCGCTCGGCACATCCCAGATCAGCGTGGCGGGCGTCCAGCCCTTTTCGAAGGCGGCCACATAGTTGATGGGTTTGATGGACGAGCCGGGCTGGCGGGTGGGGCTGGTCGCCATGTTGACCTGCCCGTCGATGGCCTCATTGTAGAAATCGGCCGAGCCAACCATGGCCAGGATCTCGCCTGTGGAGGGATCGATGGCGACCAGCGCGCCGTTGTAGGCGTTGTTGGCGGCCAGGGTAGCCACCTGCTCGCTGAGGATGCGCTGGGCAGTATCTTGCAAATTCGGATCGAGGCTGGTGTAGATGGTAAAACCGGAGCGGTAGATGGTCTGCGAGTCGTACTGCTCTTCCAGTTGCGCGCGCACGAAATTGACCCAGTGCGGGTAGCGCATCTGGATGTCCGGCAGGCGGAACTGCCAGGCCTTCATCTCGTTGGCGGCGTTGGTGGCGTCCGGCGCGGTGACGCACACCGGCTGGTCGCTGTTGCTGACCGGGATGCAGCCCTGCTCCAGGCTGGCCTGGAACATCAGCACCAGTACTTGCTGGTTGCGCGTCAGGGTGACATCGCGGTTGGTGTAGATATCGTACACCGAGGGCGATTGCGGCAGGCCGGCCAGGAAGGAGGCCTCGGCCAGCGTCAACTGCTCGGCGCTCTTGCCGAAGTACGTCTCGGCGGCGGCTTCGATGCCGTAGGCCAGGTTGCCGTAATAATTCTCGTTCAGGTAGAGTTCGAGGATTTCGTCCTTACTGTAGCGGCGGGTGATCTCGGCCGCCAGGATGATCTCGCGCGCCTTGCGGGTATAGGTGCGCTGGACGCGCTCTTCGGGCGACAGCAGCAGGTTGCGCGCCAGTTGCTGTGTGATGGTGGATGCGCCGCCGCCCTGCCCGCCGGTGCGGTAATTCTCCCACAGTGCGCGCAGGATGGCCCACGGATCGAAACCGGGGTGACTGTAGAAATCCTTGTCTTCGGTCGCAATCGTGGCGGCGACCACGTAAGGCGAGATTTTGTCCAACGCAACGTAGGTGCGCCGCCCGGCGTTCGGGTCGATGATCTCGTACAGCACGTTGCCGTTGCGGTCCAGGATGCGCGTGGTTTCGAACTGCGAGGCGCGCTGGCGCAGGTCGCTCACGCTGGGCAGCGTGCGGGCGATGGCGTAATACTGGTACAGCGCAACCGAACCGCCGATCAGCCCCAATCCCACCAAGATAAACAGAACGATTATGGCGCCGCGCAGCAGGCAGCCCCAACTGCTGCGCCAATCGAAGCCCCTGCCTGCCCGCTTCGCCCCTGGACTTGTGGCTGCTGGCCGCGAAACGAGGTTGGCCGCCGCCGGACGGGTGCCTGTCCCCGTCGGCGTCGAAGGCGGCTTCGTTGGCGGGCGGCTTGCCGTAGGCCGGGATGGGACGCTGTAGGCCGCCGGGGTGACGCGCGTGGCGCCCACGTCGATCTCGTCCACGCGGCGCGGCAGGGGCATGTTGTCCTTGTCCAGCGCGGGCAGGGAGGGCTGGGGCG
>JBMOMO010000217.1:0-11627 GCA_049324135.1 Chloroflexota bacterium
GGACGGTGGACGGCCCGGTGCGTTTCAATCCACGCCTCCCATGCGGGAGGCGACTTCTCTGGCAGATGAGTCATCCGCTTCCGCTACGTTTCAATCCACGCCTCCCATGCGGGAGGCGACGCGGGCATCCGTTTGCGGTGGCGGTGGTGGATGAGTTTCAATCCACGCCTCCCATGCGGGAGGCGACGGGGGGTGGCGCATTTGGCCGGAGAAACCCCATGGGTTTCAATCCACGCCTCCCATGCGGGAGGCGACTTGTGATACGGACGGGATCGAAGGAGTTCAGCCAGTTTCAATCCACGCCTCCCATGCGGGAGGCGACTCCTGACAGCATCGGGGGATATGCCTTTTAATCGTTTCAATCCACGCCTCCCATGCGGGAGGCGACTGTAGTTGACGGGGTCGGCGCCCTGATCTGGCGTGTTTCAATCCACGCCTCCCATGCGGGAGGCGACATCCAGCGGGCCGTTAGTACGGTTGTACGTTCCGTTTCAATCCACGCCTCCCATGCGGGAGGCGACCGACCCGGATCAGCCAGGGGGTGGGGTCGATCGGGGTTTCAATCCACGCCTCCCATGCGGGAGGCGACCTTCGATGTTCAGCGGGGGATTGCTGCCGGAAGGGGTTTCAATCCACGCCTCCCATGCGGGAGGCGACGTCGCACGTCATCGTCACACAGTTCGAACCCTAGTTTCAATCCACGCCTCCCATGCGGGAGGCGACTCATCACAAATGAGACCTACTCGGACGGTCTCCGTGTTTCAATCCACGCCTCCCATGCGGGAGGCGACAATTTAGAGCCGATAGCATACGCTGTCTTGGCAGTTTCAATCCACGCCTCCCATGCGGGAGGCGACTTTCGCTTCGACGTCCGGGTCAAAGATGACCGTGTAGTTTCAATCCACGCCTCCCATGCGGGAGGCGACAATTGCAGCCCGGGCAGGGGTGGAGGCGTTCAGGTTTCAATCCACGCCTCCCATGCGGGAGGCGACTCCGATCTGTTGCATACCGGATTGGGGTACTGGTCGTTTCAATCCACGCCTCCCATGCGGGAGGCGACTCAAGAGAGGTAAGGAGGTTGCTATGCCTGATGAGTTTCAATCCACGCCTCCCATGCGGGAGGCGACCCATTGACACCGAACTTTTGGGTAAACGCCAGAGTTTCAATCCACGCCTCCCATGCGGGAGGCGACATAGTTATCGAGATCACCCGCCTTCCTGGGACGGTTTCAATCCACGCCTCCCATGCGGGAGGCGACGGCAAAATATGGCGCTTTTTCACGCCGCGCCCCCAGATGTCGGCCTTCCCGGTATCGCAAGACCGGACAAATCCCAAATTTCGAGCTTCTATTCGCTTGTTAAGGTGCAAAAACGCCCAAAACCCCTGCGAACCTGCCGGGGATCCCCTGTCCGCTTGGGGTTCGCACAGACGGATTCAGGCCACCAGCGTCCCCTCCAGGTCGAGGCCGGGCTTCGCCCCCACGTGCTCCACCCGCTTGCGCCACTCGTCGCCCAGGTAATAATACCGCAGACTGTCCTTCTCCTTATCAATCAGCCCTTCGAGCGTGGCCTGCAGCACCTTCAAACGAGCCGGGTCTATCACGCATTCGAAGACCGAGTGCTGCACCCGCTGGCCGTAATTCTGGCAGGCCTTCGCCACCTTGCGCAGGCGCTTCTGCCCGCCGGGCGACTCGGTGTTCACGTCGTAGGTAATCAGCACCATCATGCCGGCGCGCCTTTCTTACAATCAATGGCAGGAAGCGTCCACACCCCATTTTGGCAGATTTTGAAGGCGGCTTCCTCTTGCAAAACACTGCCGGGGACGTAACAAACGCCCTCATAAGCCAGATGCGCCCCGGCGCGCCCCTCCTCACGCCATTCCCGGCCGACCAGCGGCTCGATCGGACCCCGGAGCGGCGGGCCGCCTTCTGCGCGGACGTGCGCCCAGACGCGCGCCTCGTTGGGCAGGCGCAAGAGGGGGCGGGTCTGCTGCCCATTGAGCAGACGGCCATCAAAGGTTACCGCGATATCGAAGAGCCTGCATGTTTGCCCGCTCTCATCATCCGGGCTGACTTCGCGAAGGTCTTCACACGAAACCAACCCCCAGCCATAGCCGCGTTCGCCGCCCAATTGCAGCCGCTGCGCAGCCCGTTTCCACTCGTCCCGATACTTGACGCGCTCTTCGACCACGAAAACGTAGCCCAGCAGATAAACCTGTTCACCGGCAGGGCGCGAGCGGGGAGAGAGATATTCGATTTCGCGCAGCAACCCCTCGGCAGCCGTCTGAGAAGGGTATTCGAGGGCGGCGCCGGCGTAACTGCTCAGAAAACGGCGGCGGAAATCGTCTTCATCCTCCCACGGAAAACAGACGGTGAAACGGCCGTTCTCCTTTAACGCGGGAAAGAAGTAGGTGCTGGCGAAGAATTGCCCCATTGTCTTGCCGACCGGGCGATAGGGATCGTTGGGGTCGTCGCTTTGGACGCCCGCCAGATGCCCAACGCGGCTAATCAGGGCGCCGCGCAGGGCGCGAGCGGTGACGTAGGGGCGGGTGCGCCGCAGGTAAGAAAGCGCGCCGCTCCCGCTGTGCAGCGGCATCTCCAGGCGAAAAACCAGGCGGTAAATGCGCCAACGTTCCATCTGCTCACTCCTTTTGGGCGGCTTTGGCCCCGTAGCGGGCATAGGTCAAGAAACGCTCCAAGGCTTCTTTTGCCAGCAGCAGGGTGGGCAGGTCGGCGGTCAGTTCAGCCGCGTATTCCAGGGCCTTATTCGATTTGTCTTGAATGCCCGCCTCGTTCAAGAGTTCACGCATTTGCCCGATGACTGTTTGGCTGATTTTTTCCTCTCTGGCAAGCAGATAGAGAAAGCAGGCATACACGCCGTTTTCTTGCAGCACGCCCAGGGTTTTGGTGAGGCTGTTTTCGACGTCTTTTATTTTGAGGCCTTTCTTATCTTTCAGCGCCCCAATAAGTTCCTGAGCGCGGCGCGCCGCCAAATAATCCAGATTGTGGTTTTGGATGTCGTTCATGCGCCTGCCTCCGGCTTTGCAAGGGATTGGAAAATATCCTCTTGCGATTTTTCGAGCGGTTCGCCGATGATTTGGATACGCCCAAAGCCGCGGGTGCCCATGCCGCCCACGCCCAGGTATTGCATCATGCGCAGCCCGGCTCTCACGACATCCAGCGGGCCTTTCCATTCTCCGCCGGGCAGGTCTTTGGGTTCGCGATTGCCCGTTTTTGTGATTGGAAAGGCAGGGCGGCGGTCGTTTTTATCGGCGTTGTAATCGTCCAGCACCACTTCGGCGGTGAGGAAGGCGGCGCGCGGCAGGGCTTCGTAGGTAAAGAGCATGTGATCGTCGGCTGCGCCGGTTTCGGGGTTGATGGCAACCGAGGTGCGCACTTCCAGGTTGCTGTTGACGATGTGGGGGAAGAGAGAATCCGAGACCAAGGCGAGGCGGCCTTTGATGGCATTCCAGGCTTCGCTTCCTTCCCAATCGGAGGGAGCGCTGGGAGCATCATCTTGCTTCCTGGCATCGAGCATCATCCAGCCCAGGTTGAGACGCTCAGGTGTAGATGGGAGGGTGGTCCAGCAGGCGGTTTCGGAGAGTTCGTCATTCGGGAGGTTTTCAAACCCGACCTGGTGCAGACGAGAGGGTGTGCTGACCCATACCGGTCCGAGCATGGAATGAACGGGAAAAAGCAGCAGCCGGGCGTCGAAGACATTGACCACGCCGGAGGACATGGCTTTGCCTTTGATATAGCCGAAGGTATAGCAAATGGGGCAATCTGGCTTCCCGCAGTGTTGGCTGCTGCCGCTCTGTCCTTGCCCGGCGCACTGCGGCTTTTCGTAGAGGTAGGCGGCATAGGAACGCGCCGCGCCGTGCAGGCTGCTGCCGGGGATTTTGGGCAGGCGCGTGCCGGGTTCGCGGGCGATGCTGTTGTCCACCCGCCCCAGGCGGTAGCCGCCCGCGCCGGGGTGGACGGGGTCGAGGGTCATTAGCAGGTAGCGCTGGTGGGCGTAGCGGTCTGTAGTCATCGTGTTGCTCTCCTTGTAAAGTAATCTTTTGTTCACATGTCATTGCGAGCGGTTTGTGCGAAGCAATCTCCCGATTTACCAGGGGGCTGCCACGCCGCCAAAGAGCGGCGGCTCGCAGCGACATGGTTGAGTCGTTATATTTCCTCTTTCAAAATTTCAAGATGCAGTTCTTCCAGATCGGTCAGTTCGCCGCGCACGGCGGCAGCGATAAGTTGGTTTCTTTTGTCTTCAGGGATGGCTTTCCAGTTCCATTGGGCGTTGGCGAGGGTGTCTTCAACGAATTGGCGAAAGACGCCATCCGGGTCGTGCGGTTCACCAAGGCATTTGGGCCCGAACCAGCGCTCACGGGCGGTTTCGATGGTTTGGAGGGTTTGTTTGAGTTGGGTGACGGTGAGTGCGGGTGGCTTCAAGCAGCTCCACAGGGTTTCGAGGCGGTCGAGGTCTTCGAGGTAGAAGGGGCGGGTGGGGCGGGCGGGGCGGCGGCCGTCTTTGTCGTAGGCGATTTCGAAGCGGCGCGAGGCGGCGTCGAGCCAGAGGAAGTCGAAATGGGAGGGAGTAAACTGAACGCTGTCGCCCTCTTTTAATTCGGTCACATGCACCCAATGCTCCCCGTCCGGCCCGATGAACCGGCGGGTGCGGTCGGTCGGTTTGTCCTCCACGCGCCAGTAGGGATACCAGACATCTGGCGTTTCCTTGTCACCCATGACGGTGGGGATTTCAACCGGGGTGCTTTCGTTTTCGCGGGTAAGAGTCAATCGCACGGAGCGCGGCCAGCCAGCAGCGGTCGGGTTGTGGTCGGTTTTAGCGGCCACCTTCCAGTCTCCTGCGTTCGACGGGCAGTCGAGCATTTGCCGGGCGGCATCGAGGGCGGCAAAGAGGGGCGTGCGGCGACCGAAGAAGACCGCGCCCAGGGTGATGGGCAGGCGGTTGCGCACTTTGCCCATTTCGGTTTCGTACTTGCGGCGGATGGCGTGGATAACCTCCATGGCTTTATCCGCCGGGACGAGGGCCATGAAGGTGCGCGGCTCGGTGAGGATGGGGATGGCGGGGAGGTAGTCGTCGGGTAATTCGTTGACATACTCGATTGTGATGGTTCCCCACACCTTATTTCTTGCCCCGGAACCAGCTGGCTCTTCCAATACGAATGATTTTCCCGGTTGAAGATAGTCGCTTAGCGGTCTGCCCAGTTGTTCTGGTTTAGCAAAGTAGGCAAGATTTTCACAAACGATAAACCGGCGCACCCTGCTATCCCACACTACGCTAATACGGATATTATTCACCAGCAATTCGTAACTGTGGAATTTTCCCAGGTTTAATTGAGCGCTGTTTTTCGGAATGATTTCGAGCCGTTTCCCGGCAGGGACAAGGATAGGCTTGCCTTGAGCGTCTCGTTCATTGAGCGCTTCCTGCCAAAAAGTGCGTGTGGTCTCCCAGATGCGGCGCAGGCGGGCAGGCGAAGGTTGTTGCCGCATCAGGGATAGAGCAAACAAATGTGCTTCTCGTTTCCCATTATCTAAATCACTGTCGCCAACGTAAAAATCATAAGTTTCGGAAAAAGAATTTCCAACACGCTGGTAGGAAAGCAAGAGGTAGTTCAGCAAGGGGACTTGCGCGTCTGGTTGTTTGGATGATGACAGCAATTGTTGGATTTCAGCGATCAACTGGTTGTATTTGTAGTCAAAACGATATTCTTTTCCTCGATGTTCGTATTTCAAGTTTCGAGCCGATGGCTCAAACGCCAGCACGCTGCCAAGCGATGCCCCGGTCAGCCAATCATCCAACCCAAATTGCCCCACGATAAGCGCCAAACGTCCATTCGCGTCAGCCACTTCGTTGGTCCAAACCGTTGTTTGGAGTTTGCCCGCCCATTCGGAAGCGCGGTCGGTGCGGCGGCGCTCACAAATCCCGCAAACATTTCGTTGCAGCGCTTTATGATTAGGTGGTCGGTCTGCCCCGTCATATCCTTGGGGGCGTATGCCGCATACGGTACAGACATCGGTAATTTCTGGATGGGCTTGCCACACGGAAAAAATCGCTTTCGGGTTGGCGGAAGGCGGTGGTAACTTCGTATTAGCCAATCGCCCGAAGGAAAGCATGGTGCGCGTTCCATCGCTCAACGTCAGCGTAAATTCAGATTCATCTTCCAATTCCCTTCGTGCGAATTCTTGTAAGCCATTTCTCAGAACCTTACCATTTGCCAACTGATCAAGCAAGTCAGCGACATCTGGCACGATGAACAAACTCCCGTTTTCATCGCGATAGATCTCTGCGCCAAGGGGATAGTCTTCTTCAAGAAACTGCTGGACACCATCGAGTGCCCGTGCGATAGCTGCTTTGCGTCCCAGCAAATCGGTCAATTTGGCTGATTGTCCCCAAAATTGCAAGCCATCTATGCCCAGCCGCAGGATTCGCCAGTGATATTTGTGCTGTTGGGGGTCTTTCCGCCCAAGTAATAATTTTTGCGCTAATGCCGCTTTGAAAACAGCAACGCTGGCAATCGTCTGGTCGAACAGGCTGATATCATTAATGGGTTGACGGGTCTCGGCTACGGTGGCGCGAAACAGTTTTTCAATCTCTTCCATAAATGATCGGCGAAACATGTGCCAATCAACCCGAGCATCGTTTTTTTGCAACAGGTCGAGTTGCTTTTCGAGCCAGCCGTAGAAAGATTGCCGGGCGTTTTTTATCACAGTCAAATCAATCGGCTGATTTTCAAACCCGACGGCTGTGGACAAATATACGCTCCCCCGTTGTGAAGGGAAAAACCGTTCCAAAGCGCCTTTCTCGCTCCCAGAACCGCGTCCGTGGGAATCCTGCATCAAGCGTTGCAAACCGGTTGTCGCCTTTTTGTTTCGATGTTCCTTGACGAGGTCAGCGATGCTGAGTTGATCTGCCTGCAATTCTACAATTCCCAATTGCGCCCAGACTTTGCCTGTCCAATCGGTTTGAAGCAATTGGCCTAGTTGAGGGAAGATCAGGGGTACATCTGGCGGAATTTGGATGTCAAGCCCATGTTCCCCTTGCAGAAAATCCTCATGGAATTTTCCAAACATGTGCAACCATGCCGCCACTTCCGCCAGCAGCAGGGCGTCGTGGTGCTGCGCCAGGATTTGCAAATCCAACGAATTGCTCATTGTGCGCCTCCATGTTCTTTTGAGAGCGTTTCTGCCATCTCATGCAATTTGGCAAACGAGTCAAACTCACGCCTTAACCAGGCAGGTTGAGGCGCTTCAGCAGGCTTTTCGGATTTGGCTTCGATGGCAGGCTGCTCGATTAGGGCTTTGCCTTCTCGCTCCCACCATTTCTTGGCCTTGTCGTACTCCTGCCGCTGGGATTTGGTCATCGCATTCAGTTCTGCCTGGCTGCGCTCGCGAAAACCGCCCTCGGGGTTGAGGTATTCATCTTTGAGTTTGCCAGGGGCTTGCAGGTATTTAGGTAATTGCGGCTCGGCAGGGGGCAAAGCGGGAGCAGGCGGCGTTGGGGTTTCTTCGATGCAGATTTGGAAGAAGCCGCCGCTCAATCTTTCTTCCGCCACCCCAAACCCGCTCGTCCGCTTGGCGGAGAAGCCGTAGGTGAGGAACATGGCCTGCAGACCTTCGGCCACGATTTGCAGGCCTCTGGCGGCTTGCTGGCGGATGGTGGATTCGGGCTGACCGATCAGGTCGAAGGGCACGTAGAGCAGGGAGAAAGTGCCTTGCGCGCCGGCGGGGACGCATTCCAGGTAGATAGGATGCGTCTCGGCTTTGGTCGTACGCTTGTGCGGGTTGATCACTTCCACGTCAATCAGGTCGAAGAAAGTGGGGTAGAAGGTCAGGCGTCCGCTGTGATGAGGCAGCGGGTCGTCTTGTTTCAGGTCGTAATATTGGCGCAGCAGACGCGCATATTCGGCGCGGGCTTCGGGTTTGAGCGCATCAATGTACTTGGCAAAGCCCTTTGCCTGAGCAGGTTCTTCGCCTTGTTCGTCGCCGAAAAGCAAGGTTTGGACAAAGCGTTCGGTTGCAAAGCGTTGTGGGTCGAAGTCGTCTTTTTTCTGCGCCAGGCGGGTGCGCATGGCCGTCCAGCGCAACAGGCCTTTCCAGGAGGAAGCCGCCATGACCGGCACTTTGAAGACCTTGTCCTTGCGCACGGGGTTGACGCTCTCGGCCACGTAGAAGGGGTCGTCGTCTTTACTGATCCAGGGTTTGGCCAGTTTGAAGGCGAATTGCAGGAACCAGGAGCCGGGCGGGAGGAGGAAGAGATCGGGGGAAGAGGAAGCCATGCCAATGTTTTGCATCAGGCCCATTTGGCTGGCAATAAACTGAACATATTTGCCTGGCGACGCCTTACCATCTGGTTGCTTTCGACTATGCACTACTCTGACAAACTCTTTTGAAGCTTCAACGCTGTTTGTTTCAGTCACCAACAAGCGCAGTTGGGTAAACACATCGCCGTTAGATGGTTTGGCTACGTAGAAGTCATACGTCATTGCGCATCTCCTTCCCTGAACAAAAGCGGGATAATTTGCTTGCCACTCAGGAATTCCTTGTCATCCAGGTCTTGCCAGGCTCGCTTGAGACGTTCCTTCATCCCTTCAAAATCCACCAGTTCGGGTTTCACAAATCCGAACGTCCGTGTGCCATCGCGATGATGGAAACTAAAGACTTTCTTGCTTTCCTGCTGCCTGCCTGCTAACCAGCGAGAAACATCGTTGTTTGGAGCAAGCTGTTGTCCCTGGTTCTTGTTCTCTTGTCTCCCAATAACCTGATTGAAAGTGCTGGAGGCATAAGATTGCCTTGCCAGGTATCTGCCTTTAACGCACCAGAAGTTTGCGATAGATGCCCAGGCGTAGTCATGCTCGCCATCTTTATCACGATACCGGTGATTGCCCTCGCGCCATTGAACCGAAGTCACGTAAGACTTGACTTGTTCTAAACTCTTTGTGCATGACCACCCTGCAGTGGTTATTTCGACAAGTCCAAAATCCAGATGGTGAAACTCCTGCGCGCGATTCGATTCGTCAGTAGGCTTGAAAATCGTTTTGCCGCCCATCGCTCCATATTCTGAAATCAGCCGAAATGTTGCCCACAGTAAGCACATTTCCTCTTCCACAATAGGTCGCAGAGGGATAAGTTCTAGTTGAATGTCTTGATTTTCCTGGATTGCCTTGAGATTTCCCTTGATTGGCTTGATCTTGATATTGATGGAAGAAGGCGTTTTCAACCGAAACTTGCGCGCCCAGCCTGTGCAGCCGAACAATTCACAGACAACACAGTGGTTTCCGTCTTTGTCCGGGCAGCGGTCCTGACTCGTCGGGTCACACGCGTACCCTCCCAGGCCGCGCACCAGGGCTTCGTACCACCAGCGCAGCGAGCCGATCAGCCCGGCCTCGTGCAGGCGGTCGGTGATTCCGTCTACGCCGCCGGTCCACAGCGGGGTAAGGGTTTTTAGAGTAATTTGCATCGTTCACCTCCTTGCCCAAATTATAAACCTCAACTCCAGAAGAACGGCGGGTACGCGTCCAGGTCGCCGCGCAGGTAACGCGCCAGCAGCATCGCCTGGACGTGCGGGATCAGCCCGAAGGAGACGCGCTCTTTCAGGTACGGGTGGACAATATCTTCTTTCTTCCTCTCCTGCCAGGCCGTGATGACCGCTTTGCGGGTCTCGTCATCCATCAGCACCCCGCCGCTCTCCTTCACCGCGAACCCCCGACCCGTCACCTGCTTCCGGTTCACCAGCGACAGCGCCAGCCGATCGGCGAACACCGGGCGCAGCTCCTCCATCAGGTCCAGAGCCAGCGACGGGCGTCCGGGACGGTCCTGGTGCAGGAATCCCACATACGGGTCCAGCCCCACCGCTTCTAGGGCCGAGGCAACCTCGTTGGTCAGGAGCGTGTACAGGAACGAGAGCAGGGCGTTCATATTATCCAGCGGCGGACGGCGGGAACGCTCCTTGAACGGGAAGTCCCCGCGCTGCTGCACGATCATCTGCTCGAACACCCGGAAGTAGATCTTCGCCGCGCTCCCTTCGAAGCCCATCAGGTCGGCGGTGGAGCGGCATTCGGGGATGACGGCCAGGATGCCCTTCAGGGCGGTCGAAGCCTGGCCCAGGGCCTCGACGTCCACCAGCATGGCGTGGTCGCGGCGGGTGCGCTCGATCACCTTGCGGCAGTTGGCGACCTTCCCCAGCAGGAACGAAGCGGCGATCGGGACACTGGCCTGCTCCTGCTCCGAAACGCGGTACTGCTTCTTGCGCAGCAACACATTGCCCCGCACCTTGCCCGTCACCCGCGCCTGGAAGCGCCCGTTGGGCGACAGGAAACACAGCCCCACGTCCCGCTCGGCGCAGGCCCCCATCAGGGCCGGGCTGACCCCCAGGTAGTTGAAACAGACGATGTTCTCGATGTTGTGCAGCGGCAGGCGCGTGGACGTGTGTTCGTCCTTCTTGACGACCACGTTCTCGCCGTCCAGCGACAGGTAGGCCTCGGGGCTGGTAATGTAAAGCACGTTGGCAAGTTGTTTCATGGTCTCACTTCACATCAATCCTCTATGTTTTGCCGGATGTACTTCGACGCGGCGATCACGTTCTCCTGCAAGACCGGCAGGCAGATATCGGCCAGCGAACACGAACGGCAGGCTTTGGAGGTCTTGACCCGGGGCGTATAGCCCCTTTTGAAGTAGGCATGCATCTCCTCGGACATTTTGGCCACCAGCCCGCGCAGTTCCTCGCCCAGCTCCACCCGGACCCGGTGCCTGGTCTCGCCATAGAAGAGGTACCCCGCCGGGATGCTGACCGCCAACATCTCCTCGAGACACATCGCCTGGGCGCACAGTTGGGCTTCGTCCACCGGCTCGCGCTTGGGCTTGCCGCGCTTGTACTCCACCGGGGCGGGCAGGTAGAGTCCCTCCCGGCCGGGCAGTTTCACACTCTCACACCTACCCCCCTCAATCCCCCCATTTCGCACTTCAGAAATGGGGGGACGAAAGGGGGGTACGGGAATAAACTCCACCACGTCGCACACGCCTGAGAGTCCCAGCCGGTACGAGGCCACCGGCACGGCCCGGGCCGTGATCAACCCGTTGCGCGTCTCGGTGAAAAAGGCATCGTCCGTCCGCTTGTGCAGCAGCCGGCCTTCGGCGGTCAGCACGTTCTCCTTCCACTGCATTTCGACGTGGATCAGCGCCCACTGCCTGCGGCAAAACAGGAAGTGCTGGATGCCCGAAAGGGGCAGGAGGTCGTCGGGGGTGTATTCGGAAGTCATAATTGTTTACATGTCGTTGCGAGGAGGAGCGGAGCGACGACGAAGCAATCTCCTCTTGCTTGAGTTGAAGCCGCCTGCTCAGTACATGGAAGCCACTTCGACAGGCTCAGTGCAACGCCTGCGGGCTGGCGCGAGACCACTCGAGTGGACTTCCATGTACTGAGGCAGGATTTAAATCCGCCGGATCAGAGTTTCTCGATCAACTCCACGCCTTCGGGCTACTCGCCTTCGATGACTTCGCATTTCAAGCCGGGCAACTCATCCAATTTGATGTCGTAATGTTCCTCGATGTTCTTCGGCTCATCCACACCTTCTTTGACTTTCACATCGAGCAGGCGGTGAACCTTGGCCGACGAAT
>JBMOMO010000218.1:0-11606 GCA_049324135.1 Chloroflexota bacterium
GCACAGGCAGGCTGCGGGTTGTAGCGGACCCGGGCGTGTTCGCCGAGGAGGAGGTCTCGCTCGGTTCCGGCGCGCGCGGCGTGGCCGTCATCTTGAAGCAAGAGGATTTCCGGCGCGCGTTGGGGGAGGTGGAAGTTGCGTCGTTGTGCGAAGATCTGGGATAGCCAAAATTCAGCCATTGAATTTTGTTGACAAAACTGCCCGCCTGACATATACTTATCTTATAAATCCTATTGAGTTAGTATACTTTTAACCATGCGACTCTCCAAACGCGGTGAATACGGCCTGCGGGCCATGATCTACCTGGCGAACGCCCAACTGTGTACGCCCGGCGCGATGGCGCAGATCAAGGACATTGCGGAGAACGAGAAGATCCCGGCCAAATACCTGGAGCAGATCCTGTTGGCGCTCAAGAACGCCGGGTTGTTGAACAGTCGCATGGGGATTGGCGGCGGCTATTACCTGGCCAGGCCGCCGAAGGACATCAGCCTGAGCCAGATCGTGCGCGTGCTGGACGGGCCGCTGGCGCCCATCCGCTGCGTGAGCCAGATGGCCTACGAACCCTGCGGCTGCCCGGACGAGCGCACTTGCGGCCTGCGCATGGTGATGGGCGACGTGCGTAATGCGATTGCGAACATCCTGGAAAATACGACCCTGGCGGATGTGAACGCGCGCGTCGAAGCGGCGCGCAATTTGTTGGAAACGTAATCCCTGCGGCGTGACGGGAAACCAGTCACGGTAAAAATTGTATCTAAAAGTATATTATTTCAATAGATTTTATATACTAGCAACAGTGAAAATCGGCGCTCAACGCCGTATTCCTAACTCTATCTCACAGGAGAAAAAGTGGAACTGACGATCTTGCTGTACCTGGTAGTTGGGTTTGTAGCCCAGATGATCGATGGAGCGCTGGGCATGGCGTATGGGGTGAGTTCGAACACTTTCTTGCTCAGCGTCGGCGTGCCGCCGGCCATTGCCAGCGCCTGTGTGCACCTGGCAGAGACTTTTACCACCGGCGTCTCGGGCGTCTCACACTGGAAACTCGGCAACGTAGACAAGGAACTGTTCAAGAAACTGATCATCCCCGGCATCCTGGGCGCGGTGATGGGCGCTTACATCCTGACCCAGATTGACGGGGATGTCATCAAGCCGTGGATCTCCGGCTACCTGCTGGTGATGGGGATCGCCATCCTGGTCAAGGCCATCCGGCATAACGGTGAGCACAACGAAGTGACCAGCCACATCAGCACCCTGGGGGCCATTGGGGGCTTCTTCGACGCCATTGGCGGCGGCGGTTGGGGGCCCATCGTGACCACCACGCTGGTGGCGCGCGGCAAACACCCGCGCTTTGCCATCGGCTCGGTCAACTCTTCGGAGTTCTTCATTACGTTCTCGCAGTCGGTGGTTTTCATTTTCACGTTGTCTTCCGAACTGCTTTCCAATTGGATGGTCATCGTTGGCCTGCTGGCAGGCGGCGTGATCGCTGCGCCCCTGGCGGCGGTTGTCACCAGGAGACTGCCGATGAAAGTCCTGATGGCGATGGTGGGCCTGCTCATCATCGGCTTGAGCATCCGCACTATCGTGCTGGCGGTGATGTAACGAAACGCCCTGGTTCTTGCGCCGTTACTCTGTCACCACGACCAGGGTAGAGATATCCACTTCGTTGCCGGGGGCGACGGTATGGTAATAGCACTGTCCGCTCCCGGCGGCGCACCAGATGTTCCAACCGTCATAGAGGTGGAGGGTATTGCCTTCCAGGTCGTCGACGTAGACCTGTAAATTGTCCCCGCTGCGGTTTGCCAGGCCGAGTTTGTCGCCGTTAGGGTTCCAGAAAATGCCTTCGACCGGGCCGCTCCAGTCGGCGGGGTCGAGGCCAAGATCGGTGAAACGATAGGTCCCCCAACTGCGCGGCCAGTGTCCGTTGGCATCATAGAAGGCGCGTATACGAGAGAGAAAGTCTTGCATGATGCCCAGGAAGGGAGCCTGCTCGGCCTGCTCCTGCCCGGCGGGCAGGTTGGAGGCGGCCTGCAAGTATGCCTGGCTGATGAAGGGGCCGAACAGCAACAGCACGGCTGTGACCGCCAGCGCCACCAACGCCAGCAGCAGGGCATATTCCACCTTGGATTGGCCGGTTTCGGGGATGGCTCTCATGGGATGTCCTTTACGGGAGGCTGATCGTCCCCAGGCCAAGCGCCTTCCCAGGGACGATCTGGACGGTCTGGGTGAACGTCTCGCCGGAGGCGGTTTCCACGCGCATCTGTTGGGAACCGGGTTCCAGCGCCGGGAAGAAGAAGCAGCCGTCAGCGTAGGTAGAGCGCGCGACCTCCCCCACGCGGACGGTAGCCTGGAGCGGCTGTCCGTTTGCGTCCGCCAGGCAGCCGTCCAATCCGCCGGGAGGCTGGCGGGAGACAGGCGGGGAGAGCAAGAAGGCCGCAGCCAGCGCGTCCACCAGCAGGAAGAGGACTGCCAGCGCAAGCAGCCAGCGGCGGTTGCGGGCGATCCAGTTGCGCCAGGAGGAACGGACGCCCCCTTCCTGTCCATCGAAGCGGGGACTTTCTTCGAATGCCATGCGACGCCTCCATGCAGCCCAAATTACCAGACGCCCGGCAGCAGGCGGTAGCGCGTCTTTTTCGCGTACTCTTTGTAGCCGGGTAGTTCCCTGTGCAGCGTGCGGTCTTCCAGGTCGGTGCGGACGAGGAGGGTGAAAGCCAGGAAAACCGCCGGCAGGTACGTCCACAGCGAGTCCAGCAGGACGGGCGTGGCGAAGTAGGTCAACAGCGCGCCCGCGTAGCCGGGATGCCGCAGGAAGCGATACGGGCCGCCCTCCACGACCGTTTGCCCGCGATCCCTCTGGATGCGCACCACGCCGGAGAAGAAGCGGTTTTCCACCAGCGCCCACGAGCCGAAGGCGAAACCGGCGACGATCAGCGCCAGCGCAATGACCTCTGGCAGCAGGTTGAAATCCGGCTTTGTCCAGTCGTAGCGCGCATCCAACCCGGCGACGAGAGGGATGAGCGCCCCGCCCAGGCCGACCAGCCGGGACAGGACTTTGTCCCAGGGTTTGGCGTCGGCCAGTTGCATGGAGCGGGCGCGTTCCGCCAGGATGTCGGGGTGTCGTTTGGCTGCCAGCGCGCGGCTGATGGCAAAGCCCAGGATGTTGACGCCCGCAAACGCCCAGGCTTCCCACCACTTCCAGCGCCAGGAAATGAGAATGGGCAACATGGGTACAAGAACCAGGAATACGAGCAATTGCAGGACAACCTGCGGGGTCATGACTTTTTGCGGATTGGACATGGCGGCCTCCTGTGACAGTATAATAATAGCACGCGCGCGCCAATCCTCAAAGAGTCCAGACGGGTAGCGCAATTTGCCAAATTGCGCTACGATAGGATTGTTGGAGAACCAACTATGAAAATGTTCCGGTTTGCTTTCCTGTTCCTTATCGGTTTACTTTGTATTGCCTTCCAACCTGCCCAGGCCCAGGGCGACGCCCCGCTCGCGCTGGTTCTGGACGCAAACGGCGCGGTGACGCCCGCCATGCGCGAGTACATCTCACGCGGACTTGACCTGGCGGAGCAGCGCGGCGCCGACCTGGTGATCTTGCAATTGAACACGCCCGGCGGCGACATCGCCACCACGCAGGAGATCGTGACCGCCATCCGCGCCAGCGAGACGCCGGTGGTGGTCTACGTTGCGCCGCGCGGGGCGTGGGCCGGCTCGGCCGGCACGATTATCACCCTGGCCGGTCACGCGGCTGCCATGGCGCCCGAAACGGCTATCGGCGCAGCCAGCCCGGTGGGAGCGCAGGGCGAAGACCTGACCGAGACCCTGGAGGCCAAAGCCAAGGAGATCACCAAGGCCACCGTGCGCGCGCTAGCCGAACGACGCGGGGCCAAGGCGGTGGAATTGGCCGAAGCCACCATCGAGACCGCCAAAGCCGTCTCCTCGAACGAGGCGTTGGAAGTCGGCCTGATCGACTTCGTAGCCGCCGACATCCCCGACCTGCTCGACCAACTGGACGGCTTCGAAGTCCAAATGGCGGATGGCCCGCTTACACTCGAAACGAGCGGCGCCGTCACCGAAGCGGTCGAGGCCAGTTTCATCGAGCAACTGCTGGCCATGCTGATCAACCCCAACATCGTCTTCCTGCTGCTGACCATCGGCGTGCAGGCCATCTTCATCGAACTCAGCAGCCCCGGCGGCTGGGTGGCGGGCTTCATCGGCGTGGTATGCCTGTCGCTGGCGGCCTATGGGCTGGGCGTTCTTCCGGTCAATTGGTTCGGTATTGCCTTCCTGGTGATCTCGTTCGCGCTGTTCGTCCTCGACGTCAAAGCGCCTACGCACGGCGCGCTCACCACAGCCGGTATCGCCACCTTCATCGTCGGCGCGCTGGTGCTGTTCAACTCGCCCGGCACGCCGCAGTTCCAGCGCGTCTCGCTGCCGCTGGTCATCATCGTCGGCGTCCTCACCGGCGCGGGCTTCGGCGTCATCGTCGGCTTCGGCATCCGCGCCCTGCGCGCGCCCATCCGCGCCGGGCGGGAGACGCTGACCGGGAAGACCGGCTTCGCCCGCAGCGACGTAGGTTTAACGGGACAGGTCCAGGTCGAGTCCGAACTTTGGACAGCGGAGGCAGCCGAAGGGTCGGGGGCGATCCGTAAGGGCGATAAGGTCGAGGTCGTCGAGGTCAAGGGACTGCGATTGAAAGTCCGCAAGGTACAGTAGAATTAGGACACGGACTATTCCGTGGCTTCCGTCAATTCCGTGTCCAAAAACGCATCCGAAAGGACCCTATGCCTGCTACCCCTACGAGAGACCGGGTCAAACCCGGAGAGGTGAACACCCGCCCCCTGCGCCGCCCGGAGTGGATCAAAGTGCGCGCGCCGGGAGGTGAGACGTACGAAAAGTTGCAAAACCTGATGCGCAAGAAGGAACTGCATACGGTGTGCGAGGAGGCCATGTGCCCGAACCTGGGCGAGTGCTGGGGCTCCGGCACAGCGACGTTCCTGATGCTGGGCGACGTATGCACGCGCTCGTGCGTGTTCTGCGACATCAAACACGGCAAGCCGGCCCTGCTGGACTGGGGCGAAGCCGAGCGCGTGGCGCAGGCAGTGAAAGCCATGGAACTGAAGCACGCCGTCATCACCTCGGTCAACCGCGACGAGCGACGGGACGGCGGCGCGCCGGTCTTCGCGATGGTCATCCGCCGCATCCGTGAACTGCTGCCGGGCTGCTCGGTGGAGGTGTTGATCCCCGATTTCAAAGGCTCGCTGGAGGCGCTCAAGATCGTGATGGAGGCGCGGCCTGAAATCCTGAACCACAACGTGGAGACCGTGCCGCGCCTGTTCAAGACCATCCAGCCGCAGGATAATTACGAATGGGCGGCGGCCACGCTCTCGAACGCCAAGAAACTCGACCCCGAAGTGCTGACCAAGAGCGGCGTCATGGTCGGGCTGGGTGAGACGTTGGACGAGGTCAAGGCCGTGATGCGCGACCAGCGCTCGTGGGGCGTGGACATCCTGACGGTCGGCCAGTACCTGCAACCGAGCAAGAAGCACTATCCCATCGACCGTTACTACACGATGGAAGAATTCGTGGAGTTGAAGGAGTACGGGCTGGGGATCGGCTTCCAGTGGGTCGAGTCCGCGCCGTTGGTGAGGTCGTCGTATCACGCCGCCGAGCAGGTGCGGGCGTTGAGCGCGGTGCATCGGAAACTTTATGGAGAGAGTAGGGAATAGGGAACAGAAAGAAGTCATCAGTGAGTCTCCTGGCGGGGAGGAAACCGTCCACGAAATTTTCTCCACGAGTAACCGAATGTCGCGCACCCTTATTCGAGCATTCGAGACCGGAATTTGTGGATGGTTCTTTTTTGGCGGGATGCTTTTGGTTGATTTTTGGGGAGAGGAGGCATATAATCGCGAAGATGAACGATTTGCAAGTGCCGGAATTCAAAACGTACGAAGAGGAAGCAGCGTTTTGGGATAGTCTCGATACTTCCGCCTTCATGGAAGACGACGGCAAATGGCTTCGATGCGAGACACCCAACAAACGGGCGATTCGCGTCGCGATCCTGCCCGAAGTCGCAGAAGAACTCATACGACGCGCTCGCGCCCAAAGCGTATCGGTTGAAACGCTGGTAAACGTTTTTCTGTCCGAGCATCTGCATGAATTGACCGCTACGAAGTAGGGGGATCGGCTTCCAGTGGGTCGAGTCCGCGCCGTTGGTGAGGTCGTCGTATCACGCCGCCGAGCAGGTGCGGGCGTTGAGCATTGTGCACAGAAAGTTGTACGGGGGAACGGGAGACGAGAACCGGTAGATTCGATTCCGGCGACTGGAGTAGCAAATGGAAACCCTGATCGACCTCCCTGAATGGCTGGGGACTGCCCTGGTCGGCGCTGCCCTGGCAGCGATTGGCTACGTGGCCAAACTGATCGTGGAATGGCTGGCCCAAGTCAACGAAAAGCGACGCGCCCGGCGCGCGCGCCTGGCAGCCTTGTATTCGCTGTTGCGCGCTGGTAGGGCGGCTTTTGTGATCCAGGCGGAGCAGCGGGATCGCCTGCAAAACCTGATCGAAACGAGGCGCCCGGAGTTGGTTGCATCAACGATTGCGCAGGGCTATGACAAAGTATTCGAAACTGCCTACGCCGATATGACGAACGAGGAAAGGGTGTTGCATACGATGATCCGTACGATCACGGAGAACACCCTGCACCCGATCAACAACCTGTTGCTGGAATGGGTGCGGAACGATGACTACTTCAAGGCGCATATGTGGGGCTGGGGGAAGCGGAAGGCGCTGGCAGACAACTTGTCCCTGCTGGAGGCGCATCTCGTCTTATGGCTTGCCAAATATAAGGTCTGGATCCCGGAGCACCCGGAACATGCCCTGGTGTACATGGCGGACGAGCAGGATCATGGGGTCGGTTTCCCAACCGGGCTTCAAGATGCCGTGGAAGCCGTTCTGAAACAAGGATGGCTGTTCGGCGCCTGACCAAGAGGAGAATAATAATAATAATAATAATATCAAGAAATTCGGCCAGGCCTACCGGCGCTACATGCAAACCGTTCCCAGAATGAATTTCCTCTTGGGCATTAACCGATTGGTACGGCGGCGACTGGGGTAGTTGGTTGTTTCCATGTTTTGAAGTTTTCCCCCAAGTTCTTTGCAGATAGGCATATAATTAGCGCAAGTCCGTGGCCTGTGCGATTGAAACAATAATTTACCTGACATTGAAATACTATGCCTGGGAGGGCACAATGAACATTAAAACACTGCAAGTTCTCGCGATTGCTTGTCTGCTATTGACCGGGTGCGGAGGAAATACAACCGCCCAGCCAACCGGCGCCAACACACCGCTTTCGGCAACGGATACTGCTACACCGATCCCGCCGACAGCGACCCTGGCATTGCCCACCGCAACCCCAGAGCCTGCCACAATCATTGTTCTGTCGCAAGGCACCCATGGAACGCCCTTGAACCTCGAAGTCAAGAAAGGCGACTACCAAATCGTCAGCGGCGCAACGCTTCTCGAGGGATCCAACATTGGCGCAGCAGAGGACTGGCTGACCTTTCCTCCCGGCCTCGTCATCGAGATCGGGACGGGCGGCGCTACGCTTCAAGGGACCTCTTACGAGGAGGGCGCGGTCTTGGTAGTCAATGAAGCGGGAGGAATATCGCCCAAAGAGGCCGACGGCGCAAATGCCAGCGTCCCTGCCGGACAATTGCAAGCAACGGCAGATTTTGGCAAGTTCGACTTGACGCTAAATCCCGAGAAGAATACCATTACCAAGATCACCTTCCAGTTCGCTGATTGGACGTGCGGCCCCACCACCATGTCGGGAGAGATAGCCGTCGAAAGGCAGAGCGGATGGCCCATCACGGGAGACAGTTTCACAATCGAACAGAGGTTGGACGCCGAAGGGAAACAGACCATCACCATCCGCGGGACTTTCGATACAGACCGCGCCCAAGCATCCGGCGCCTGGGATGCAACCTCGCATGGGACACCCTGCTCAGGCGCATGGGACACGTCAGCAGGAGGAAGCGATAGTGCAAGCCAGGCAGATGCCCAGGCGAGCGTTCCAACGACGTTGCCAGCCGAGGATGGCATATTCTTTTCAGACGATTTCAGTTCGAATGCAAATGAATGGGAGATTGGCATGGAATCGGATGAACGCCAAGATACGAAACGCGAGATCGCGGACGGAAAATATGTCATTACCATGACAAGCAAGGATGACTATTGCGTTACCTATACTTACCTGCCTGTCTTCTACGGGGATAACTTTATCCTGACTATGGATGTGACCGTCCTGGAAAGCACTGCCTTGCCAGGAGACATGTACCTGGAACTCAACCTGCGCGAAGGCGACAGCGCATGGACACACTATGCCTTTACATTGTATAACGATGGCTCATCCGACCTCGATCTATGGCCTACTGGGGAATTCGAGGATAATGTAAGTCTCTGGGGATCCAGCGCCAGCCAGGCGTTCGCGTTGGAACAAGGCGTCAAAAAATCCATCACCGTGGAAATGAACGGCCCGAAGATCACTGTCTCGGTCAATGGGAAGAAGATCAGCACGGTGACCGATTCAACGCTGGATGCAGGCAGCGTTAGCATCATCCTCGGCCTGGTCGAACCCGATCACAGCCTTGCCGTTGCGTTCGACAATATCGTGGTCCAGGAAATCCCATAAGCGCCCCATAGCAAAAACCCTGAACCTTCACCACTGAGGCGCGGAGGCTTTGCGTTAACAGGGGGCTGCTTCGGCAGAAGAACACTGCCTCGCAGCGACACGCGCTACTGCCCAAACGCCGGCAACTCCACCAGCCCGCCGCCGGTCTCGACCAGGTAGAACGGCATCCAGGCCACGCCGAACCGTTCGACGAAGATGTCGGTCTTCTTGGGCGCGACGGTGATCTCGGTCTCGTCGTTGACCAGGCCCCCCCAGCGGTCGTTGATCTCGGCCAGCGCGGCCTCCTGCTCGGCTTGCAGCGCCTTGAGTTGCCCCTCGTAGCCAGCGATGGCGTCCAGCGATTCTTCCACTTCGGCTTTGGCCTGCTCGGTCATGCGGCGCTTGGTGAGCGAGGTGGACAGGGTGCGGCGGTTGCGGTTCCTGCCCAACACCCCCAGCGCGTTCTCGGCGTGCGTGCCCCATTCCTCCACCTTGCGGTGCGAGAGTTCGGCCTCGTCTTCGCGTAGTTCGCGTTCCTCGCGCTCCAGCCTGTCTTGCAGCGTCCTGGCCTGGCGCTCGTAACGCGCCCTCGCCTTTTCGACCTCGGCGTCGCGCCCGGCGCGGGCGGTCTCGGCGCAGGCTTTCATGAACTCGGCCTGCGAAACGTCCGGGCCGGCATACACTTTCAGGGCCTCGTTGGCGCGCGCCTTCACCGAGACCGAGCGGTACAGGAAGTCGGCGAAATCGCGCTGCAGGGCCGTCACCTGGCGGGCGTCGGTCAGCGGCGCGTCCAACGCCTCGAAGCGCGCCTGCGGCGCGGGTGTCGCCTCCACCTTGTCGGCCGGGAAGTCCGCGAAGAAATGCTCCTCCCAACGCACCACGCCGCGCCGGTCGGGCGTTTCCACCAGGGCGGCGCGCAGCACCTCGATATCCACGCCGTACTTGCGGTCGAGGAAGCGCACCCGCGCGCAGGCCAACAGCGCCGGGTGGTACAGCACGCCGTTCAGCATGGCGTCCGGCAAACTCTCGCCAGCCGCGTACATGGCCTCGGTCAGGCTCAGGTTGGCCGGCAGGAAGTACTCGCCCACGCCGGCCGGGACGGGGGGACGGGTGAGGCTGCCGGGCAGGGAGGTTGACGGGGAGGACTGCGGGACGGAAAAGGCTGCAACGGCGGAGGCAGGTTCGGGGATGATATCCGATCCGGGCGGGACTTGGGGCCTGCTGGCCGCCAAAGAAACGGAATCCACCCGCGCGGCCCATCCCGCTTCCCCCGCCGCCCCCGCGAGTTCATTCAGGGCCGGGATGTGGGTGCGCGTGAGCGGGCCGGGCAGGAAGTTCATGGCCCAACGGGATTGGAAGAGGGCTGCTCCCCCCGAAGCGTGGACGTTGTGCAGCAGGAAGACGCGCTTGCCCAGCGAGGAGATGAGTTTGTCGAACACGGCGCGCGGCAGGCCTCCGGCGGCGCTTTCCAGGCCGTCGAGCAGGCGGTTCTTGTCCTGCTCGGTCTGGAGTTTGCCGATGAACCAGGCGCCGGCGTTGGAGAGGGCTTTGTAATCCAGGTCGACCGGGTTCTGGGTAGCCAGGAGCAGGCCGAGGCCAAAGGCGCGCGCCTGTTTCAGCAGGCGCAGCAGCGGCTTTTTGGAGGGCGGGTTGGATTGCGGCGGCAGGTAGCCGAAGAGTTCGTCCATGTACAGGATGGCGCGTAAGCCGCCCGCGCCCGCCTGCGCCCGCATCCAGGCCTCGACCGCCGCCAGGAGAAGGGTGACGAAGAACATGCGCTCGCCGTCGGACAGGTGCGCCAGGTAGAAGATGCTGTGGCGCGGGCGGCCATCCGGCATGAACAGCAGGGACTCGATATCGAGCGGCTGGCCCTCGCGCCAGGTCCCGAAAGCCGGGGCGGCCAGGATGTTGTTGAGTTGCATGGCCAGTTTGGTGCGCTCTTTGGCCGGGAAGAAGGTCTCGACCGGGAAAGCGCCCAGTTTGTCGAAGGGCGGGTTTTGCGTTTGCAGGATCAGTTCGGCCAGGTCGAGTCCCTTGCCCCCGCGCCAGGCGTCCTCGAAGATATTGGACAAGAGGATGTGTTCGCGCGAACTGAGCGGGTCTACGTCGTCCAGCCCGACCAGCCCCAGCAGGGCAGTGACGGTGCTGGAAATCTTCTCGCGCAAGGTTTCGCGATTGCTATCCCAGGGAATACCCGGCGCAGCCAGCGACGACAGCACGCTGACGGGGATGCCCGCGTCCGAGCCGGGCGTGTAAACGGCAAATTGCGCGGCGTTCTGGAGCGCCTGCATGCGTTCTGGCCCGATGCCCCACTTCTGCAGCCCGTCGCGCCAGGCCAGCGCGGCTTCGTTTGCGGCCTGTTCGAGCGACTTGCCCGCGCGGCGCGCCATCTCGGGGTCGATCCACGGCTGGAAGTCCTGCGGGGCCAGGTTCGGGAAGTGCAGGAGGAGGTTGGTCAGGTCGCCTTTGGGATCGATGATCAGCGCCGGGATGCCCTGCAAGGCGGCTTCTTCCAGCAGGGTGATGCACAGACCGGTCTTGCCGGAGCCGGTCATGCCGGTGACGACGGCGTGCGTGGTCAGGTCGGCGGGATCGTAAAGCAGGGGCTGGTCGGCGGGCGTTTTGCGGGCGGGGTCGTACAGGCGGCCCAGGTAAAAGCGGCGGTCGGGCATGGGGAGGCTCCGGGGAGTGGCGGTTGGTCAGCGGATGTTTTAGCGGATAAGCGGACGTGTGGTGCGGGAGGCGGCGGTGATAGAACGGACGTGCTAGGCGTTAATTTACCCCACATTGGTCAAATTGGCAACCGTGCGCGACGCGGTGTGCGCACGCAAAGGCTGTCAAACCATCCACAAATGGACGCAGATTCTCGCAGGTTTGCTAAACTAAAACCACACTGCGTACTTTGCGTTCTTCGCGGTTATGGAAGGTT
>JBMOMO010000219.1:0-11582 GCA_049324135.1 Chloroflexota bacterium
GCCTTCACGGATCAAAGGAGAAACGATCTTCCTGGCAGAACGAACCAACTGCGCCTCGTTTGTGGATAAAACCGTGTTTGCCATACTGCCTCCAATTCTTTCTGCCTGGGATTATACATCAACATGGAAATTGGCGCGGACGGAGGCTCCCAACGCCGCGACCGCATCTCCCTGCCGCAAGGGATGAGATGATCGTTTGGGGTCAGACTCCTGGCGGGGAATGGTGGAGGGTGGAGAGGGGAGGGTGAAACGGGAAAAGGAAGGAAGTCATCCACCAAAAGGGGGATTCTGCGGGGAATTTGTTTGGTTGTACAATCATTACAACATGACCCGGCGGGGTCTATCAAATCCATTTTGCACAGAGGAGGCAAACGTATGACCGTCAAATTCACTGTCGTTCCACGCAAGGATCCGCGCGATCCCGATTCACAACCCAAGTTCTACGCCATGCTCAAAAGCGTTGGGCGGGCGGACAAGGACAGGATTTCTGCCCTGATCGCCCGCATGTCTTCGATGAGCAGCACAGACACGATCGGTATGTTGGAAGCCTTCCTGAACGTCGTGCCAGACGAGTTGGCCGAAGGGCGCATTGTCGAACTGGGCGATTTCGGCACGTTCCGCCTCAGCGTCACAAGCGAAGGCTCGGAAACTGCCGAAGAAGTGACCTCCGCCAACATTGCCAACGTCAAAGTGTTGTTCACCCCCGGTAAACGGTTCAAGCAGGTGCTGGCAAATCTCAAATTCCAGAAGGAGGCCGCTGAAAGCGGCGCAGGGACGTAACAAAAGCCCATCGAAAATCTATAATCATCTGAGATGAAATTAAAATTCATCTCAGATGATTTTTTAAATCATCTCAGGTGATTTTCAAAATCATCTCAGATGGTTTTTCAAATCATCTTAGATGATTTGCGCAGACACCGCCATCACCACCGTCAGCATCACGGTCAGTCCCATCGCCACCACCAGTAAAACCTGTCCTTTTTTAGTTTTCATAAGTTTTTTTATCATTGTGTCTGCTCCCACTCGTAATTGGCAACCGACAGATACGGGAGCAAATCCGTATACATTTCCGGCTTAAAGACGATAAATAAAGACGGCCGGCTCAAAGTACTCCAGCGCCTGCCATCGACCATATTATCTTTAGCAATCAAATTCCCGATTATTTTCAAGCCCTGATCGGTCGTTGTCCCCGTTGCCACCTGCGAGCCGATGAAAATCCCCCTTGCCTCTCTCACCGTCGGGGCAAAAGAAATGGAAGAAGACAAAATTGCCACCGATTTTAATGGTGAAAAACTGCCGGTCAGATTTATAGTGATCGGCGCGGTGCTAACCAGTACCACATTGTATTGGTTGAAAGCGCTTGGCACTTCGGTTATCTCGAAAGCCTCTACTCCCGTCCACATATATATCCCGTCCCCATTGATTTCAGACAGGGATGAAATGGATGTATAAGTCTTTCTTGCCTTTACGTAGGACGCAAAATTTTCAAAACCCATCGTGTCATTGTAAAACCCGCGCGGCTCATACACGCTTTGCCAGTTTGAAGCATTCGGTCGGGCGGAAGCATTCAAGCCCATTATGCCAATATATGGCGCCATTACCGGTCCTCCCTCACCGATGATAAGGTAAGGCTGGGCAGTATCTTCCTCGTCATACGCAATGGGCGATGCCGGTATGCGGCTTACTATACTTTCACCCATATAGGAAGAATCTTTGATTTTGCTCCAGGGAAGGGGTGCGGTTGTAGGGGTCGGTGTCGGGGTCGGCGTCCAGGTGGGAAGGGGTGGATAAGTGGGATATGGGTAATCGCCCCCGCCTCCTTCACTGGCTCTTGCAGCCGCTCTCACTATCTCACCGATCGGATAATATTTGCCGCCTGCTTTATAAAATCCGGAAAATCCTCCGCCCTCCATAGGCGCTCCCATATAACCTGCATCCGGTACATTATAAGTTGATTCTGTTGTAACCCCTTGCCCTGGATTAAATTCCCCACTAAATTCCGTCCAGAACATACTTTTGATCTGCTCTTCTGTAAATCCGCTATTACCTACATTACGAATGTACTGCTCCACCGGTAGCGCCACCTGATAAATATCTACCTTTATTATTTTATCTGGCACCCCGTCTTTATCTGTGTCAAAAGGTACATCTATCGTCGGGTGCTTCTCAAGCCCGTTTTCCGTATAAGAGTAGCCCAAAGGAGTGAGTTTGCCGTTATCGTTATAAAAGCCTGTAGCCACATCCTTGCCTCCCGAGCGGATGAAGCGCCTCTCCGCCTTCCTTTGGTTTGCATCCGGACTCCATCGGGCATATACGCCTCCCGGGAGCATTCCTCCCAATATGAGCGTAAGACCGAAAATGGCAGCGAATTTTTTAATATTCATTTTTTTCCTTTAACTTGAAACCTGTAACCTGTAACTTCTTGAGTTACAAGTTACAAGTGTTGGGATGTAGGCTACAGGTTACATGTCACGGACTTTTTCCTACCCCTACACATTCCCCCTTACTGGTAAATAAAACGATCTGCAATGCCTTATGGCTGTTTTCCTCCTCCGTGTACACCTTCATCGGGTCGCCTACCATCGCATCCGACCGCAGCATTGCCAGTCCCATCTCATCCACCACTCCCCGAAAGCCATTCCCATAAGCGGCAAATACATAGTCCTTCAAAATCTCCGGGTCTTCACGGGGATCAAGTTCTTCGTCTTCGATAATTACATTACCCGTCTCGCGGTCGGCGCAAATATAGCCGGTATCCTCAGTAAACAGGTAATAATTCTCCTCTCCCGTCCCCACCATTCGTACATTGATGAGTCCTTCTTTTTCTTCCGTGAATATCGCCTCATGTCCCCATTTGGGAAAGCGGATATTATCCCCGGTATTGGTGGCTTTCTTGATATCATACCCACCCTCTTTGTCTTTCGGGAAAACATTCTCGTTAGCCCAACCCAGTTTCAATACCGGCTTTTTGAAAAGGTAGAAGGTAAGATCGTTATCGGTGTAGTATAGGTACAGGTGCAACGCCCCAATCCCCACAACAATGGTAGTAATTACAGCAATGGCGGCAATGACTATCCTGTTCCCCTTCCGTTTCCCCTTCATATATTTCAAGATACTACTTTGGTTAAGGGAATGTCAAGGGGTATATAATAATTCCCAGCAGCAAGTTAAGGTAACTTATTAATATTCAATATTAAGTATTTCCCCACCCCAATTGACTAGAGATACAGCCGGGTCAAGCACGCCGTCCTGCCGTCCTTCGATAATAGGTAAAATCACTTCAAGATCGGGCATTATATCCAAAGGCGCAGTATATCCCCCGTAGTCAACCGCCGAGTCGGAATATAAGAAAACCGGAAGTAGCATCCCGTTGTTTTCATTGACATGGATATCACTTTGCATCATCTGTTCAAACCAGCTAAACATTATAGGTCTGTGAAATTTGTCAGCCCATGTCTTAAGGTCAAGGTGCATTGGCGCGGTAGTATAGGAGCCGTCGGCGTTACGATAAACAAAAGGCACAATAATTGTTCCCCCGTCCGGGCAAAAGTGGACAAAATCCATCAGAGTACGTCCTTCAAAAGACCTTGCTCCATTCCCTTTTTGATCGCCGTAGTCAAGTCCTGCCAACACTCCTCTATGGTATGTATCCTTATTATCAATAATGCCATCATGATTAATATCAAAATCGGACTTTGGTTGTGCTTCCAGAATACTATACCTCCCCGGCATCAAAGCCCCCGCAAAAAGGGCGTCAAGAACACTGCCTTCGATTTTTTCTCCGGTAACGGGGTGCACGAAGAATGCTTCTCCGGTTGCCGGATTGACATAAGGGGTATTGGCCTTCGTCTCAAGTGCTCTCCCCATAAACCTCGCCCAGTTGCCGTTGGCAATATCCCCCAGGTAAAACACACCCACCTGCGCCTCCGGGTTTTCAAGCGGGAAGGCGTTTTGCTCCGCCCTCCAGCTTCCTGTGGCTCCGTCCCACCGGTATCCGGCTACATACAACTGCCCCCCAACCACTCTGATATTCCCGGCATGAAATACATCCATATCGGCTACCTGTTTCCCGGCTTCGTCCGTATATCTCCAGGTGAAATTGACCGTCCCGTCCGTATTGACAATCAAATCTTCGCTTATTACATTGCCCGTTTCATCCACAATCTTTCCCTGCGCATTGACCTGAGCCCCAAGTTCCGCAAGCCGCCCGTTAAGCGCCTCGACACTGAACATATCCTCGCCTATCACCTGAATATCCACCAACTCCTCATTGCGCAAATCCGGGTATACCGGCTGCTCGATCACCTTCACCCATTCGCTCCCCACTTTGGTGTAGATCAACTGCCCATCTTGAGCGTAGACATCGTCCGTTTCATCGTCCTTGTAACTGCCGGGCGGGGCGTCTTCCAGTCCCGGTTCGGGCGTGGGGGTCGGCGTGGCGGTGAGGGTAGAGACTTCCGAAGTCTCCGCCCCTTCGGGGTGCTGCGCAAAGACTTCGGAAGTCCGGGCGGTCGGGGCGGGAGCAGCGGGCGCGCACGCAGCCAGTAGCGCGGCAGCCAGCAACAGGGTCAGGAAATGACGCGGCATGGGATACCTCCTTCGGGTACTCATGTGACAATCACTTGCGAAGTGACTGTCACATGAAAATTATAGCACGCCCGGTCGGCTTGCAGGCGTAATGCTGCGAACTCTTGCCTGAAAAGGGAAGTTAGTGGTTTAGTTTCCCCTCCATCCCATCCGCATTCACTCCAACCAGTTCCACCTCGTCCACCCGGTTCCACCTGGGCTGGGACGCGCGCGCCGTGACGCGGATGTAGTTCGGGGTCAGGCCTTCCATCTGCCAGCCGGTCTCGTCCAACTGGGAGCAGGTTTCCCACAGCACGGGCAGGCTGCGCCCGATGAATCCCTGGCGATAGACGGCGCCCATCTCGGCAAAGGCCTGGCGAAGGAGGGCGTTGCGCCCTTTGCGGACTTGGTGCGGCACGCTCCCCTTCATGCGAGCGGCGGGCGTGCCGGGGCGGGCGGAGTAGGTGAAGGCGTGCCCGCCGGCAAACTCCATTTCGCGGACGAAGGCCAGCGACTGGCTGAACTCATCGTCCGTTTCGCCGGGGAAACCGGCGATCACGTCGGTGGTGACGGCGACGCCGGGGATGGCCTCCCGCGCGGCGGCGACCAGGTCGCGGAAGGCTTGCGGGCTCGTCTTGCGCAGCATCCGCTTGAGGGTGGAGGGACTGCCGGATTGCAGGGGCAGGTGCAGGTGCGGCATGAGGCGCGGGTCGTCCCACAGGCGGAAGAAGTCCGCGTCCAGGTCCCAGGGCTCGAGCGATGACAGGCGCAGGCGCGGCGTGTCGGTATCCGCCAGGGCAGCCCGGACCAGTTCGCGCAGGCGCATGCCCCACTCCTGCCCCCAAGCGCCGAGGTGCACGCCGGTCAGGACGATCTCCTGGGCGCCGCCCGCCAGCGCGGAGCGAATGTCGGCCAGCACATCGGGGATGGGACGCGAGCGCCCGGCCCCGCGCGCCAGGGTGGTGACGCAGAAGGTGCAGGCGTTGTCGCAGCCGTCCTGCGCCTTGATGAAGGCGCGCGTGCGCTGGCGCAAGCCGGGCAGCGGCTCGCGGGCCAGGGGTTCGAGATCGAAGGATTCTGCCGACAGGTTCAGGAAGTCCGGCACCAGCGTCTCTTTCCCTAGATTGTTGACTACACGCAAAACATTCGGCAGGGATGCGGCCTCGCCGGGCTGGAGGGTGGCCCAGCAGCCGGTGGCGACGATCTCGCCCACGCCCGCGCGAGCAATGCGCCGGATGGAACTGCGCGAATCGGCGGCCGCCTGCGAGGTGACCGTGCAGGTGTTGACCACAGCCAGGTCGGCTTCGGCCGCCATAGCGACGATCTCGTGCCCGGCGGCGCGGAACTGGCGCGCCATGCGCTCGATCTCAGCCTGGTTGAGGCGGCAGCCGATGGTATCCAGATATACTTTCATCAGTCAGAGAGTAGAGAATGGAGAGTAGAGAGTAGAGAGTAGGACTGGGCTCTGTTCTCTACTAACTCTCACGGTTGTATCACCACAAAATTATCGAAGATCACATCCACGCCCGGCTGGGAGAAGGTCCCCGCCAGCAGACCCACCTCCCCTTGCGCGAGGTCGGCGTCCTGCGCCTGCGCCACCGGCTGGCCGTTGACGTAAAAGGTCAGCGCGCTGCCAACGCAGTCCGCCCGCAGGTGGTTGACCGCCAGCCCGGTGTGGACAGCCTCGCTGTGCCGCATTTCGCTCTGGCCGAGTTGGATGACGTTCCCGCCGATGTATTTGCCGATAGTGGTATAGCCGTCGCTGCTGACCATGAAGAAGTAATAATTATTTTCGACGAAGCGGCAGACCAGGCCGATGCGGTTCTCGTCCGGGCCGCCGATTTTGGCTACATCCACTTCCACGCGCACGTCGCCAAAGGACTGGCCCGGCGTGGACCAGAAATTGGTCTGCAGGCCGTTCACCAGGAAGCGATAGCCGCCGCCGTCGTAGTCCATCGTCCCTTCGGCGGAGGTGAAACGCTCCCATCCGCTGGCCGGGTTGGAAAAATCATCCAAGAGGAGCGTCTCGCCTGGCTGCGGCGCGGGCGTGGACGGCGCGCAGGCAGGCAACAGCAAGGCAAAGAGCAGGAAGGCAAAGGCAAATTTTCGCATGGGCGGATTGTATCAGATCAGGGAAAGTATTGCTCCAGGAGCGCCTGCGCCTGTTCCCCCACCGCGCCGCCTGGGTCCAGGTCGCGCGCGCGCAGCAGGCGCTGGTAGGCCGCCGTCCGGTCGCCCGATTGCAGGGCGGCCATCCCCAAATGCAGGTGCGCCAGCGCAAAGTCCGGCGCCAGCGCCAACGCCCGCGCCAGGTGGTAGCGGGCTTCATCGACCCGCCCCAGCGACAGGAGCGTCCAGCCGAGCGCGTCCAGCGCCTGCGGGTCATCGGGCGCCAGCGTCGCCGCTTGCCGCGCAGCCGGCAGCCCGGTCTCATCCACCTGGACGCCGTATCGAACGCAAAAGACCGCAAGGAGGCGCCAGTAGTTCTCATCGCCGGGCGCCATCTCGACGGCGCGCAGGTAGGCCTCCAGCGCGGGCGGCAGGTCGCCGAGACCGGCATAGGCTTCCGCCATCGAGACCTGCCAGAGCGGGTTTCCGGGATCGCGTTCCGCCGCCCCCTGGTACTCGGCCAGCGCCTGTTCGGGCTGTCCCTGGCGCATCCAATACAATCCGCGCAGACTGTGGACAATGGGATTGGCGCTCCCTAGCGAGAGGGCTTGGTCCAACGCCGCGCGTCCATCCCGACCGAGTTGCTGCCCGGCCTCGCCCAGCCAGGCCCAAGCCTCGGCGTTCTCCCCGTCCGCATCCACGGCCTGGCGGAAGGCATCCTCCGCCAAGGCCCACTCATTCACCAATCCCAGCCCGCGCCCGATGACGACCAATTTTTTGGATTCGTCCGTTTCGAGCGCGGCCAGGTTGAGCGCGGTGCGCATGGTTTCCACCGCCGAATCATATTGCTCGTCCAGCGAGGCTGCCAGGAGGAACTCGCCCAAGGCCCTGTCCGGCTCGTCGACCGAGGACAAGAGCGCCAAGCGGTAATGCGCCGCCGCATCCGGTCCGCCGCCCAGGGCAATCCAGTGTTCGAGGGCGTCCCGCTCGGCAGGCCAATCTCCCTGCTCGAAATAGACCGCGCCCAAACGGCGATAAAAGGCGGCATGAGACGGGTAAGCCTGCAACCCTCCCAGCCAGATCTCCTGCGCGGCCTGGAGGTTGCCATCCTGCCAGTGGGCCAGGCCGTACAGTTCCCAGCCCCCGGCCGAAAGCGATCCGCGCTGCCGGGCTGTCTCGTACAGGGCAAGCGCAGGTTCAGGGCGATCCGCAAGGAAAGAAGCCGCAGCCGCCTTTTCCCACAAGTCCGCCCTCCACGGCAGGAAGCGGGCCGCGCGCGCATAAGAAGACGCCGCCGAGAAGAAATCTCCCTCCGCCTGCGCCAAATCCGCGTTTTTGAGTTCAACGTAACCGGTCAAGGCCGGGGGCGTGAAGATCAGCCCGGTAACGGCCAGCAGGATGAGGATCCGGGAAAGAAGCGCGCGCATGGGCATCATTATAAAGGACTCCCGTCTCCGAGAGTCCCTCATCACGCATCACGTTTTACGCATCACGCCTTTGAACTACTTCCTCCCCATCGCATCCATCACCGCCACCGAAGCGATCTGCACGATGGCGTTGACGTCGTCGCCGGTCTGAAGGACGTGCACGGGAGCGCCCATGCCCAGCAGGATCGGGCCGATGGCCTTGGCGTTGCCAAGACGCGCCAGCAATTTGTAGGCAATGTTGGCCGACTCGAGCGAGGGGAAGACCAGCACGTTGGCGTCCTTGACGTTGCTGAACGGATAGCGCTCGTCCACGATCTCAGGGACGACGGCCGTATCGGCCTGCATCTCGCCGTCGCAGGCAAAATCGGGACAGCGTTCCTTGATCAGTTTGACCGCCTTGGCCACCTTGTCGGACAGCGGGTGCGGCGTGGAGCCAAAGTTCGAGAACGACAGGAAGGCCACGCGCGGTTCCAGTTCGATCTTGCGGGCAAAGTCGGCTGCCAGGCAGGCGATCTCCACCAGGTCTTCGGCGGTCGGGTCGATGTTGACGGTAGCGTCGGTGAACAGGTAGACGCGGTCCTCGACGATCATAATGTACACGCCGGCCGCGCGCGCCGCGCCGGGAGCGGTGTGGTGGATGCGCAGCGCCGGGCGGATGACATCCGGGTACTCGTAGGTCAGGCCGGAGACGAAGGCATCCGCGTCGCCCATCTTGACCATCATCGGGCCAAAGATATTCACATCGCGGACGCGCTTGCGGGCAATGGCGTTCGTCACGCCTTTGCGCTCGCGCAGTTCATGGTAGGCCTGGGCATACTGTTCGTGCTTGGGGGAATCCACCGGGTTGATGATCTCCGGGCAGCAGGGCAAGCCGAGTTCCTGGATGGTCTTCTGGATGACCTCCGGGCGGCCAAGCAATACCGGGACGGCGATCTTCTCGTCGCTGATCTGCGCCGCCGCGCGGATGACCTTTGGCTCCTCGCCCTCGGCAAAGACCACGCGCTTCGTCCCGCCCGAGGAGCGCGCCTGGTTCTGGAAGAAATAGCGCACCTGCTCGCCCTTGCCCTGGCGATAGGCCAACTGCTCGCGATACTCGTTGATATCGATCGGCTTGCGGGCGATGCCGGTCTTCATCGCCATTTCCGCTACGGCGGGCGCTTCCCATAACAGCACGCGCGGGTCGAGCGGCTTGGGGATGATGTACTCGCGGCCAAACTTCAAACTGTCCACGCCGTAGGCGCGCAGCACCGAATCCGGCACATCTTCTTTTGTAAGCGCGGCCAGCGCCTGCGAGGCCGCAAATTTCATCTCCTCGTTGATGGCCTTCGCGCGCACGTCCAGCGCGCCGCGGAAGATGAACGGGAAGCCGAGCACGTTGTTGACCTGGTTGGGGTAGTCCGAACGGCCGGTGGCGATGATGACATCCTTGCGGGCTTCCTTCGCCAGCTCAGGCTTGATCTCCGGGTCCGGGTTGGCCATGGCGAAGATGATCGGGTCGCCGGCCATGGTCTTGACCATTTCAGGGGTCAACACGTTGGCAACCGAAAGTCCGTAAAAGACGTCTGCGCCGTTGACGGCGTCCGCCAGGGTGCGATGACCCTTGTCCTCCACCGCCAGGCGCTCCTTGTACTTGTTCATGCCTTCCGCGCGGCCCTTGTAGACCACGCCTTTCGTATCCACCAGCATGATGTTCTCGCGCTTCACGCCCCACGAGATAGCCAGTTCCGCGCACGAGATGGCCGACGCCCCTGCGCCCGAAATGACCAGCCGGATCTCGCTATGCTTCTTGCCCACCATTTCCAGCGCGTTTGCCAGGCCAGCCGATGAGATGATAGCCGTCCCATGCTGGTCATCGTGGAAGACCGGGATGTCCAACATCTTCTTGAGTTCTTCTTCGATGTAGAAGCACTCCGGCGCTTTGATGTCCTCCAGGTTGATTCCGCCAAAGGTCGGCGAAATAGCCGCCACCACTTTGATGATCTCATCGGGGTCGTGCGAATTGACCTCGATGTCGAACACGTCAATATCGGCGAATTTCTTGAACAGCACGCCCTTACCTTCCATCACAGGCTTGGAAGCCAGCGCGCCGCGGTCGCCCAACCCTAAAATAGCCGTGCCATTCGATATCACAGCCACCAAGTTGCCTTTGGACGTATACTCATAAGCCAGTTCGGCGTCCTTCTCGATATCAAGGACAGGCTCGGCCACGCCCGGCGAATACGCCAAGCTCAGGTCGCGCTGGGTATCCATCGGCTTGGTGGGGACCACAGCAATCTTGCCGGGTTTGCCTTTCAAGCGGTGATATTCGAGCGCATCTTCACGAGTAATTTTTGCCATGTTTCCTCCAACGGATACGGATTTCAGATAGGTTGATTATGGCATGTCCTGAAAATCTGGCCTAGTTCCATTTGTCATAGAATCAGGCCTACCACAGTCACAGACTCAACCCCATCCAATCCCAAAAAGTTATTCAAATGCAGGGTAATTTACATGTTTTTAATGTATAATAATAGCGCGTTAATATCAGACTTGTTCAGTCAATTTCTGCCGCGCACAGCGGCCTGGCTTGCTAACGGACTCTGGAAAATTTTGTAAGAAATCCTGGCATCAGGAGATTTTGGAAATCGCGCGTCTGGTTGTTTGAACGTTTCTTTATCCGGACGGTATCTATCGGACAAATTGACCTTCCAGGCGATATGGATTCAGCGTGACGTAACCTGTCACGAGACTTAATCTACCTGCACCCGTCCCGCTTCTTTCGGGACCTGGGGCCTGCTCCCCGAACCCAGACCCTATCCCGCAGCCGAGGCCACTCAGCGGCCCTTCGGCTGCGTGTGTTTAACCCCCACCCCGGCCTCCCCCATTTTCCCCCAAAATGAGGGAGGGTGTGGAAGGGCAGAGAGAGCATGAAAAAAATAACGGCGATCCAGGTCCAGAAGAACAACCCCAATCGCGTGAACATCCACCTCGACGGGGAGTTCGCCTTCGGGCTGGCCCGCATCACCGCCGCCTGGCTGCAAGTAGGGCAGACCCTGGACGAAGGCAAGATCGCCGCACTGCTGGAAGAAGACGCCCGCGAGCGCGCCCTGGCGCAAGCCCTGTTATACCTGGGCTATCGCGCCCGCTCCGAGGCGGAGATCCGGCAGAACCTGCGCAAACATGACATCCCTGAGCCGGTCATCGAGGAGACACTCGCCAGGCTGCGCCGGGACGGGTTTGCAAACGACGACCAATTCGCCCAGGCGTGGGTAGAAAACCGCAATACCTTCCGCCCGCGCGGACGCCGCTTGCTGGCGCTGGAACTACGCCAGAAGGGTCTTGCCGACGATGCCATCCAAACTGCCCTGGAGGGCGTGGATGACGAAGCCCTGGCCTACGAAGCCGGCCTGAAAAAGGCGCGTACCCTTTCGGGCACAGGCAGGCTCCAGGTCCAGGAAAGAAGCGAGTTCCGCAGGAAATTGTCCGAATTCCTGGCGCGGC
>JBMOMO010000220.1:0-11382 GCA_049324135.1 Chloroflexota bacterium
TTGCGAGGAGCGTTCTTTGCGACGAAGCAATCCCCTCGCAAACCAGGAGACTGCTTCGCTTCGCTCGCAGTGACAGAAAGCATAGAGTTTTATAGAACAAATGTTTAATATGACATTGTCAAACTAGGGTTTGGGCAGGAAGCGCATGATGGCCTTCCCGCCGTAGTAATCCAGCACCTCGTATCGCCCGGTGTATTGGCCGCGATACGGCATGGCTTCCAGGAAAGTCGGGTTGGCAAAGATGTAATCCATTCCGAGCGCGGCCAGGTAATCGCTGCCCTGGTGTGTTTTGTGCGCCTGGAAGTAGGCGTAACTGTTGATCAGGCCGTCCATGTTGATGATGGTACGTTCGCGAATGAAGTAACCGACGTTGCCGCCGCCGGTCATGCCGACCAGGCTGCCGGGTTCAGTATGCTCTTCGACGAAAGAAGCGATTTCCATATAGGGCGGTCGCGCGTCAATTTCGCCGTAGGTCATTTGTGCAGCCGTGACCTGCCCGAAAAAGAGGGCCCTGGTCGATCCCCAGTACAGCGCCATGAGGAAGAGAATGGCATTTGTCATGGGAAAGCGCCGCCGCAGGGGTTGCGTCAGGATGTCGAGCAGTAAACTTCCCGCCAGGACAATGAAGACCGGTTGGATGATCCAGTACCATTCCTTGGCGGCGGCGTAGCCGGTGGCGCTGTAGGACAGGACTTGCAGGAAGGAACCGGCCAGCAGCGGGATCAGGGCCAGTGCCTGCGCGCCGCGCGCGGTCCGCCGCCGGTTGATGGAAAGCAACAACAGCAGGCCGGCCAGCAAAGCCGCCAAGATGAGCGTGTAGCGCAGACTGTAGTCCAACGGCCAGGCGCGCATTTCGATCTGGTCGTTCCACCAGCCGACCAGGTTGGAGACAGGCGCCCAGGCGTTCAGGTCGCCGTTCGCGTCGATGCCGAAGAAGGTGGTGGGATAACGGGCTGCGCCGCCATACACCCGGCTGGAGAACGATCCCCACCAGCGTTTGATCTGTCCGCTGACCGGCGAAGCGACCCCAAAGGCCAGTTTGTTCCACAGCATATACGCGCCCAACGCGCCGCCCAGGATACCGTAGTAGACGAACCCGTCGGCCAGCCACTTGCGCCAGCGCGTCTGGAGGATTTTCCAGGGCGTGGGCGCGGCGGCCTCCCTGCGGGCGCTGCTGAAAGCAGCATAGAGGAACCGGCTTACCAGGATGAGCGCAAAGGTCAGCCCGCCATCGATCAACGGGACGGTGCGCGGGAAACTGCCCTCCAGCGCGCCCAGGTGGAATAGTCCCAGCAGCAGGGCCAGGATCGCCAGCGCCGACCCGCCCGCCCCGATCAATGCCCGCCAGGCCAGGCGCAGCGGCTTGAGCGACTTGGGGTGTTCGTACAGCCTCAGGAAGTAGAACAGCGGGATGCGTATGATGAGGCTGATTGCCAGCATCAGCATGGCGCTGTCAGCATACGTGTAATATTCGGGCAGGCCGGTGCGCAGGACGAACGACCCTAGCGCGCTGATCGTCAGCGACATCAGGTCGAGCGGCAGCAGGGAGCGCAGCGGGTGGTCGCGGAAGACGATCCACAGGCCAAAGAGCAAGGCCAGGAAGGCCAGGTCGAGGCGGCTGAAGGTGAGCAAGATGGCAGAGAAAGCCAGGGTCGCTAGTTGTGTCCATTTAACGGGGGCAGTTTTCCGGTTGCGTTCGAAGTGCTGGAGCAGAAACAGGGAAAGGACCAGGCAGAAAGCCGCCAGTCCGGTCTCCAGTCCCTGCTGGTACATGTTCCAGTGCAGGTTGAGGTCGAAGGCCCAATAGAGCGCGGCCAGCGCCGCAACCGGCGGAGACAGCCCCCTTTTCAGCAAGCGGTACAACAGGATGGCGGCGGCGGCGCGCAGGCCAGCCAGCAACAGCAACAGCAGGCGCAGCGGCAGGATCAAGTCGAAGCGCGCCAGCGCAAAGACCGGCGTACATACCAGCAACCACAGCGGATGGTAGCCGTTGGTGGGATTGAGGCCGTCGAAGGTGCTGCCCTTGCCCTCGCTGATGTTCTGGGCTACTTTGAAGTAGTAGTAGGCGTCGTCGCGCGTGAACCACTTGTTGGGAAAATTGTAGGCATCCGAAAAGGCTGCATAGCCCTGGATGCCCAACAGGGCAATGATGATGAACAATTCGAACCAGGGCAGGCGTTTCAGGAACAGGGGAAATTTCAATGGTTTTATCCGATGTCTAATGTGATTTTGCCGAAATTTTTGCCAGCCCACAAGCGCTGTTGCGCGCAGGCGGCTTCTCGAAGCGGGAAGGCGCTGTCGAGCATGGGCTTGAGTTTCCCGGCTACGATCAAATCCATGACGGTCTTGAAATCGGCTTGCGCGCTCATGGTGGAGCCGACGATGGAGAGGTGCCTGGCAAAGATGTAGCGGTTGTCGATTTCGAACTTGGGCGCGCCGGAGTTGCCCACCGTCAGCAAGCGGCCTCCTTTTTTGAGCGTCCGCAGGCTGGACATAAAGGTCGAGCCGACGTTATCCACCGCCACGTCCACGCCGCGTTTGCCGGTCGCCAGGAAAACAGCCTTGGCCCAATCCGCCTCCTTCGACCGGTCGATCAGGATGTCTGCGCCGAGGGCGGCGGCTTTGTCCAACTTCCACGCCTCGGACCCCACGACAATGACCTGCGCGCCGATATATTTGGCGATATCCACGCTGGCGGTGTTGACCCCGCCCCCCGCGCCCACCACGAGGACTGTCTCGCCGGGTTGCAGGCCGCCGCGCGTGACGAGGGAATGCCAGGCGGTCTGGTAGACCAGGGCAGCCCCAGCGGCGGTGTGGAAATCGAAACCGGGCGGCAGTTGGTACAGTTGGCGTATTGGCAGGGCGATGTATTCGGCGTAGGCGCCGCGCACGGTCTCGCCCAGCAGGCGCCAGTCACGGCAGCGATTGTCCCAGCCAGAGAGACAGGCTTCGCACTGTCCACAGCCCAGGTTGGGGTTGATGACGACCCGGTCGCCGACCCTCACCCCCGGCCCCTCTCCCAGGGGGAGAGGGGAGTCAGCCCTCCCCCCTGCGCCCTCTCCCGGGGGGAGAGGGGAAGCAACGGCAACGATTTCGCCCGCGCCATCCGCGCCGTTGATGTGGGGCAGGTCCAGTTTCAGGCCGGGCCAGCCGTTGCGCACCATAATGTCCATGCGGTTGAGCGCGGCGGCGCGCAGCCTGACCAGCGCCTCGCCGGGCTTTGGCTCTGGGGCAGGGAAGTCGCTGTATTGCAGGACTTCGGGGCCGCCGTGTTGGTGGAAAAGGGTGGCTTTCATCTGTTTTCTCCCTGAATCTTATCGAATACCCGGTACCAGGAAGGAGGCGGCGGGACTTTGGATGCCTCGTTCGCCGGAAGAGTCGACCAACCGGTTTCCATCGAAAATACGCACTGTCCAGCGATACTCGCCTGGGGCAAGCGCGGATGGGAGGCTGTATTGGGAAGCGTTCGAGGCAACTTCACCCGACGTGAACGCCGCCTGCCAGCCCTGATCCCTTGCGGGTTGGAATTCCGGGTCGCTGGTGATGACTATAGTGTCGATGAAGATGGAGTATTGACCATCTATTCCGTAAACGCGGCTCAGGCTGATGGGCGTGGGGCCGGCCGGCAGGTGGAAGACGCCTACATCCTTCCATGTCCATTCGTTGCGCGGAACGCCGTTTTCTGCAAATTCGATGGCCTGTCCTGCCGCCGAGAGATAGTTACGCTGGTCGTTGTCCTCGCGTTTGTAGTATCGTACCCAGATGTGGTATGGCCCTTCCAGGGGCGCGTGGAAATCATAGATGGCAGGGCTGGATTGCCAGTCGTCTATCAAGAAGCCCAGTCCGCTGTAATCTTCTGCAAAGGCGGCTTCGGTATACCAGCCGTCGCCAATAAAGTTGTCTTCTGCCTCCAGCCAGACCACATCTTCACGCTTGCGTTCCAGGGTGAGGGCGAAACTGGCGTTGGGGAGGCCGTTCGTATTCCAAGTGAAGGTTGGGGGCGTTCCTGCGCTGACTTCATCAAGGTCCTTCGGCGCGACCAATTCAGGCGCGGGCGGGTGATAGCAGGTTGGCTGGGTGAGCGCCAGCGGGGAGAGTTCGTAGACATCGAAGAATCGCCCGGAGGCTGCCAGGTTGGCTTGTGGGTAACATGCCAGGGCGACCCGCAAGGCTTTTTCGCGCTCTTCCTTTGCCAGGTCGGTGGACTTGTCAAAGACGATGGCTACGCCTGGGATTTCCCTTTTTTCCCATAACGCGGGTAGGAGTTGCTCGAATTCGATCCGCTGGAAATTGTTTTCAGCCGACAGGTCTTTGTGTTTGGCGCCCGCAACGGACATCAAGATCACATGCGTTTCCACTTGGACAGAATCGCCCATATAGGGAATATAGGGGAGCAAAAGCAGATCCGCGTTGTGGGCCGCTTTGGCCGTCAGGTCAGCCAGTTCGCGGCGCTTCTGGCGTTCAGGCGGATCGATCAGCCTGGACGAGAAGATCGTATAATCGTTAACCAGGATGGCGATGACCACTGCTGTGAAAACCAGGGCGGCCAGGCGGGAATCGCGTTTGGGCAACCAGGCGCGCAGGGCGGCCAGGCCGGTCCACAACCCGAGCGCCCCCCAGATCATCAAGGGCGCGGCGGCGGTAAACAGCACCCTCGGCCAGATGGTTCCCAGCAGGATGGGGCCGGGAAGGACTTGCAGCAGGTACCAGAGCAGGATGAAGGCGTAGTGCGGCCGGCGTATATTCCAAAAGGTGTACACCAACCCGATCGCCACGAAGGGCAGCAGGAGCGGGTTGACCAGCGGGCCGTCCCAGTTGAGGAGCGAATCGGTCCACGGGATTCTGGAAAACGTCGTTTGCAGGAGAAAGCCGAAATTTTCCAGCGCAAAGCCAATCACGCCGCCCAGGCCGGTCTGGTCGCTTGCCCCCGCTAATTCCGCGAAATGATGCGCTTGTTCCCCCAACAAGTAATCATGGATATAGATGATATAGATCAACACGGCCGGCCAGAGCGCCAGGCCGATATTAATCACCCAATCGCGGACAGCGGTTTTCCGTTTGACAATCTCATAAACGGCCATGCCAGACAGGTACGCCAGGACGATCAGCGGCGTGGGATAAAACGTCTCGTAGACCAGCATTCCCAGGGCAAGCAAAACGCCGGTGAGTTGGAATTGCCAGGCTTTCCGTCCTTGAATAGCCAGGAAGAGGGCAAAGATGGAGGCCATCATCCACGGCTCGCTGGGCGTGTCGTGCAGGGCCTGGTGGGAGAGGTTCAACTCGATGAACGAGAAGCCGTATAGCAAGGCAGATAACAAGGAGGCAGCCGGACTGCCTGTGATAGCGCGTACAATGTAGTATAGCAACATGACCGAGATCAGGCTGCCGACCGCGCTTTCGATGCGCGCGGAGAGAAAGTTCACCCCAAAGACGCGCAGGAAAAGGGAACGCACCCAAAAGACCACCGGCAGGTGCGTGTAGTGTTTAGTGTGGAATTCGCCGTAATCCAGGCGCAGGATGGCCGAATACCAACTTTGCGCTGTCCATTTCGTCTCATCGGCTTCCAACCCGTATACCCGGTAGGAGAGATCGGCAAAGCGGGTGACGAACATGACCAGGAAGAGCAGGGCCAGGGCGATGGTTTCGGCTTTCTGGCTGAACGCCAGTTGGCGTGAAAAGATATTGCGCCATTTCCGGTTGATCCATCCCCAGGCGAGCAGCCCGCCCATGCTGACCAGGTAGGATAGGATCCCGCCGACGAAGAAGGCGTTGTGGACCAGGATCTGCCCGATGAAGGCCGCCAGCACGGAGACTGTGAGAAGGCCGGCGTTCGGGATGCGCAGGGGGGGCAGGGAAAGCGTGGACTTGTTGGCCGGGTCGTCGAAAGCGGGGCGGGGGAAGAAAACCTTGATGTAGATGTCCCGGCCGCTCTCGGTCTTGACCGTTTTGGCCTGGATTCCGAACCGGCGGCGCGCGCCTGGTTGCCCGGTTGGGAACGCCTCGTCTGTGGCCCAATCCGGCAATTGGGGCGGCGGCTCTTCTTCCCCTACAGCGCCGGCGCTGATGATTTCCTCCCACTCATAATCTGGCTCTTCCACTTGCGGATCGGGCTGGCCGGGAGCGTTGAACCATTCGACGAAGCGCCTGAACAGGTTTGGCATTTTGAAGCGCCAGGAGGCGGGCAGGAAGATGATCGCTGCCCCCAGCGCAATGAGGAATGCGAACAGACCGATCAGGGACGGGCGCAGGTAGGATTCCTTCAGCACGACGTCGAGCGTTTTATCCCGTTCGAATACGAAGGGAGTGTTCATCCCGGCGGCCAGGATTGGGGTGTGGCCGGCGCTGTAGAAGGTCTTGTGGAGGAAACTTGCCCCCCATTGCTGTTGCAGGGCGGCCCAGGTTTGATCTTTTATATCTGGCGGGAAGAGCGCCACGCTGGGGCGGTCTGCGGGCAGGCTGCGCGCGCCAGACAGGATGTCTTCGGCGGCGACGGGTTCGAAGACCACCGTCTCACGGAAGGGAGTGACCATGTGGGGCATGTATTCCGCTTCGGCGGGATCGGTGTAGATATAATAAAGGGTTTCGCCCTGGGCTTCCAGCCCGGTCCATAGCACGACCTGGTCAGGATGGGGGCGGTAGGCGGGCGGCATCTTGATGAAGTAATCGTACAGCCCGCCTATTGCCGCCAGCGCAACCACAGAGGCGAACAGGATGTTCCTGGCGCCTGCCAGCCTGCTGTGCATGGCGGCAGCGGCCTGGGCAATGGCCTGTATCCCTATGGTTGCCAGGATCGCCAGGGCCGGGATGAGCGCGACCATGTGCGTGTGGCGCGGCGGGACGGTATTCAGGGCGCTCAGGCCCAGCGCGTTGACAAAGAACCACAGCAACACCAACTGGCTGCGCGGCTGCTTGATCGTCAGGAAGGCCCCCGCCAGCCCGATCACGTAGAACAGCGCGCCTATCGAACCGGCCAGCGGGAAGGCGATGTAATGCTCGGATATCAGCCAGGGTCTCTGGAAGGCCAGCATGGTGCGGATGAAGCCGCGCGCCAGCAGTTCCAGGTAGATGCGGGGATGGTAGAAGAGTTGGTTGTCGTTGATTACGAAGGGCGGCGCAACGGAATACAGTTCCTCTTCGCTGTAGAATTGCAGGCCGTTGAAGGTGTTGAAAAAGACGCTTTCGAAGGCCTTGTAGCCGAGCGCCTGCGGGTCGTGCTGCAGGCCGTACAGGATGTGCGGCGCGACGAAGAGCGCAAACCCGACCAGCAGCAACAGGACAGCCTGGGCAGCCTCGCGGAATTTGAGCCTGCGCCCGACCCAGGCCAGGAAGATGAAAAGCAGCGCGATCACCACCCCCATGCGCGCGGCAAAATAGACATAGAATCCCAACCCGGCGGCGCAGCCGGCCAGGTACAGGTACAGGCTGCTCTTGCGGTGGAGTCCCAGGTACAGCCAATAGAGCGCCAATGCGGTGACGAACAGCGCCTGGATGTTGTTGTAACCCAATCGTGAGAAGGCGATGAAATAGGGACTGGCAACCAATACGATGGCCGACGCGACGGCCAACTTGCGGTTGAACATCTCGCGCATCAGCAGGTAAAGCGGCGGGACGGTCAGCAGCCCGGTCAACACCGAACTCAGCCGCCACCCCCACAGGCTGACGCCAAACAGCCGGATGAACCAGGCCGGCAGGATCGAACTGAAAACAGGGAAAGTGTAGACGCCCACCGCAAACACGGACGGCTTGAACTCGCCGATGGCGATGTCGCGGGCGATGCCCCAGAAGTTGCCTTCGTCCCCGATCAGGCCGTCCGGCAGGCCTTGCAGGCGGTACGCGCCGACCACCAGCCCGCCGAACAGCAGGCCGATGATCCAAAGCAGATCCGTGCGGTTGACCTGCGGCGAAAGGTCGACGCCCCGGCGCAGGTCCCACACGGCGACGGCAATGGCAAACAGCGCCAGGCTGGCAAGCCATACGGGCGCGTGGAAGGATCGGAACGATTCTACGTTCAGCCGCAGGAGCAGGACGGTGTATAGACCCGCCCCGACCAAGACCCAGGGCCAGGTCTTTGCCAGTTGGCGGAACGCGAAGGGACGTGATTCGCTGAACTCCCTTTCGGGCGGCAGCAGCGGGATGCCGCGCATGGACAGCCCCAGCAGGACGCCGCCGATGAGCAGCAGCGGCAGCCCGTAGAGGGCGTTGTCGATGCCGGGGACGGCCAGGTGGATCTCCTCGGTCAGCCAGGCCCCCAACTTGAGCGGAGGCCGGTCGGGGAGTGTGTCGATGGTGATCCAGGTTTGCCCGACAATCATGAGGACCAGGCCGAGCAGGCCGGCAAGCCAGCGGCGTTTGAACCAGGTGATTTTTTTCCTGAGCGTTGAGTCGGTCATATAGTTCTTTGGGCAATGCGTCGGTAGTGGTGACTTCAGTCCCCAAAGGGGATGCTATCGCTTTTTCGGCGGACGACTGAAGTCGTTACTACGAAGTTCAAGTCTATTTCAGTCCCAGTTCTGCGCGGCTGATGACCAGGCGCTGGATCTCGCTGGTGCCTTCGTAGATTTCGGTGATCTTGGCGTCGCGGAAGTAGCGTTCCACCGGGTATTCCTTGCTGTAGCCGATGCCGCCGTGGATTTGGACAGCGGCGTGGGCGCAGAACATCGCCGTCTCGGATGCAAACAGTTTCGCCGTCGAGGATTGAAGCGTAAAGCGCTCACCGGTCGTCTTGGATCTTTCCTTGGCCAGCGCCGCGTTATAGATCATCAGGCGCGAGGCTTCGATGCGCGTCTTCATGTCGGCCAGTTTGAAGGAGATGCCCTGGAATTCGCCGATCTTCTGCCCAAAGGCTTCGCGCTCGCGGGCGTAGGAGAGCGAGGCCTCATAAGCGGCCTGTGCGATGCCAAGCGCCTGCGAGGCAATGCCGATGCGGCCTACGTCCAGCACGGTCATGGCGATCTTGAATCCGTCGCCTTCCTCGCCCAGGCGGTTTTCGGCCGGCACGCGGCAGTCCTCGAAGACCAGCTCGCTGGTGGCCGAGGCGCGGATGCCCAGTTTGGGTTCCTTCTTGCCGCGCGCGAAGCCGGGGGTGTTGGCCTCGACGATGAAGGCGCTGACGCCTTTCTGCTGCCTGGCGGGATCGGTCATCATAAAGACCACCACGTAGCCGGCCACCGGTCCGCTCGTGACCCAGGACTTGCGTCCGTTTAAGATATAGTGATCCCCGTCCCGGACGGCGCGCGTGCGCATCGACCCAGCGTCCGAGCCGGACATGGGTTCGGTCAGCGAGTACGCGCCGATATCCTGGCCGGAGGCGATGGGCGGCAGGAATTTCTGCTTTTGCGCCTCCGTCCCGAACTTCAGGATGCCGTGACAGTAGAGGGAGTTGTTGACCGACATGATGACGCCGTGCGCCGCATCGGCTTTGGAGATCTCTTCCAGCGCCAGCACGTAGGACAGGGTGTCCATGCCTGCGCCGCCGTAGGCTTCGGGGACTTCGATGCCCATGAAGCCCATGCCGCCCATCTTCTGGATGGTCTTCATGGGGAACTCGCCGCTTTCATCGAATTCAGCGGCAATCGGGGCGATCTCCTTCTGGGCGAAATCGCGCGCCGTATCGCGGATCATCTTGTGCTCATCGGTCAAAGGGAACAGGGCAGTGTCGCTCATGTCGTCCTCCGGGCAAAGGGATGGGCTAAATTATACCCGTATGTCGCCCCTGGTTGTCTTTCGTACATAGCAAATTCGGGTTAATTTCGATAGGCCCACGCCTCGATCTCGCCCCCGGCGGCTTGGGCGAATTGCGCCAGGTTTGGCGTTGTGACGGTGTGGAAAAGATGCGACTCGCACGCGCAGTCGCTGCACCCGAATCCCCGGATGGGCGAAAGGCCGTCCAGGCCGCGCAGGATGTCCGCCCAGGCGTGTTCGCGCGGGACAGGGTCGTGCGTGTACCATGCGCCCAGGGGACGGGCGACCGCGCGCAGGTAGTCTATATGCCAACGCAAGGGCTTCTCGCTGCGGCAGTGACGCAGCACCCGCGCCCGCACGCCGCCCGGCCCGAAGGCGCTGCCCACGTACAGGTAATAGCCGGCTTCGAATTCGATCTCGCGCCAGCGGCCAACTTGCACCCTGATTTGCGCATGGTTTTGGAGCAGGAGAACGTAGGTGCCGGGTTGGGGGTTCAATTAAGCAATCTTCTTCTTGTTGCTGATCCAGTCTGTGCAAACGCGCATCAGCAAATCAATCAAAATCAGGCTCATCATCAATTTCATAGTCGGCTTTGCTTTCAAATAGACTCAACTGCTGCGCTCCACCTTCATTCGCGTAAAACTTTCTTGGCACAAGCCCATCACTTCTTAAACCGCCGAGTCTGTTGATTGTCTCCTGAATGCGGGGGATGCAATATTCAGTCCGTTGCTCGCTTATAGCATGAGTATTGAACCGAAGGACGTGCCAACTTAGTGACTCCAGATCATTAGACCCTCCGTCCAGGAGATACGCCCATTATAGCAAAAGAAAGCCGCTCTGGCGCGCAACCGCATCCCCAATATGGCGGGCTGTGCCCCTTCCAGCCGCTCTCTTCGATTTTTGCTTGACTCTCGCTTTCAGGTATGGTAATATCGGCAGGCTTCGATGCGGGGTAGAGCAGTGGCAGCTCGTCGGGCTCATAACCCGGAGGTCGCAGGTTCGAGTCCTGCCCCCGCTACTCATTGTCCAGGCGCCCAGGAATGGGCGTTTTTGGTTTAAAAGGGCGCATCATTTCGTAGCGCGGAATTCATTCCGCAACCAAAAGCGATATAAATATTGCGCTACAAAACCTTCGCGGTTGTGAATGTCCTGGTGAATGACCAGGATAGTTTCTCAAGGGCAATACTCGCTCATCTTGCGCGTATGAGTTTTGGAAAAATACTTGACTTTAACGTTAACGTGATGTATTCTATATCAAAGGAAATTTTCATGACATTGGAACCCACCCTGGAAATGGCCGAGCAAGAAGAAGAACTTTTTACCATTGGCGACCTGGCTCGTGAACTGGGGACGACCACCCGCACGATTCGGTATTACGAGGAGTGCGGACTCATCTCCCCCCAGCGGACGGATGGGAATCAGCGGCGGTACACGCGCAGGGAGCGCGGTCGGCTCAAGTTGATTTTCAGGGCGAAGGAAGCGTTCACGCTGGATGAGATCAAGGAATTGTTCCAGATTTACGATGAACACCCTGATGAGTTGGGCGAGCAGCAACAGTTCAAGCGTCTGTGCGAGATGATGGAGCGCAAGATCGCGCAGATTGACAATCAGATGGCGGAACTGGCGAAACTTCGCAGCGAAGTGAATGTCGCGCTGGAAGATATCCGCTCGAAGATTTGGGTAGACGGGACAGAGCCAACC
>JBMOMO010000221.1:0-11296 GCA_049324135.1 Chloroflexota bacterium
TGCGCACAAAGTTATCGCCTACAAGCGCGGCGCGCGCCACCTTTCGATCAGGGCTGCAAAGGGCGGGCGGATCTTTTTCGCGTGGAACGGATACCAGCCCAGTTCGGCGCGGACGGCCTGGTCTTTGAATTCGGTAGCGCCCCAGGCCAGCGAAGCGCCCGCCACGCCCAGCAAAGCCGAGAGCCAGTCATTGTGCAGGAACGCCGAAGCCAGCACGAGCAGGACGCCAAGCCCCATCACATAAGGCCACCAGGGGAGGCCGAAATAGCGCTCCCCGCGGATGACCCAGATGAACCCCAGGCCGATCAAGAACAAGGCGGCTGATCCAAGCAATGGGCCGAACCAGTTCATTTTTCGGCCTCTTGCCATGCCGATAACTCTTCGGCGGTATACGCATGCCCGCGCGGTTCACGCGCCAGCCAGTCCAGCGTGGTGGCCTGCGGGTATTTCGCCAGGATGGCCGCATGGCGCGGGTTGCGCAGGCTGGCAGGCGCGCGGCCTTTCCGCACGCGCCTCTGCTGGCGGTAGAACTCGACCGCATCCCACAGGCAGGTCACACCCGCGATCCCACAGACGGCGGCCAGGAGCGGGTCCTGCGCGCGCAAGGCAACGCTTTCGAGGAACAACCCCAGCAAGACCGCTCCCCCGGCCGGGAGCCAGAGACGTTCGGAAACGGCCTCGATCTTCCGCACCGCCACATGCCCCCACCAGATGCCCAGGAAAGTAGACAACGCAGCAAGCGGTCCAATCCAGTTGATGTTCATAGCGCCTATTGTATCCATCATGCGCCAAAAACGCGCCCCAAACGGTGATTTTCTTAGAAATCCCTAACGAAAATCTAAACAATTCTACATTTTCCCAAAATTGTGATATTTGTCAATTGCAGGATTGGAATTTCCCATCTATACTAAGGATAAACATGGTCGAATTCGCTCAGATTACACAGCCGCCTCGTTCACCGTGAACCCCATCCCATTTCCTGGAGAAAAGAATGGCAAATTCCCTGAACGACCTGCTCAAAATCCCTGCTGACCGGCTGGACGCCATCAACGCCGTGCTGCTCGATCCAAACAGCAAAGTCATGCAAGCCTTCCTGGATGTGGTCGCCAAATATGGCGCGCCTGAAGAAATCAACCGCAAGGCGGTCGAAGCCCGCAAACTCGAAAACCTGTTCAAGAAAGTCGAACAGATTAAACCTGAGTACATGAAGGATTTGCAATGGCTGATGGATCAGCGCGACCGGGGAGCATTCGTCAGCATCCCGGAATACCGGCAAAAGGTCCTGGGTGATGCGGCCAGGACGACCAGGTTCAAAGATGAGTACGCTGTCACACTGGAGGTCAGCGCCGCGCAATACTTCCCCTACGTGCGCGCCGCCGCGGAATGGGCGCTGGCGGGACGCAACCTGGTGCCTGCGCGCTGGATCCGCGTGCGCAAGATGAAAGAACAGGAAGCGGACGGCGACCTGCCGGCCTTCAGCGCGGCCATGCAGATCATCGGCGCATCCTTTGTCGAAACCCTGGACACCAAAGGCACGGACGGCTCCAATCCGCACCTGGGCGGCCCCGCCACCATCACCGGCTACTTCGGCGGCATCGGCCAGCCCAACGAACATGCCTTGCAATGGCTGGACGAGTACCTGTACTATTACACGAACTATGGCGTCAAGTCGGTCTTGAACTTCAACGCCGGCGCCATCCTGCTGGGCTTCCTGCTCTACCGCCTGGGCGTGGACATGGAATTCAAGATCTCGGTCTACTTCGGCAGCGACAATCCCTACCACGCGCTGTGGATTATGACCATGGCCAAACTCTTCAGCCGCGACGACGGCACCAGCCCGTTGATCGGTTTCAACTGGTCGAACTCGATCAATAACGAGACGATGGAATTGACCGCCCAATTCCGCAAGGCGCTCGGCTTCGAGGACGTGGTGCGCTTCGAGCATCACATCGTCGAGACCTACAAGTCCATCGTGGTACAACCCTACAACCGCCGCGCCGAACTGGTGGAGATCGCCGACCATGTAGCCAACATCTCCGCCAAGCACGAGGGCGGCGACCCGGAGATCGACGCCGCGCTCGAACACCCATCCGACATCCTGGATTACTTCCGCGACAAGCAGGAAGTGATCGACTCCGGCGATTGGGATCACCTGCAACGCAACTTCCTGGAAAAGGTGGTTGCTGCCAATAAAACGGCCTGGGCGCTGACCGAAAAGGGACTCTCCTTCGTCGCTGCGTCGAATTTACATAAATGATTCAACCGGTGACAGTCACTTTAGAAGTGGCTGTCACTTACCCTGTGTTTCAGCTCATGCCCGAATTCAACTTCCTCACCACCCACGTCGGCTCCGCGCCGCACACCGACGCGCGCGACCTGAACGCGCGCCTGCTGTCCACGCTGGATATCCCCTGCTGGCTGCAACTGCCGCGCCGCGACTTCCGCGAGAATATCTACACGCAATATGCGCCCACGCTGCCCGGCGCGGTCGTGCTAGAGGACAAACAGAAGGCCATTGTTGATTTCAGCGCCAGGGACTTCGACGCCCACCTGGAACGCTTTTACCAGTCCGTGCTGGATGACGATGTAGACGCCTTTGCCCTGCATCCCGATTACGCCCAGGGCTTTTATCTCCTGCGCGACACGCTCGACACCCAGCCCGCCCCATACGCCAAGGGGCAAGTGATGGGTCCCATCAGTTTTGGGTTGACCGTCACCGACCAGGACGGGCGCGCCTGCCTGTACAACGAAGCCTACGTGGATGTACTGGTCAAGCACATGAGTTTCAACGCGCGCTGGCAGGTGGGGCAGTTGCAGAAGGCCAGCCAGCCCCGCGAGCGGGACAGACAGGTCATCCTGTTCGTGGACGAACCGTACATGGCGTCGTTTGGCTCAGCGTACATCAACCTGGGCAGGGAGCAGGTCATCGCCTGGCTGGACGAAATCTACGAAGCGCTGCACACCGCCGGGGCGATTACCGGCACGCACTGTTGCGGCAACACCGATTGGGGCGTGCTGCTCGGCGCCAAAGTAGACATCCTGAACCTGGACGCCTACGACTTCATCGAGAACCTGGCCTTGTATCCGGTCGAACTACGGGAGTTCCTGGATCGCGGCGGCGCGGTCTGCTGGGGGCTGGTTCCCAACAATGCGCATATCTTCCGCGAGACTCCCCAAAAGTTGGCGGACCGCCTGCGAAACGGGATCAAGTTGATCTGCGAGAAAGCCGCGAACCGGGGCGTCGCCATTCGCCCGGACGAATTTGCATCCCGCAGCCTGGTCGCACCGGCTTGTGGACTTGGACCGGCTACCGTTGAAATCGCCGAGCGCGCCTTCGATGTGTTAGCCGAGACGGGCGAAATCCTGAAAGAGGGATAAACTGTCGAGCAGGCCAATAGCGGGGCCAACGGCAGTATAGTATTGCTCTTGAGAATCTATCCTGGACATTCACAACCGCGAAGATTTGTAGCGCGAAATTTATTTCGCTTTTGGTTGCCTGCCTGCCTGTCGGCAGACAGGCGGGAAAGTCCCCAGTATGGGGAAAGTCCCCAGTATGGGGATGAATTCCGCGCTACGAATCAACTTCAAGATAAAGCGCACCCCAAAAACGTGACATCCATGAGTGCATCGATTCTCCTCCCGGCGTATAATGAAAAAGCATATCTGAGCAATCGGGGCGCAAAAGCGTTCCCCCCGGGGATGCGCGCCCAAAAACCATAGAGGATAATCCCATGACCATTCTCCCACGCACTGGAAACACCTTCGACCCCGCTCACGACGTTTATCGTTACACACCACGCTCCCTGCAACCCATCTTTTCGCCTAAATCCGTCGCTGTGATCGGCGCTACCGAAAAGGCTGGCAGCGTTGGCCGCACGGTTATCTGGAACCTGATCAGCAGCCCCTTTGGCGGCACGGTCTACCCGATCAACCCCAAGCGCGAGAACATCCTGGGCATCAAGGCCTACCCCAGCATCAAGGACCTGCCCGACCAGATCGACCTGGCGGTGATTGTCACGCCGGCGCCCACTGTGCCGGGCATCATCGAAGAATGCGTCGAAGCGGATGTGAAAGGCGCCATCGTCATTTCGGCGGGCTTCAAAGAAGTCGGCCCCGAAGGCGCAAAACTGGAGACCGAGATCCTGGCGCACGCCCGGCGCGGCAAGATGCGCGTCATCGGCCCCAACTGCCTGGGCGTGATGAACCCGCTCACCGGCCTGAACGCCACCTTTGCCACCGCCGCCGCCCGTCCCGGCAACGTGGCTTTCATCAGCCAGTCGGGGGCGCTATGCACCTCCGTGCTGGACTGGTCGTTCAAGGAACACGTCGGTTTCTCGGCCTTCGTCTCCATCGGCTCCATGCTGGACGTGGGTTGGGGCGACCTGATCTACCACCTGGGCGATGACCCGCATACCCAGAGCATCGTCATCTACATGGAAACCATCGGGGATGCGCGTTCCTTTATGTCTGCAGCGCGCGAAGTGGCGCTGGCCAAACCCCTCATCGTCATCAAGCCTGGCCGCACCGAAGGCGCGGCGCGCGCGGCCGCCTCCCACACCGGCTCGTTGACCGGCTCGGACGAAGTGCTCGAATCCGCCTTCCGGCGCTGCGGCGTGTTGCGCGTCAATACCATCGGCGAGATCTTCTCGATGGCCGAAGTCCTGTCCAAGCAGCCGCGCCCCAAAGGCCCGCATCTCACCATCCTGACCAATGCGGGCGGCCCCGGTGTGCTGGCCGTGGACGCGCTCATCACCAGCGGCGGCAAACTGGCCGAGGTCTCGCCGGAAGCCATGAACAAATTCAACCAATTCCTGCCGCCGCAGTGGAGCCACAACAACCCGGTCGACATCCTCGGCGACGCCTCCCCGGAGCGCTACGCCCAGGCGCTGGAAGTGGCCGCCCAGGACGAGAATAGCGACGGCCTGCTGGTCGTTCTCACCCCCCAGGCCATGACCGACCCCACCGCCACCGCCGAGGCGCTCAAGAATTACGCCCAAAGTTATGACAAGCCCATCCTGGCTTCCTGGTCGGGCGGGCAGGACATCGCCGCTGGCGAGTCCATCCTCAACAAGGCCGGCATCCCGACCTTCATGTATCCCGACACGGCGGCGGAAGCCTTTGCCTACATGTGGAAATACACGGACAACCTGAAGGCGCTGTACGAAACCGTCAGCCTGACCCAGGAAAGCGGCTCCAACATCGACCGTGAAACTGCTTCCGTTATCATCCAGAACGCGCGCCGCTCCGGGCGACTCCTGCTAACGGAAGCCGAATCCAAGCAGTTGCTGGCGGCCTACGGCATCCCGACCGTGCCAACCCACATCGCGAAGAGCGCGGAGGTAGCCGTCGCACAGGCCGAGGCGTTTGGCTACCCGGTGGTGCTCAAGTTGCACTCCGAGACCGTGACGCACAAAACGGACGTGGGCGGAGTCCAACTCAACTTAAACGGCGAGCAGGCCGTTCGGTCCGCGTTCGAGGCGATCAAGAAAGGCGTCAGCCAAAAACACAGCGCGGACGATTTCCTGGGCGTTACCGTCCAGCCGATGGTCAAATTGGACGGGTATGAATTGATCGTCGGCTCCAGCATCGATCCGCAATTCGGGCCGGTGGTCCTGTTCGGTATGGGCGGCACGCTGGTCGAGGTTTTCAAGGACCGCGCGCTGGGACTGCCGCCGCTCAACACCACGCTGGCGCGCCGCATGATCGAGCGCACCAAGATCTTCGAGGCGCTCAAGGGTGTGCGCGGACGGCCCCCGGTGGACATCCCCGCGCTCGAACAGTTGCTGGTGCATTTCAGCCAATTGGTGGCCGAGCAGCGTTGGATCAAGGAATTGGATATCAACCCGCTGATCGCTTCGCACGAGGGCTTGGTTGCGCTGGACGCGCGCGTCCTGATCCACGAAGCCAGGGATGAAAGCGACCTGCCGAGGCTGGCGATCCGCCCTTACCCGAACCAATACGTTGCGCCGTGGACCATGAAGGACGGCACGCCGGTGGTCATCCGCCCGATCAGCGCCGAAGATGAGATGCTGATGCGCGGTTTCCACGCCTCGCTATCCGACAAGACCGTTTACTTGCGTTACCTGTCGCCCATGTTGTTGGGCATCCGCACCACGCACGAGCGCCTGGCACGCATGACGCACAATGATTACGACCGCGAGATCGCTTTAGTGGTGGAGGGGGAAGAAAACGGTGAAAAGGCCATCTTCGGCGTTGCGCGCTTGAGCAAACTGCATGGCACGGACGAAGAGGCGCGCTTCACCATGCTGGTCAGCGACCGTTACCAGGGGCAGGGCCTGGGCAAGGAACTGTTGACGCGCATCATCAAGATCGGGCGCGACGAGAAGATCAAACGCATCATCGCCCTGATGGCCCCGCAGAATGACGCCATGCGCAGGTTGTGCCGGGCGGTCGGTTTCTCGTCTTTCGAGACGGATTCGGAGAACGGGATGTTGAAGGCGCAGATCGAGTTGTGAGTTTTATATTATCTTTGCCATCATCCCTGCCACTGTCTGGTATACCGCCGATTCGTCGCCCAGATCCACCAGCGGCTTGCCGGAGAATTCGAACGCCGTCAATTCGTCACTGGTTGGGATGACGCCCAGCAAGGGGATGCCGATCGTTTCGGCGAATTTCTCGATCTCAGGATGCAACTCGCCGCCCGGCACGCGGTTGATGACCAGGTAAGTCTTCTCGATGTTGATCTCCAACTCGTTGCGCATGTCGGCGATGCGCTGCGCGGCCACCAACCCGCGTTGGGTGGGATCGCTGACCACCAGTAAATGCTGCACGTCGCGCGTGGTGCGGCGGCTGAGATGCTCCATGCCGGCCTCGTTGTCGATGACCACATAGGCGTAGTTTTTGCTGATGCCGTCGACCACGTTTCTCAGGTTGTGGTTGACCGCGCAATAGCAGCCCTGTCCCTCCCCGCGCCCCATGGCGATCAGGTCGAAGCGAGAACCTTCCGCCAGCGACGAACGGACGTGGTATTCCAGGTAATCGCGTTTGTTCACGCCGCCCGGCAGGTTGCCCATAGCCGCCCCGCCCTGCCCCAGCGAGGTTTTCACTTGTTGCAGCATGTCTTCGCGGATGTCGCCAACCGTCCATTCCAATTCGAGGCCCAAGACCATATTCAGGTTGGATGAAGGGTCAGCGTCGATGGCCAGGATGCTTCCGGTCTGGTTCTGCGCCAGGTACTTGATGACCATGCCAGCGACGGTGGTTTTGCCGACGCCGCCTTTGCCGGCCAGTGCGATGGTGGTTGTCATACCAATATTTCTCCTTCTCTTTCGCTATCGCCTTTTGTAAACTTCCCGCCTATGGCCAATCGAATGGATAGTTACAAGTTTTTCTTCCTCAAAAACTTCATATATAACCCGATAACTTCCTGTCCTGAATTTATATAACCCTGACAATCCACCTTTCAGCGTCTCATGCTTGATGAATTCAAAATTCTCGGCTAACCAAACGATGCGCGCTAAAATTCGCCGTGCAGCAGATTTATCAAGTTTTGCCAAATCTTCAACGGCTGCACTCAGAAGGTGGAAAGAGTACATTTTACAAGCCCAATTCTTTTACAACTTTGCTTAGGGGCATACCGCGTTCTCCATTTGCAGTCGCTTCTTTTTGGCGTAGAAGACGTCGCTTGAGATCATCTCGCAACTCCAAGCCTTCATCTGGGTCGCCAAAAAAATCTGTCAACTTCTCTTCCAGTGCTTCATCGATCAATCGTCGGAGTTCGTCCATGGTGATTTTGATTGTTAGTTCGGTCATATTACACCTCGTATGCTTATTGTACCGTCTTACTCATTCTCCTTCAATAAATCGACGATCTTTTCAGCAGCGCTTTTCAAACCCGGCGCATGGTCGTAGACCGGGATGCCCAAGCGGTCCGCCTCCTGCACCTTCAGGTCAGCAGGCAGGAAACCCAGCACCGGCATCCCAGGCGTCTCAGCCTCCAGGAAATTGGATTCGTCCTCATTCCGCACTTTGTTGCCCACCAGGTACAGTTTTTTCAAGCCGATATCGTTAGCCAGTTTCTTGATCTGCGCCGCCGTGCCTAAACTACGGCGAGTCGGTTCGACCACCACGATCATGGCGTCCACAAAGTCCACCGTAGCCCGGCCCAAATGCTCCACGCCCGCGTACATATCGAGCAGCAGCACATCCTCCTTGCGGAAAAGAAGATGCGTGAAGAGCGTCTTCAACATGGCTGATTCAGGACAGATGCAGCCAGAGCCGCCCAGGTCCACGCTGCCCATTTCGAGCAGGCGCACCCTGCGATGCGTCACACTGAAACGCTCTGGCAGGTCATCCACGCGCGGGTTGAGGGTGAAGAATCCGCCCACCGTGCCGGGCTTCGCGCCAGTGCGCTCTTCGATGAGCGCGTCCATCTCCGCAATCGGGCTGAGTTTTGCGCGCAACTCGTCCGGGAAGCCCAGCGCCCCCGCCAGGCAGGGACTGGGGTCCGCGTCCACAGCCAACACGTCGCGGCCCCGATCGGCGTAGACCTGCGCCAGGAGCGCCGTCAGGGTCGTCTTGCCGACGCCGCCTTTGCCAGTAATTGCCAATTTCATCGTATCCTATCCTTCCTGGAACGGTCGTATCACAAGACCAATTCCTGCACCCGGTAAGTGTACCCGTCCTGTACCGCCTGCTGGCTGGACAAGTACTGCAAAACGTATTGCCCACAGTTGCTGCCGATCTCGTTCTCCTCCACCTCGCCGATGGATACGATTACATCGTACCCGGCGGCTGTCATAGCCTGCGCCACTGCCTGCCCGCTCTCCGGGCGGTAGGGATCGATATGCGTCGAAAGGCCGTTCTGCACAGCCCGGACGGTCGGGTTGACCGGCGTCAACTTCACCAGGTAGCGCGCCGGGTCGAAGTAGCGCAACAGCACAGATGGATCAGCAGGCAGCCCTTCGGCCAGCGCAAAATTGAGCGTGATCTTGCGGTCGCCCGCGCGCTGGAAACGCTCGCCGTAAGCGGCCATCTGCTCGAAGGACCACTTGCGCACCGGGATCAAGCGGTCGCGCGCCGCCTCGTCCGTGGTGTGCAGCGAAAACTGGAACTGGAAGCGCCCGCCCGCATACAGCCGGTCTTTGATATCCAACAGCCGTTCGAAAAAAGCGTCCACCCCATGCGGCGCAATGGTCGAAACCGAGGGCATCAAGCCAGGGGCGTCATACCGGCCGGGCAATTGCTCCAACGCATCCAGAACCGCCATGTTCAGGGCCGGTTCGCCCATGCGCGCAAACTGGATCTTGAATTTCTTCGCAGGCACGCGCCCATCCGGGTACCAGCGATAGACCAAGTGGTCCACTTGCAGCAAGATCTCTTCGGCTGTCGGCTTGCCGCGATACCCGCCGCCCGCATCGCAGAACAGGCATTTTACCGGGCAGCCGTACAAGGTTGAAACCATCAAGATCCAACGTTCGTCGCGCGTGTAAGGCGGTTGCAGCGCTTCCACGAACTCGATCATGCGCCCGCCGCCCATATCCGCCATGAACACTTCCGCCATCTCCGAAGTCCCTGTGACCGCAAATACCTTCATAAGGAATCACGCCTCCATGCTAAAGTAGATTTCCATTGCCGCGCGCAGCCCATCCCCGGCTGCAATGGCGGCCTGCCGGTACAGCCCATTCTTCACATCGCCGACAAAATGCAGACCCGGATGCGCCTGGGCGAGCAATTCGGCGGACAAAAAATCCACCTGCGGGACGCGCCCGATCGCGAACAACAGGGCGTCCGCCTCGAGCGACTCGCCCGCTTCGCACCGCACCCGCAGCCTGCCCGCCGTCCCCCCAACCTCCACCCCGCTGACAGGACTCTCCGCCCGGTACGCGACCGACGGATTGACCCGCGCGCGTTCCCAAAGCAACCTCAGACATTTTACATCCCCGCCGCGATTGAGAATAGTGACAGAATTCCTGTTTTTTGTCAGATTCAGGGCATAGTCGAAGGCCGCATCCCCCGCCCCAACGATGACGATCCGCTTGCCGCTTTCCCTGAGCAGGGGCCAGACGTCTGTATGCACGTTCGGCGCACATTCGGGCGGGATGGGAAACGGGAGAGGGCAAGGCTTTGTCCCTGACGCAACCAGGACATGGGCGGCGCTGTATTCTTGTTTGCTTGTCTGGATTGTGAAGTGGCGTTTTTTATTTTCCAATATGGCTACACGCAAAACATATTCTTTGGCGACAGGCGCGCCGATCCGCCTGGCCTGTCGTTCGACGAGTTGCGCCAACTTTGGGCCGCTTACGCCGGCTGGGAAACCGGGATAATTTTCTACCAGGTTGGCGTTCCAGAGCAGGCCGCCCACACGCTCTTTTTCCAGCAGCACGAACGGGATACCGTAGCGCCGCAACTGGATGGCGGCCGTCAGCCCCGCCGGGCCGGCGCCAATGATGACAACGCCTGTTTCAGGCATCGAAGACCTGCCCGATCTCATCCACCAACACGGGAATGGCAAATCCATGCGCCAGGGTCAGCAGCGAAGCGCGGTGCAGGGACTCTGTATACGTGGCGGCGCCGTCCACTGCAAAGAAGACTTCGAACCCACGCACAAAGGCCGACCGCGCCGTAGTCTCACAGCACAGGTGCGTCATCACGCCGGTCACCACCACCTGCCCCACCCCAAGTCCGCGCAGGATGCTGTCCAGCGACGCGCCCCAAAAGGCGTCATATTGTCTTTTTTCAAGGAGAATGCAATTCGACGTATCCAGTGATTTAATAATTTGGCTACGCGCATCTTGTGGGGCGATCAAATCCCGCCACCAGGTGGACATCATCCCGGCATCCTCGGGGGTGTTCACGTGCCGCGTAAACACGACCGGGCGCCTGGCCGCCAGGAACGCGTCGCGCAATCGGGCAATCCCCTCCACAATCGCGGGCGCGGCGGGGACAAAGGCATGTGAGTCCGGTTGCAGGAAGTAGTCCTGCATGTCCAGGACCAACAAGGCTGCCTCGCGAGGCCGCAAGCAAATCATGGCATGCCTGCGGCGATCCGCCTCTACCGGGAGCAGCATTTCCCGGGCTTTCGCTTGTAACGTTTCGGGGGTGAAATAGGCTTCCTTGCGCATCAGCGCAATTGTACCGCTTACGCGGCGCTACGGGCCAACCTGCGCGCCAACATGCCCCCCAAAATCGCGGCGACATCCGTCGGCAGGTAATGACTGAGCGATTTGTCGAACAGGATTTTGCATGTAGATGGAAAATCTTCGTCCCCACACCAGAAATTGACCAGCAGCGGCAGGCGCGGCAAAGCCTGGAAAGCATACGCCACATCGCCAAA
>JBMOMO010000222.1:0-11209 GCA_049324135.1 Chloroflexota bacterium
TGTCTTTGCCATGTTTGGCATTATTCTTTCAGCGCATTGGAAAGCAATGACTAATGCAGCCCGTGCCTATCTCAGTCTTAGGTTATCTACGGCAAGGATAATCGAATTTCAATCCGGCCTTGAACAGTTTGGACTCGTAGGCATTGAGAATCGGTGGTCTGCATGGTCGAAAGAAAATTGGAAATTAATTGCCGATGACCCAAAAATCTGGTATGGTTCAGGTTTTTATGAAACCTCCCAATTAGGAGAAAAGAAGGAATACCAGATTCGACCACGTCCTAATACAGGGGGGTTCGATACACATTTGAGCCTTATCAAGGTTGTAGCATGGACTTGGTATATCGTTGGCGTTATTGGTTTATTGCTCATCCTGGGATCTTTAATTTATACAATATTTGCAAAGACAGCCTGACAAAGTGCGGGTGAATCCTTCAAGTCCCCTCTCTCCCTTCGCCCCATCCAATAGGAACTTTGTACGATAGAAGCCGGAATCAATCGTGCTATATTTTTTATGTGGCGGGCAAGTAAGGCCCCATTCGCCAGACAATTACAAAAAAACGAGGAGGTAGATATGGCCAAGAGATTGGCAGTCATTAATCAATTGCGACCCAGGATCAGCAACCAGGGCATCAAGACTTCCGAAGTCTGCCAGACTTCGGAAGTCTGTAGAATACTGATTTAGTCAGTAAGCATACTGGTTCAGTCAGCAGGCGCATTGGTTTAGTTAGCAGGCGCACTGATTTAGTCGGTAGGTGTACTGATTTAGTCGGTAAGCGTACTAGTTTAGTTGGTAAGCGTATTGGTTTAGTCAGCGTACATACTGGTTTAGTCAGTAGATGCACTGATTTAGTCAGTAAGCGTACTGATTTAGTCGGTAGGCGCACTGATTTAGTCGGTAAGCGTATTGGTTTAGTCAGTAGGCGCGATGATTTAGCAGGTACGCTCATCGGTTTAGCCGGTAAGCGCGCCAGTTTGATCGGCGGGCCTTTTTGTTTTGTTTTCCATGCAAAAAGGAGACCAAAGTTACATTCCTGTAACTTGACAGGAACAAGGTTATTAAGGATACTATCGACAATTCTGGGGCGTTCCCAGAAACCTAGTCTTCAGGAGAACTGACATGCCCGGAAAACCCTATCCAGCCAATGTACTCGAACAAGCCCGAAGCGTCCTGGACGCCATGAAACAGATCGATAAAGGCATGAGCATTGGCACTGTGACCCATGCCACCCTGTCAGCCGACATCACGCAAGCCACCCAGATTCTTTCCCAGATGAACACGCTCGAAGCGCAATTGACCGACATGCGCAACCAGCGCGACGCGCTCTACACGGAGTTATGGGACAAGGTCAAACGGGTGCGCAGTGGGGTCAAAGCCAATTATGGCGATAATTCTTCGCAATATGAAATGGTCGGGGGCACGCGGCTGAGTGAGCGCAAGACCCCGACCCGCAAGGCAAAACCTGCGGCGTAGTGTTCGAAATAAGACAGCCATCCCGTAAAGAGGTGGCTGTCACTTTTTCAGCCGGACTTCCGAAGACAGATGCTATAATTTGGGTGTGTTCCATTTCAGTTGAAACCGTCCCGAAGGTTGGCTAAAACGACCGAAATTTCCCCACAAAACCTTCGGGACGTTCTTCCCTTCAACTCAAATGGAATGCACCCAATTGAAAAGCCATCCCCTGCCCGCGCCCGCATCATCGAAGAAGGTCTGCGCCAAACCAGGCGCAGACTTTCTTCCTTTGTTTCTTCCCTAAAGCGCTTCCAGTTGCCTCACCAACCCATCCACCACGTCGAAGCCGCCCTGCCAGAAGGCCGGGGATTCGATGTCTATGCCAGCGGCGCTCAATATCCGCGCCGGGGCTTCCGATCCGCCCGCCGACAGGATGTTGAGATATTTGGGTTTGAAGGCCTCGCCCTCCTGCTTGAATTGCTGGTAGAGCGAGAAGACCAGCAATTGCCCGAAGGCATAGGCGTACACGTAGAACGGCGTGTGGTAGATGTGCGGGATCGAGACCCATTCCCATTGGAACTCGTCGCTCAGGGCGAGCGCATCGCCGAACTGCTCTTCCAGGTTGTCGAAATAGGCGGCCGAGATTTCGTCCACCGAGGCGTTCTGGATCACCATCTCGTGCGCCTGCTTCTCGAACAACGCAAAATACGACTGGCGCATGATGGTCGCGTAGGCGTCGTCCACCTGCTTGAACAGGATGTCGCGCCGCACGGCCTCGTCCGTCTCCCCGGCCAGCAGGCGGTCGGTGAGCATCATCTCGCCGAAGGTGGAGGCTGTCTCGGCCAGCGGCAGCGACGAGTGGAAGGTGAACAGGCTGTGGTGCGCCGCCAGCATCGAGTGGATGGCGTGACCGAGTTCGTGCGCCATGGTCGCCACGTCGCGGGCGCGCGCCTGGTAGTTGAGCAGCACCCAGGGCGTCATGTCGGGCGTGACCGACCAGCAGAAGGCCCCGTCCCGTTTCCCCCTGCGGACTTCGCTATCCATGTGACCCTGGTCGAAGACGCGCCGCGCCAATGCCCCCACCTGCGGATCGAACTCATCGAACGCATCCAGCACCATTCGGGCTGCTGAGGCGAACTCGAAGGTTTTCTCTGCCCCGGCCACCGGCGCGTATACGTCGTAGCGGCGCAGTTTTTCCATGCCCAGGGCTTTGGCCTTCAACTTGAAATAGCGCTGGAAGAGACCGGTGTTCTTCCTTGCCGCCTCCAGCAGGGCGTCCACGGCCTGGTCGGGGATGTCGTTGGCCAGGTTGCGGGCGGCGATGGGACTGCTGAACTTGCGCAGCGACAGGTTCTCGTTGCGCCAGTCGCGCACCAGCGTCTGGTAGACTTGCCCGAGGATGGGGCCCTGTTCGCCGTAGACGCGATATAGTTCCTGGTAGGCGGCTGCGCGCAGGTCGGCGTCCGCGCCCTGGATGTAGGGCAGCAGTTGGCCGCGCGTCAGTTCTTTCGTCTCGCCGTCCACTTGCAGTTTGAAGACGTAGCGGTTGGTGATCGAGTCGTACAGCGTGGTCAGCGCGCTGGATCCGGTGACGTTCTTCAGGTTGATGACCTTTTCTTCCGGTTCGCTCAGGGTGTGCGGCTTGAAGTGGCGCATCTCCTCGAGGAAATAGCGGTAATCGCCGGAAGCGTCCATCAGGCGCTGGGCGTTCCCGTCGTCCAGGTCCTTCCACCACAGGCTGAAGAACAGGGTGCGGTTTTCCATCTCCGCCAGGAATTGCTGGACGCGCGCCTGCGCGGTTTGGGCGACCTGGTCCTGGGTATCGGCGGCAAAGGCCAGGCCAGAGAAGGCGTACAGGCGGTGCGCAATGCGGTTCGTCTCCTCCAGGGCGCGGACGACTTCCAGGAAACGGTCAGCAGGCAGGTCGGGAGTCAGGTGCGCGCGCAGTCCCTCGAAGGAGGTCACTTGCTCTTCGATCTTGTCGTAGGCCGCTTCCAGTTCCGGGGAGGAAAATCCGGGGTACAGGTCGGCCAGGCTCCATTTGGTTTGGGTAAAGGTCATGGGATGCTCCTGTAGTTCATTGGATAGCCAAGAAGTGATTTTTCAAGGTGTTGTAGATGTAATTCTGCCAGAGTGGGATGATGTCGCTCTGGTGATAATCGTGGTCTGAGTAGGTTGCGATAATGACGCGGCCCTGGTAGCAGGTCGCGAGGACTGCGCCGTCGCTGGATGGTTTGGTCGTGAGACCTGCCAGCAGGACGGCGTCGCCGCCGCTCCCCAGCCGGATGCGGTCGCCGGTCTGGTCGGCCCACATGCGGTTATAGTGGAGCAGGGGGAGGACGGTATTGGGTTCGTTGAAAACCGGGTGGTCGGGTACCCACCAGTAGATCGATTCGGCTATGTCCCAATCCTTCTGGTAACGGATGCCGCACCCGCTCAAGATCTTGCTGATCGGGCCGTTGGCTTCGCGGTCGAGATACCAGATTTCGGCGATCAGGGCGGCCTTGTCGCGCACCAGGCGGGTATTGATCACATCCCAGAACTCGCCGGAAATCCTGTCCTTGTCTTCCGCGCCGACGATGATGAGGTCATATTTGGTGCCTGAGTTCAGGTACTCCATGAAATGCCCGCTATAGGAGCCGGTTTGGGTATAGGTCAACCCCATCCCATCCAGGGCGTCCTGGATCCACATGCCCCAGCCGCGTTCGTCCGTATTTTCGTATACCAGGATTTTGGCCGTTTTCATCAACGCTTTGAAATCCTGCGTGGGCGTTGGCTGCGCTACGGTGGGCTGTGGAGGGACGGTCGGCTGGGTCACCGGCTGCGCCGGGGCTTGCGGTTGCTGCGGCTGCATGTTCATGGCGGCCTGCGTCAATTGCAAAGCCATGGCGGTCGCCTGGTATTCCAGCGCCATCTTGGTAGGGTCGTAAGCGGGCTGTGTAGGGGCCGGCGTATTCATGGCGGTGGGCAGGGAACAGGCCAGGATCAAAAGGAACACAACGAGAAACAAGACAAGCGCCCCCCAGGGTCTGGACAGGCGGGACATGGTATTCTCCTTCTTCATCAAATTTGTATGATTTGGGTGCGTTTCATATTCAGTTGAATAATCGTCCCGAAGGTTCGAAAAACGGTCAGAACCTTTTAGAAAACCTTCGGGACGTTCTTCCTCGTTAATTATAGAGGCATTCCGGTTTTACAGATTAAAACGGATGTGCACGATATCGCCGTCTTTGACGGGATATTCCTTGCCCTCCAGGCGTAGTTTTCCTTTGGCTTTGGCTTCGTTCATGCCGCCCAGTTCCACCAGGTCGGTGTACGAAACCACCTCGGCGCGGATGAAGCCCTTTTGCAGGTCGGTGTGGATCTCGCCAGCCGCTTCCTGGGCGTTGGCGCCGCGCCGCGTGGTCCAGGCGCGCACTTCGTCTTCTCCAACAGTAAAGAAGGACTGCACTTGCAACAGATCGTACGACAGGCCGATCATCTTGCTCAGGCTGAGTTCCTCGATACCGTATTCCTCCATGAAGAGGGCGGCGTCCTCGGCGGGCAGTTGCGCCAGTTCCATCTCCAGTTTGCCCTGCAAGGACACGGCAGCGTGGTCGAGTTCGACCGCAGGAGTGGCCTGTCCCTCGCCCAGGTTGAAGACGGTCAGGATGGGTTTGCGGGTCAGCAACCCGTAACTGGACAATTCCCTGGCTTCCTCGGCGTTGAAGCCCAGGCGGCGCAGCGGTTCATTCCCGGACAGGCAGGCCTGCAACCGTTCGAAAAGCGTGATCTGCCGTTCGACGACCGTCTTGTCCGAGCCGCCCTTGCGGCGCTCGTCAGCCAGGCGTTCCAGTTTGCGTTCCACGGCCACCAGGTCGTTGAGCAGCAGTTCGTCCAGCATGGTGGCTGCGTCGCGCGCCGGGTCTACCGAGCCGGCCGGGTGCGGCACCAGGTCGCTTTCGAAGCAGCGCACGACGTGCAGGAAAGCGTCCATCTGCGCCAGTTGGTTGAGCAACTGGCCGGAGATGCCGCTCTTGGCCGCCCCGCCTTCCAGCCCGGCGATGTCGGCGTAGGTGACCTTGGCGTAGATGGTCTTGCGGGGTTTGAAGATGGCAGACAACTTGTCCACGCGCGGATCGGGTACGTCCACCACAGCCGTGTGAACTTCGATGCGCCCGGCGCTGGCAGTCGTGGGCGCGTCGCCGCGCGTCAGGGCGTTGAAGAGGGTGGTCTTTCCTGATTGTGGCAAGCCGATAATTCCTAATTTCATCTTGACCTTCGTCCTGGGAGTGAGTATACTTGCGATGCGTTGGACAAATCTATCCAACAAGCCGAAGTGGCGGAACAGGCAGACGCGCACGACTCAAAATCGTGTTCCTTCGGGAGTGAGGGTTCGATTCCCTCCTTCGGCATTATAAACGGAATAGACGCTTTTCGGTATGTTGCCGGGGAGTAGCGCCTGTCATGGAATCAGGGACAGGGTAGAGGATCGTCAAGACGGAACGCACAAGTTCCCGGTCCTCTGGTCGCTTTCGAGCGAACGCGAGACCGCTTTGTGTGGCCTCGCGTTTTTGGCGCTTACGGGCATTCTGGTTTGTGGGACGCGGCGTGTGGAAGGAGCGAAGACATGAAATTGAACCTGATCTTTCTAGTGATCGATGTGTTGGTTTTGCTGGCCTACCCGCTTGTTTTCCTGGCGTACAAAGTACGCCAGATTTTCGGTTTTAAGCGATAATAGAGGCATGATCCTGTCCCTCTCCAGGAGGCCCCTATGCCTACGTTGAACGATGTCCTGGGCGTGATCCTGGGCGGCGGGCGCGGCGCGCGCCTGTACCCGCTGACCAAGATGCGCTCCAAACCGGCCGTCCCGATTGCCGGGAAGTACCGCTTGATCGATATTCCCATCAGCAACTGCATCAATTCCGGCATCTATCGCATTGCCATCCTGACGCAGTTCAACTCCGTTTCCCTGCACCGCCACATCGCCAATACCTATCATTTCGATTCCTTCCATACCGGCTGGGTGCAGATCCTGGCCGCTGAGCAGACCATGGAAAGCGCCGACTGGTACCAAGGCACGGCGGATGCGGTCCGCAAGCAGTTGCTGGAGATCCAAACTACCGGGGCGGAGTACGTGCTGATCCTGGCGGGCGATCATCTCTATCGCATGGACTACGCCGCCATGGCCGAATACCACTGGCAGAAGAACGCCGATATAACGGTAGCCGTCCAACCGGTCGCAAAAGAAGACGCGACCCGCTTCGGGTTGTTGAAGCGCGAGGCCGATGGACATATCTCGTCGTTTGCCGAAAAGCCCAGAGACCCGGCAGTCCAGAAGAAATTCGTCAGCCGCGACGACCCGGCCCGCCCCTACCTGGGCTCGATGGGCATCTACCTGTTCAACACCAAAGTGCTGGTGGACATGCTGACCTATCACCCGCGCCACGACGACTTCGGCGGCGACATCATCCCGGAGGCGATCCAATCGCATGAGGTGTTCGGCTTCGACTTCGACGGCTACTGGGAGGACATTGGGACGATCCGCTCGTTCTACGAGACCAACCTGAAACTTGCCATTGCGAACCCGCCTTTCAATTTTTACGACCCGCAAAGCCCGATTTATACCCACGCGCGGCCGTTGCCGGGTTCGGTGGTGATCGACAGCGACCTGAAGGATGTGTTGCTGGCGGAGGGCTGCCGCGTCCAGAAAGCGGAGGTGCGGCGTTCCATCCTGGGCCTGCGCAGCCAGGTGGCGGCCGGGGCCTGCATCAAAGACAGCATCATCATGGGCGCAGACTATTATGATTCGGAAACTGCGCCGCGCAAGGTTCCGCTGGGGGTGGGGCGCGACTGCCAGGTGGAAGGCGCCATCCTGGACAAGAATGTGCGCCTGGGCAAGGGGGTGGTCATCCGTCCCTTCCCGCGCGGAACTGACCTGGACCGGGAGGCCTGGTTCGTGCGGGATGGCATCGTGGTCGTTCCCAAAAGCACCACCATCCCGCCCGGCGCGCGAATCACGCCGGAGGATGTGAAGTAATTACAGATTGCGGAATTCCTTGACGACAAAGGACCTGCGGTGCTCTGGCGAATACCCCAAGCGCTTCAACGCCGACCGATGGGCCTGCGTGCCGTACCCTTTGTTTTTCTCCCACCCGTAGCCGGGGATGCGTTTCCCCATTTCCAGCATGAGCGCGTCCCTGGCCGTTTTGGCCAGCACCGAGGCGGCGGCGATGCTCAGGCAGCGCGCGTCGCCTTTCACCAGCGAGGTCTGCGGCAGGGCGCTTCCGGGCAGTTCCAGGCGGAAATCCGTCAGCAGGTAGGCGGGCTGGAGCGAGAGCCCTGTCAGCGCGCGCTGCGCCGCCAGCCGCGCGGCGAATACGATTCCCATCTGGTCTATTTCTTCAGCAGACGCAAAGCCAACCTTCCACGCCAGGGCGGCCGCCTGGATGCGCGGGGCGCACCGGTCGCGCTGAAGGGGAGTCATCTGTTTGGAGTCGCGGCAGCAGGCCAGGGTCCGGGAGAGATGCGGGTCGTCTCCCGGCAGGATGACCGCGCCCACCGCCACCGGGCCGGCCAGCGCGCCGCGCCCGGCCTCGTCCAATCCGGCGATGTGGGCAAAATGCGGCCACAGTCGTCGTTCGAATGCCAGGTCAGGGAGTTGGGTCATACAATCCGCGCCGGGCGTTGCGTCGGATGGCGAGCAGGTCGCGCAGCAGTGAGAGGGTATCGTCGAGCAGGTTGATGCGGCTCTCCGGGTCGAAGTACCAGGGAATGGGCAACTCTACAATGCGGTAGCCGCGCAGGCGCGCGATGTAGAGTGTTTCGGGATCGAAGGAAATACCGGGGAAGGTCTGGAAGCGGAAGATGTCTGTGGCGACCTCGGCGCGGAAGCATTTGAAGCCGCATTGCGTGTCGCGCAGGCCGGGCAGGGCCAGCAGGCGGATCAGGAGGTTGATGGCGCGCCCGCCCCAGTGCCGGTAGCCCGGCTCGTGGTAGCGGATCGCGCCGGGCGCTTCGCGCGAGCCGATGGCGATGTCGAAGCCGGTCAGGGCGGGGGGCAGGAAGCGGTTGACTTCTTGGATGGGCATCGAGAGGTCGGCGTCGCACAGGAAGCGGTATTCCCCACCGGCTTCTAACATGCCGCGCTGGACGGCGCGTCCCTTGCCGCGTTGTTCGACCTGCAAAGCGCGCAGGTTGGGGTAGCGGCGCGCGAATTCCTGCGCAATAGCATCCGTTCGGTCGGCGCTGCCGTTTTCGACCACCAGCACTTCGGCGGGATAGGCTTGCTGTTCCAGGAACGAAAAAATCTGCTCCAGTGAATGGGGCAGACGGCGCTCTTCGTTATGAGCGGGGATGACGATGGAGAGGAACGGGGAGGTCAAGGTTTACTGGGAGAAGAAAAGGAAGAAGCCTGCCAGGAAAAGCAATACGCAGATTTCGACCAGCGCCATGCCGCCCAGCAGGGCCAATTGCCTGCCGGTCATGCCGAAATAGCGTTTCCTGGCGCTGCCGCCCGCAGGCAGGGGGACGGCCGGGCTGGTCTCGACCATTTGCCTGGGGATTTCCAGCCCTCCTCCTTCGTCGAAGGCAAAGCCCAGGTCGGCGGGGTCGAAGGCTTCGGCGTTCTCGGAGGCGCGGAAGATGGCCTGGGCGCGCGAGAGTTCCGGCTCCGGGCCGTCTGGTCCGGGCGACGAGGCTGTTTCGGGTTGCGCAGCCGTTTGGCGTTTGGGCGGGCGCGGGTTGACGATGCGGTCTGCCAGTTGTTCTGCGTGATCGGGCGACAGGAGGGGGGGCGATTGCAGCAGGCCGGTTGCCCAGCGCTCGATGGCGTCGCTCATGACGATGCGCACGGTGGGGCGCTGGGTATCGATGTACATGCCGGGATTTGCGGCCAACAGGACGGAATCTACCGTAATGGCTTGCTTTGCTCCCTGGCGTTCGATGAATACCTTCAGGGCGCGGGCATATCCTTCGACGCGGGTAAGCAGGTTCACCGCCGCAGGCTGGAAGTTGTTGCCGCGCATGATCCTCCACGAATCGCCTTTGGCCATGTAGGTCCCGCGCAAATGGGTGACGTAGGCCACGATCACCCCCGGCGGGCCGACCAGGATCAACGGGATGATGATCTGGCTGCCCGGCAGGGTGCAGTTGCGGATCAGGATGAAGCCCTTTACAAGGATGCGGTCCAGGAGTTGGACGACCGTTTTTTGGGCCTGTAACTCCGGGTACCAGGACGGCCCGTATTTGAGCGCGCCCTTGAGGCGGTCGAGCAGTTTTATCTCGCCTTTGTAATTTTGCAAAGGGGTTTGGTCGATCAGTTTCATGGGGTAATAGACAACCCGGCTCAAAACGCCGGGCTAAAAGACCGGGGTCTCCTCGAGTTGGTCGCGTCCCGGCGCGTCAGGGCGGGTGGTCAGGAATTCTTTCCCGTCGCGGTCGGCGCTGTGGACGATCTTGCCCAGGTCGAAGGTGCCGGCCCATAATTCCTTGCGCTGGCCGGTATAGAAGGTCTTGCCTTCTTTGATCTTGTTGAGCAGGGTATCGCGGTCGAGCAGCACCCGGTCGGAAAACGCCGGGCCGCGCCGCACGTAGGCGCGCACCAGGGAAATCTGCTGGTCGCGCGTATATCGGACTGCTTCGATGACGCCATCAATTTTTTTTGCCATAGGGGCCCTCCGGCCTTATTTTAACACAATCGGAATATCAGGTGACGTATATCGCATTGCTGCTCCATGCCATTGTTCAACCCTTATACCTTACAATTCCCTGACAGCCTTTGCCCCTTTGGTCATCCCATGTATGGGGGATTAAAAAAATGGTCATAAAAAGGTATATTTTGAGAGAAGTTTATGACCACTCCCGCGCCCGCGGAGAATGGCCCAGATTCGAAAGGAGTCAATTATGAAACCAATTCACGTTTTGATGTTCGCCCTGGTTGCCGGCATGGCGTTGCTGGCCGCCTGCGGCCCATCCGCTGCGCCGACCCAGGAAGCGGCGCAGCCAGCGCCGGTCGTCGAGCAGCCCACGCTTGCGCTCCCGCCGGCCACCGAGCCGCCTCCGGCTGTGGTGGAGCCCACCCAACCGCAGTATGCGCCCTTCTGCCAGGCGGCCCCGGCGGCCTGTGAAGCGCCAGCGGTCGAGATGCGCGACAATAAGATGTGTCCGAGCAAGCAACTTCACGTTCTTTTGTGGGCGCCGGCCGGGACGACCTACGAGGCGCTTGATCCTGGCCTGGAGTGCTGGGACCAGATGCGCGGCGACGGCGATATGAACATCACCTGCAGGCCGGACAAAGAACTCTGGTCATATGAACTCAAGGTCTGCAACGGCGCATGCTCCGCGCCCGCCCTGGCGATGGACACCGGTCAATGCCCGGCGGGATACGGGTTCGACGCCGCCAACCAGTGCTGCGCTGCCCCAGCGCCCGCCGCCGGGGATGGCTGCACGGTCTTCAAGGTGGACGTCGGCGCCTGCTCGAACTAGACCTCGACCCTGGTTTATCCAGGGATAACAAGTGTAGGAGAAGCCTCCTGGGTAGAGAGATTGCGCTATACCAGGAGGTTTCTATTTTTGTGTGCCTTCATCCCCCAACTATACCCTATTACGCGAAAAACCTTGCGCCACTTCAGTCCTTTACCGCTGCACGAACACCAGCAATTCCAAATCTGAAATTGGTTTAGGAGCCTGGCAGAGGGATTTCCAGCCCCTCTGCCATAAAACGGAACAGCGCCTCCCAATCCTCGAAGAACCAATAGCGGGTGAGAGCGCGCAGGTCGT
>JBMOMO010000223.1:0-11072 GCA_049324135.1 Chloroflexota bacterium
ACGCAGGGCAAAGCCGGCCTCAAAGGCTCGCCGTTTCTCCTCCCTGCGCGTTACAGCACGCGCATCCGTTCGAAGTAGTTTAAGGAACTGATCCTGGATGACTATGGAAATGACAAATCATCGCGAAGAGGTGTTGGCGCAGGCGCGGCGCATTGTCATGGAGGATGGCGGCCTATCCAAAACAGAGCGGATGGACCTGTTGGCCTTCATCAACACATTGTCGGGATCCTCCCAGCCCTGGTTGTTGCCCAAAGCGGGCGCGCGCAAACCAGACACCGCCTCAGCCAGTCACGCCCTGCTGGCCCTGCTCAAACAGCAGGCGGACGAATTGGACGCGCTCAAGCGACTCAGCCTGAACCTGACCTCCAGCCTCGACCTGCAAACCGTCCTGGCTTCGGTCGCCTCCGAGGCCCTGCGCCTGGTCCGCTCTGCCACAACCGTCGATATTTTCCTCTACAAAGACAACATGCTCGAATTCGGCGCGGCGCTCGACAAGACCGGCGTGCGCAACCGTCCCTACCAGATTCCACGCAAGGATGGCCTGACCCATACAGTTGCCCGACGGGGGGAGATCGTTGAAATCGAGAACATGGTCGAACACCCGTATTACAAAGACGCCGTGGAGAAAAAAGAAGGCTCGATTATCGGCATCCCGCTGATGATCGACCGTATCGTGGTGGGGGTGATGAACCTTTCGCGCAGCGTGACGGGAAAATTTTCGCCTTCCGAACTGCGCCTGTTGGGGTTGCTGGCCGACCAGGCCGCCGTAGCCATCTCGAACGCCAGACTGCATCAAATGGTCAGCCGCCAGGCTTACAGCGACACAGTCACGGGCCTGCCCAATCGCCGCGCCCTGGATGAGCGGCTGGAGAACGCCGTGTCGTTGGCGCGCCGCGACGGTTACCCATTTTCAGTCATCATGATGGACCTGGATGGGTTCAAGGAAGTCAACGACACCTACGGGCATACCATGGGAGACCAGGTCCTGCGCGCCGTCTTCAACCACATCGCCTCAGGCGTGCGCACCAACGATTTCCTCGCCCGTTATGGGGGCGACGAACTGGCCCTCATCCTCACCCATACCGACCTGCCCGCCGCGCGCCTCGTCGCGGAAAAAATCCTGGAAAAAATTCGCGAGTTTCGCTTCCCCATGCCCGGCGGACACAAGATCAACCTGGGCGTGTCGGGCGGGATCGCCATGTACCCCATCCATGCTGTCAGCAGCGCTGACCTGATGCGCGCCGCCGACGAGGCCCTCTACCGCGCCAAGAAACATGAACGCGGCTCCTTCCTGGTAGCGCATGGCTTTACGGGACCTTTGGCCGGGTTGAAGTTCCATTGATGACGGCATGATCCCCAGGCGGAACCTCGGCTCCCGGAATTCTCCCGAACATTCAAAACACATCCGCTGAAGAAAGGCCAGACACACTTTGACAGACGCGGGGTTATATTGGATGAGAATCCACCCGAACCTTCACAGAGCGCGGATTCGAGACGCCGACGATTCGGATTGACCCTACATCACCCAGGAGAGCCTGCATGTCCCGCAAAGTCAAGATCATCTTGAATCCCATGGCCGATATGGGCCACGCCTGGCAGGTGGCGCGCGACCTGCGCGCCATCGCCTCCGAGCAGGGCGGCACAGATTGGAGTGGAACGGTCTACCCCGGCCATGCCGCGGAATTGGCCCGCCAGGCGGGGGAACAGGGCTATGACCTGGTGGTGGCCATGGGCGGCGACGGCACGGTCCACGAGGTGGTCAATGGGTTGATGCAGGTTCCACAGGAGCGGCGGCCCGTCCTCGGCGTGGTGCCTGTCGGCTCGGGCAACGATTTTGCCCACGCCCTCCACATTCCCACGAAGGCCGATCACGCCCTGGCCCGAGCCTATGCGGGAACGCCCTCCCTCGTTGACCTGGGATTGCTGACCGACGAACACGGGCGGCGCGAATATTTCGACAACACCCTCGGCATGGGCTTCGACGCCATCGTCACCATCCGTTCGCACAGACTGCCCATCGTGCGCGGTTTTCTGATGTACCTGACCGCCGTCGTCCAGACCATCCTCCTGAATCACGACCCCGCGCACGTGCGCATCGAAACCGAACAGGAAAACTGGGAGGAGGAAGTCCTTATGACCACCCTGTGCAACGGCGGGCGCGAAGGCGGCGGCTTTCTCCTGTCTCCACAGTCCAGCATGACCGACGGTGTGCTCGAATTCCTGACCGTGCGCAAGGTCTCGCGCCTGATGATGTTCCGCCTGCTGCCCGAATTCCTCAAGGGCACCCACATGCGCTTCACCAACGAAGTGCGCATGGGCCAGTGCCGCCGATTCAGCCTCGCCTCGGACCGTCCGCTCTACATCCACGCCGATGGCGAGATCCTGACCAGTTTCGGCAGCAACCTGCGCAAGGTCGACTTTGAGATTGTCCCGAACGCGCTCCAGGTGGTCAAAGGCTGATCGAAAATCGAAAGTTGCGGGTTGAAGGTTGGAAGGTTACAATTCGACCGACCAACCTTTTTTGATTCCGCCCATGCCTGACCTGCTTGCCTCCCTTCAAAAACACGACCTCGGCCACCTGCGCATCGTCGCGGAACTGTGGGGCCTCGAACTGGATTCGAACGAAGCCGGGCCGGCCGCCGAAGAACTGGCTGCTTCGCTGCTGGACCCGCCGCTGGCTGCCGAGGTGCTCGACTCGCTCTCCGCCGAATCGCGCGCCGCGCTGACCGCCCTGACCGCCGGCGCCGGCCGCCTGCCCTGGGCCGAGTTCTCCCGCCGCTTTGGCGACATCCGCGATATGGGCCCCGGCCGCCGCGACCGCGAGAAGCCGCACCTCAAACCCGCCGCCCCCGCCGAAAGCCTGTTCTACCGCGCCCTGCTGGCCCGCGCCTTCTTCGACACCGACAAAGGCCCGCTGGAATTTGCCTACGTCCCCGATGACCTGCTGCCCCTGGTCCTGGACCTGCTGCGGGCGGCCCCGGTTGCATCGACCGAGCCGCCCGGCCGCCCGGCCTCGCCCGTCGAACGCGGGCACGAGCTTCCCGCCGACGACCGCATCCTCGACGACGCCGCCAGCCTGCTGGCCGCCCTGCGCATGGGCAAAACGGAGCATCCGTCCGAGCCGCGCCTGCGCGCGCTACTCGCGGTAGCCGGCCTGGTCGAGAACGACGCCCCGCAAGCCAACGCCGCGCGGAAATTTCTCGAAGCCCCGCGCGCCGAGGCCCTCAAGATGCTGACCGATGCCTGGACCGAAAGCGCCGCCTTCAATGAACTGCGCCTGCTGCCGACTCTCGTGTGCGAGGGAGAGTGGAGCAACCAGCCGCAGGAGACCCGCGAATTTCTGCTCGCCCTGGTCGAGGCCCTGCCCGCCGGCAAGTGGTGGAGCCTGTCCGCCTTCGTGCGCGCGGTCAAGGAAAAGTATCCTGACTTTCAACGCCCCGCCGGGGATTACGACTCGTGGTTCATCAAACGCAAAACCGACGGCGCCTACCTGCGCGGCTTCAGCCATTGGGATGAGGTGGACGGCGCGCTCATCAAAGCCTTCATCGACACGCTGCACTGGCTGGGACGGGTCGACCTGGCAGCCGCGGAAAGTGGCGGGCCGGTGACCGCCTTCCGTGTGACGACACTAGGGGAAAGGGAAGAGGAAAGGGGAAAGATTGGCATTTCGTCCAATGGACGCTTGCTGGTGCCGCGCACCTTCCCGCGCGCGGCGCGCTATCAGATCGCGCGCTTCTGCGAGTGGGAGGAGGAGAAGCCCGGAGAGTATCCCTACCGCATCACGGCGGCCTCGTTGACCAGGGCGGGCGGGCAGGGCCTCAAGGTGGAGCAGCTGCTGGCGCTGCTGGCAAAGCACTCCGAGACGGGCATCCCGCCGCAGTTGGTGAAGACGCTCAAACGTTGGGAGGCCAACGGGACAGAGGCGCGGGTGCAGAGTCAGGTCGTGTTAAGAGTCAGCCGGCCGGAGATCCTGGAGGAATTGCGCAAATCCCGCGCGGCGCGTTTCCTGGGCGAGAGCCTGGGTCCCACCACGGCAGTGGTCAAACCGGGCGCCCAAGCCAAAGTGGCGGCGGCCCTGGCCGAACTGGGCCTGCTGGCCGAAGACGAGACGGAAGGGGCCGTGTGACTTCCGATGAAAATGTCGATCCGCGCCTTGTCCCAGCCCACCCATCCGCCTGCCTGATTCCTTTTTGCCCGCTGACCATTCCCCTGGTGACGGGCATGCCGGCTGGGCGCGGCCTGCCTGTCTTCTAGGCTATCCTGTGAACCCGATCAACGGGACTCTCAATCACCTGTTCCCACTCCAATTGAACGCACCCAAATGGAATGTCCCCAAATCATTCAAAGCCTCCGCTTTGCAGACCGAATGGATCATTTCACCGCGCGTCAGGCGACTTGAACATCCCGTTCAAACCAAGATATGCCAGGAAGGCAGCGATTGCCACAAAAAATAGAATACCGGAAATGGATGGCAGTTCCAGGCCCATTTTCGGCGCTGAAACCTCCGGGGAAGATGGAAGGTAGGACTTCGATTTCCGCGCCTACTGAAAACTTGGGGTAATCGAAAGACGACACAGACTTTCTGGTTTCAAATGGGGTGGGGGAACCATTCACCAGCGCTGTGTATTGGTACGTTACGCGGTATTTCGAATTACCGCCTCCCTTCGTGGTTAAACCGCTCGTCCTGCGAAAATCCTTTTCGGTAACAACGCCGGTTGTCAGTACGCCTTCCTGCAAAAGCAGGGTATGCCTCTTGTAATCTTGAAATGCATCCACAATCATCACTCCAAGTAAGACCAAGGCAAAAGCAATCACCACCAAATCCAAAAGAGATCTGCCGCCTTCGTGTTTCTTTTGTGCGCGCGGGTTGTCCCGTTTGGTCTTCCGTTTCGATACGAAATCCTCCTCCAGGTCATCAAAAAATCCGGCATTTGATTCTCCTTTCACGGCTTTCTCAAAGTCTTAAAACCATAACGCGAAAAGCGCGAAAGAGGCGAATTTCGCGGGAATTAAAATATTTTCGCGTCATTTGCCCATTGGCGTCATTCGCGTTAAGCCTTTTTTATGGTTTTCATTGTGTGTCAATCTACTTTGAGAAAGCTATGATTCTCCTTTTGCTCTGTCTTGACGCTTTGCATCTTGCGCTATAAAATAACTGAACTTTGTTCGGTTATTTTAACGTAGGCGAGAAAGTCCCCATTGGGGGAGTAATCTCACCTAAGGAGTCATCCCATGCGCATCTTCAAAAAAATCATAACCTATGTTCTTCTCTTCCTCCTCATCCTCGCCATCGCCGCGCCAACCTATGCCTACTTCGGCGTGATTCGCCCTGCCCTGCCGCAAACAGACGGCGAACTTGTCCTCGATGGACTCACTGCCCCCGTCAGTGTCTACCGCGACGCGAGCGGCATTCCGCACATCGTTGCCGAGAACGCGCATGACCTGTTCTTCGCGCAGGGTTTCGTCACCGCACAGGACAGGCTGTGGGCAATGGAAGCCCAACGCCGCGCTGCGCATGGCACCATCAGCGAGATCATCGGTGAACGCGGCGTGAAAAATGACACCATGATGCGCATCCTCGGCATGACCGAATCCGCCGAAGCCGATTGGGAGACTCTCGACGCCGAAACCCAAGCCGCACTCACCGCCTATGCGGACGGAGTCAACGCCTTCATCACGCAAGCCGATGGCAACCTGCCGCTGGAATTCAAAATTCTCGGCATCACTCCCGAAGCGTGGACACCGATTGATTCGCTTGTCTTTGGCAAACTCGTCGCTTGGGGCTTGAGCAACAACTACCAGGACGAACTCATCATCAGCCAGTTGACCCAATCTCTCACATGGGAAGAAGCGCTATCCATCCTGCCCGATTACCCGGGTCCCGATGTCATCCCCGACGCCAACGCATCTATCTTTCCCGAAACTGCCAATGCCATGCTGGCGTTTCAACGTGACATGAGTACCGTGCCGCGTACTGCGACATTCATGTCGCTTGGCGAGATAAATCTCGCCCTACTGAAACCCGATCAGGGCAGCAATGCCTGGGTAGTGGGCGGAAGTCACACCGCGTCGGGTTTGCCGTTGTTGGCGGGCGACCCGCATCAGGGACTTTCGATGCCCACGCTTTGGTATGAAGTCGGTTTGCATACGAAGGACAATCAATACAATGTCGTCGGCGCATCGTTACCCGGCTTGCCCGGAATCGAAATTGGTCACAATGCAAACATCGCCTGGGCAGTCACCAACGCCCGCCCCGATGTGCAAGACCTGTTCGTCGAAACCCTCAATGAGGACGGAACACAATATCAATTCAAAGATGAATGGCAGGATATCACCTTCCGCGAGGAAGTGATTCAAGTGAAAGACGCCGCGCCCATCACGCTCAATGTCCGCGCCACACATCACGGTCCACTCATCACAGACGCCACTCCCGATAGTCAACAAAATCTCGCGTTACGTTGGACGGGTCTCGATCAGGGACGTCCGCTCGCGCAAGCCATCATCCAACTTAATCAAGCCGCCAATTGGGGCGAATTCCGCGCCGCGCTTTCGCTCTGGCAGTTGCCCGGCATGAACTTCGTCTATGCCGATACTGCGGGTAACATCGGCTTTCAGATGTCGGGCGCGGTTCCTGTTCGAGCGGAGAACGATGTCTATGGTCTGCAACCCGTTGACGGGTCGAATGAAGCGCACGAGTGGATGGGCTTCGTCGCCTTCGATGACCTTCCCTCCGCATTGAATCCCAGCGGCGACTTTTTCGCATCCGCCAACAACCGCCCCGCCGGTGTGGACTATCCCAACTTCCTCTCGCATTATTTCCAGCCGCCCTACCGCGTGGCGCTCATCAGCGAGACCATCCGCGATTCGCAAAACGTGACCGCCAATGATTTTGCTGCGCTTCAAGCCAGCGTTTACAGCGACCTCAACCTGCAAGTGGCGCAGGCAATTGCAAACGAAGCCGCACCGCAAACGGATTCTGAAAAAGCCGCCATTTCTCTTTTGAAGGATTGGGATGGGGATATGTCCCCCGACAGCGCCGCCGCCGCGTTGAGCGAATCTGCCATGTGGCATGTGTTGCGCCTCTCTCTTAACTCGAAGCTGGATTCTGCTTCGACAGGCTCTTACCTCACCCTGGCCGGCTACCCGTCCATGTTCCTGCAAAACTTGCTCGACGACCCGAACAACCCGTGGTGGGACGGACGCCGCGCCGAGATGATGAGCGCCGCGCTCTCTGCCGCTGTGACAGAACTTGACGGGCAAACCTGGGGAGATATTCACACGCATACCTACGCCCATCCGCTGGGGAGCGTCGCCGCGCTCGCACCCATCTTCAACCGCGGACCCTTCCCCACAGGCGGCAACTGGAACACCGTCAACAGCGGCGCATACTACGCCGATAAACCCTACGCCATGACTCTCGGTCCCGCCTACCGCATTATCGCCGACCCCGCCGATTGGGACGCCTCACTCTCCATCATCCCAAGCGGGCAATCGGGTCAGCCCTTCAACCCGCATTACGATGACCAGATCCAGCAATGGCTGGCGGTCGAATATCACACCCTACCGTTTAGTTTGGATGCAGTTGAATCGGCGGCAGTGAATGTATTGCTTTTGGTAGGGCGACATTAATGTCGCCCTACAGAAAGATACAAGTATGTATCAAGATGTTTTCTATCGCCGCCACTTGCCTCATATTCACCCTGAAGGGCATCCCCTTTTCATAACCTTCAACCTGGCAAATTCCATCCCCCTCGATATTTGGTTGGAACTCAAACAGCAACGCGAACAGGAATTACAGAAAACAGCGCCCGAACAACATTACCTGATACAGAAAAAATTCTTCGGAAAGTACGATGAATGGCTTGACCGCGCCGAATATGGCAACCGCTGGCTGGCGTTGGCAAATATCGCGCAGATTGTCGCCGATGAATTGCATCGTATGGATGGAGAACGTTATCATTTACTGGCATATTGCATCATGCCGAATCACATTCACATGCTCATCAAATCGCTTGTGACAGAAGCAGCAAAACATCATGGAAAGAGCCGTAATTATCCCGTCACCGAAACCTTGCGCCTGCTCAAAGGCAGAACCGCCCGTGCCTGCAACCTGGAATTGAAGCGCAGCGGAAAATTCTGGCAACACGAAAGTTACGATCACTACGCCCGTAACGATGAAGAATTGGGACGGATTGTTGCCTATATCATCAACAACCCTGTGAAAGCAGGGTTGGCGAAAGAATGGGCAGAATGGAAGTTCACCTACCTGCATCCCGGCTTGGGAGAATGGTAGCGCAAAATGTAGCGCGACATTAATGTTGCGCTACACGCCACCACCACAACTATGCCCAAACCCGACGTAAGTGACCAACGCAAAGAAGAAATCCTTGCCGCTGCGCGAGAGATCATTGCGCGCAAGCCGCTCAAGGATGTGAAAATGCAAGACATCGCCCGCAAGGCGGGATTAAGCGTGGGCGGCGTGTACTGGTATTTCAAAAGCAAGGATGAGATCGTCCATGCCTTGTTGTTACAAAATGCGGAAGCGCAAATTGCCGCCCTGAAGGCTCTCGGTGAAATGGACCTGCCCGCCCTTGCCCGCCTGCAAATGTTCTTCGAGGCGGCGCTTGCCTCCGCGCAGGAATTGGGTGAACTGTACCTTACCGGCGCAAAGTACCAGTCCATGACCAGCCCCAACCCGCGGACCCGCGCCGCGATGGGGAAGATTGCCCAAGGCTATCACAGCGGCGTGCAAGCCATCATCGAGCAGGGCATTGACGGCGGTGAGTTCGTGCAGGTCAATCCGCAGGATGCAACCACCGCCTTGATCGGCGCTTATGAAGGGCTGATGCTGTTGTGGGTCATGTCGCCCAAGACCATGCGGCTGAAAGAGTCCATGCAAACGGCGGCGCAGTTGTTGATGGCAGGCTTGACCATCTCGCGGCATTGATTATGCAGCGCAGGAAAAGAAAAAAAGAAAAGCCCCTTTACCTTGCCCTTTGTGGTGAAAAAATCCTGCACACATGTGCCTGCCTGTCCCGGGCCCCCGCGACGGCTGTGCAGGCAAAAAGCAAGCATTTGACTTCCAGGTTCTTACAGGAGATGCCATGACCGAAGTTGAACTTGTCAACCCGCATCAAAATTTTTCCATCCAACGCCGTATTACATCGGAAACGTCCCAAAAGCTGTTTCATCTCAGCCTGGAGGAAATTGCCGGCCAGGCGCACAGTCACACAGTGGCGGCGCAAAAGTGGCTTTCCAGCCGCGCGCCGCAGGGAGCGGAATTTCAGGGCGCAGGGATTGTTGCAACCAGCACCGGCATCCGTGAAGGGTTGCTGAATTTGGCCCATGATGCCCGCTTTCCAGCAGGAACGCCTTCCGAAGCAGTGGATGAGGAAATCGAAGCCGTCAAAAGTTTTTTTGCCGGGCGGGGCGTCCCGTTTATGTGGTGGCTCAGCCCGATGGCAACCCCAGCGGATATGAGTGAGCGCCTGCTCAGGCATGGAATGGTGTTACTCGAATACCGCCTGCCAACCCTGGTTGCGCCGTTACCCACCTGCAAGGGCGGCCCGGCATACAACCCCGAAATCGAGGTCTGGCAGGCCAACTCGGTCGCCGATTTGCGGGCCGCCAGCGCCATTCGGCATGCAGCCTTCAATTTCCCGAAGGATTCAGCATTATCCTATTTTGAAGACATGGCGGAAGATTGGCTGCGCGGAGAACCCGCTCGACTCTTTGTTGCCCGGGTGGGGAGGGAAGGTCCCCCAACCGGCATCGGCGCGCTGGTAATGGGAGCCGGCTTGCCCGGCGTATACGCCATGGCGACTTTACCAGCATGTGAAGGGAAAGGGCTGGGTAAAGCCATCCTGACTCATATTCTGGCTGCCGCCAGCGCCGCAGGACATGAAAGGATTGTGCTCACGGCGGGCGCGCGCGCGTACTCGCTGTATCGAAAATTCGGTTTCGAGCATATCTACGAATACAAGCTTTTTGGGCTTCCCTGATCAGACATCGTAACAAGAGAGGTTTCTCATGGAATCGAATGCCTTGGTTCTCATTGCGGTTATCTGCGGTTTCTTTCTCATCATGCTGGGCATGGTGGCCTTTGTGGTGTACGCCAGCCGCAAGGAGAATGAAAAATATACCCGCATTGCGCAGGCCCTTGGGTTTGCGCCGCTCGAAAACGCGGATGAAATATTGCGAAAGATCGCCTTTCTCCGCGACCTGCGAATGGATGGACATCACCGCCTGACGCATGTCTATTGCCGCGCTCATGCCTCCGTCGCAAGGACCTGCATGTATAACCTCTCCTTCCGGACACGCAGCCGCTCTGAAAGCGGTTCGGGGAGAAAGGCAACCTACCATCCACTCGAAATGAATGCGCTTGCCTTTATTTCCCCAGCCTGGGACCTGCCGCGCTTCAATGCTCTTCCGCGCCTAAGCGGAAGCGGGGCAATGGCAAAATTGGGCAACTCCATCGCGGAAAAAGCGATGGACATCAAGCACGAGGTTATCAAATTCCAGCACATCCCCAACCTGGACCAACGCTACCTGATCTCGACGTCCGAACCCCTCCCTGCGAACGTGCGCCCGCCCGACGGTTTTCTGCGCGTCCTCGCGGCCCATCCCAATTTGAATGTATACGCGGGCGGCGATACGCTCACCCTGTCCTTTGTCGGCGACAATGCAGGCCTGCCAGATGTGGAAAGGATGAAACAGTTGTACAAAATCGGTGTGGAACTTGCGCGGGAAGTGGCCAAGCCGTCGGTATAAATATCGCGCCATGGGATCTGTGCCGCATGATGGGATTCTCAAGAGAATACCCTGTACTGTCCGCAGGGAAGGAGTGCGCATTTCGCCCGGGAAAAATGCAATTCACTCCCATCCCGGGGGTGAATATCGCCCCAAACCTTTTTGAAAAAAACGGCATGTTCGGGCAATGACTCGAGGCTGGCGGAGGTACAATCTCCGCCAGTTTTTGTACCCAACCTTTCGATGAGGCATCGGATATATACAGTAGACAACGTGGACGAAACACAAGCGATTCAACGACTCAAGCAAGGCGATATCAGCGG